>DATKAX010000036.1:0-10033 GCA_035514595.1 Burkholderiales bacterium
CCTCCCGCTTGGGCTGCGGGATGTAGCTGTCGAGAGCGTCCATCAGCTCGCCGATCTTCTTCCCGTGCTCGCTGTCCGGATCGCCCGACTCCAGCGCCTTCAGCGCCGAGCCCTTGATGATCGGCGTGTCGTCCCCCGGGAAGTCGTAGCTGGAGAGCAGCTCGCGCACCTCCAGCTCCACCAGCTCCAGCAGCTCCGGGTCGTCCACCATATCCACCTTGTTCATGAACACCACGATGTAGGGCACGTTCACCTGCTTGGCCAGCAGGATGTGCTCCCGGGTCTGCGGCATCGGCCCATCCGCCGCGCTCACCACCAGGATCGCCCCATCCATCTGGGCCGCACCCGTGATCATGTTCTTCACGTAGTCGGCGTGCCCCGGGCAGTCCACGTGGGCGTAGTGCCGCTTGTCGCTCTCGTACTCCACGTGCGCCGTCGCGATCGTGATGCCACGCTCGCGCTCCTCCGGCGCCTTGTCGATCTGGTCGAACGCCACGAACTGCGCCAGACCCTTCGCCGCCTGGATCTCCGTGATCGCCGCCGTCAACGTCGTCTTGCCGTGGTCCACGTGCCCGATCGTGCCCACGTTCACGTGCGGTTTGGTGCGCTCGAATTTGGCCTTGGCCATGTTGTTTCCTGATTATTCCGGTTACTTGGTCTTGGCGCTGATGACCGCCTCGGCGACGCTCTTCGGCGCCTCGGCGTAGTGCTTGAATTCCATCGTGTAGGTGGCGCGGCCCTGCGTGAGCGAGCGCAGCGTGGTCGAGTAGCCGAACATCTCGCCCAGCGGAACCTCGGCCTTGATCGCCTTGCCGCCGGGAAGGTCCTCCATGCCCTGGATGACGCCGCGGCGCGACGACAGGTCGCCCATCACGTCGCCCATCTTCTCCTCGGGCGTCTCGACCTCGACCGCCATGATCGGCTCGAGCAGCGTGGGCGTACCCGCGCGCATGCCATCCTTGAAGGCGAAGATCGCCGCCATCTTGAACGCGTTCTCGTTCGAGTCCACCTCATGGTAGGAGCCGTCGAACAGGGTCACCTTGGCATCCACCACCGGGTAGCCGGCGAGCACGCCTTCCTGCAGCGCTTCCTTCACGCCCTTCTCGACCGCGGGAATGTATTCGCGCGGCACCCTGCCGCCCTTGATGGCGTCGACGAACTCGTAGCCCTTGCCCACGGGCTGCGGCTCGAGCTTGAGCCACACGTGGCCGTACTGGCCGCGGCCGCCCGACTGCTTGACGAACTTGCCCTCGGACTCGAGCGATTTCTTGAAGGTCTCGCGGTAGGCCACCTGCGGCTTGCCGACCGAGGCCTCGACGCCGAACTCGCGCTTCATGCGGTCGACGATGATCTCCAGGTGCAGCTCGCCCATGCCCGAGATGATGGTCTGCCCCGACTCCTCGTCGGTGCGCACGCGGAAGGACGGGTCTTCCTGCGCCAGGCGCCCGAGCGCCACGCCCATCTTCTCCTGGTCGACCTTGGTCTTCGGCTCCACCGCCTGGGAGATCACCGGCTCGGGGAACTCCATGCGCTCGAGCGTGATGGCCTTCTTCACGTCGCAGATGGTCTCCCCGGTGACGACGTCCTTCAGGCCGACGACCGCCGCGATGTCGCCGGCGCGCACCTCCTTGATTTCCTTGCGCTCGTTGGCATGCATCTGCAGCAGGCGCCCGATGCGCTCCTTCTTGCCGCGCATCGAGGTGAGCACCGTGTCGCCCGAGGCCAGCACTCCGGAGTACACGCGGATGAACGACAGCTGGCCGACGAAGGGGTCGGTCATGATCTTGAACGCCAGCGCGGCGAACGGCTCCTCGTCGCCCGGCTTGCGGAACTCCGGCTCGCCCTTCTCGTTCTCGCCCTTGACCGGCGGAATGTCGACCGGCGAAGGCAGATAGTCGATCACGGCATCCAGCATCGCCTGCACGCCCTTGTTCTTGAACGCCGTGCCGCACAGCATCGGCACGATCTCGTTCGCGATGGTGCGCAGGCGCAGGCCCTTCTTGATCTCATCGACCGTAAGCTCGTTGGTCTCGAGGTATTTGTTCATCAGCTCTTCGTTGGCTTCGGCAGCGGCCTCGACCATCTTGTCGTGCCACTCCTTCGCCTCGGCGGCGAGCTCCGCCGGAATGGGCTTCCTCTCGAACTTCATGCCCTGCGAGGCCTCGTCCCAGTAGACCGCCTGCATGGCCACGAGATCGATCACGCCCTCGAACTTGTCCTCCGCGCCGATCGGAACCTGGATCGGCACCGGGTTGCCCTTCAACCGGTCGCGGATGTGCCCGTAGGACTTGAAGAAGGTGGCGCCGACGCGATCCATCTTGTTGATGAACGCGAGCCGCGGCACGCGATACTTGTTCGCCTGCCGCCAGACCGTCTCGGACTGCGGCTGCACGCCCGCCACCGCGTCGTACACCATGCAGGCCCCGTCGAGCACGCGCATGGAGCGCTCGACCTCGATGGTGAAGTCGACGTGCCCGGGGGTGTCGATGATGTTGATGTGGTGCTCCGGATAGGAGAGGTCCATGCCCTTCCAGAAACAGGTGGTGGCGGCCGACGTAATGGTGATGCCGCGCTCCTGCTCCTGCTCCATCCAGTCCATGGTGGCAGCGCCGTCGTGCACCTCGCCGATCTTGTGGTTCACGCCGGTGTAGAACAGGATGCGCTCGGTCGTCGTGGTCTTGCCGGCGTCGATATGCGCCGAGATGCCGATGTTCCGATACCGCTCGATTGGGGTTTTTCGCGCCACAGCCATTTCCTAGAACCTGTAGTGGGAGAAGGCTTTGTTCGCTTCCGCCATGCGATGAACCTCCTCGCGCTTCTTCATCGCACCGCCGCGGCCCTCGGCCGCTTCCGCCAGCTCGCCGGCGAGGCGCACCATCATCGACTTCTCCCCGCGCTTCTGCGCCGCCTCGCGGATCCAGCGCATGGCGAGCGCGACGCGGCGCACCGGCCGCACCTCGACCGGCACCTGGTAGTTCGCGCCGCCCACCCGGCGGCTTTTCACCTCGACCACCGGCTTGACGTTCTGCACCGCCTGGGTGAAGACCTCGATCGGGTCCTTGCCGGACTTCGTCTTGATGGTGTCCAGCGCGCCGTAGATGATGCGCTCGGCCACCGATTTCTTGCCGCGCGTCATCAGCACGTTGACGAACTTGGCGACATCGACGTTGCCGAACTTGGGATCCGGAAGGATCTGGCGCTTGGGGACCTCTCTGCGACGCGGCATCCGATGCTTCCCTGGTTTAGGCGGACTTCGGCGCCTTCGCGCCGTACTTCGAACGGGCCTGCTTGCGGTCCTTGACACCCTGGGTGTCGAGCGAGCCGCGCACGATGTGGTAGCGCACGCCGGGCAGGTCCTTCACCCGTCCGCCGCGGATCAGCACCACCGAGTGCTCCTGCAGGTTGTGCCCCTCGCCGCCGATGTAGCCGATGACTTCGAAGCCGTTGGTGAGGCGCACCTTGGCCACCTTGCGCAACGCCGAGTTCGGCTTCTTGGGCGTGGTCGTGTAGACGCGGGTGCACACCCCGCGCTTCTGGGGCGAGCCCGCGAGCGCCGGGACCTTCGACTTGGGCCGCTTGGCGGCGCGCCCATCACGCACTAACTGATTGACGGTTGGCATGTTTTTGCGATTCCAGAAACAGACCGGGCGGCCACGCTTGCTTCTCCGTAGCCGCCCCGGGGCTTGAAAAAGAGGCCGGATTATAAAGAGGAAATTGGGTCAGCGCAAGAAATCGGCGGGCTCCGGAGCGAAGCCGAAGCGGGCAGCGACCTGGCCGCGCTCGATGCGCTCGAAGGACGCCGCATGGTCCGCGACCCGGTGCAGGTCCCGGTCGTCCAGCAGCGCGACGCCGCGCTCGCCTTCGACCAGGACCGAGCCCTCGTCGTCCCGCAGCATGCGGCGCGCGATGAAAGGACGCCCACACTGGTCGAACAGCGCCTCGCCCTCGTAGTGCACCACCAGCGGCGTGTAGGCGAGCGTGACATAGACGCGCTGCGGGCCATTCTGGAAGAACCACCGCCCCTGCGGATCGGCCTGGTAATTGCGGCCGATGAACTCGCGCAGCGCGGCGTTGCCGATGCGCTCGCCCTTGATCCTCCAGTTCCCGCGCCGGTCGAGCGCGAGCCAGCCGTACACCGCCGGCACGTCCGGCCACTTCGCCATACTGCGCGCTACAGCCTCGTCCATCGCAGCTAGAATCTTCCGCAGGAGGGGTGATGAGCGCAAGCGAACCGTATCTGTCGAAACCCTGGCTCCGGCACTACCAGAAGGGCGTGCCGCCGAGCATCGAAATCCCGGTGAAGACGGTCACGCAGGCCTTCGACGAGGCAACCGGGCGCGATCCCAAGCGCACCGCGGTGGCTTTCTACGGCCGCTCCATCAGCTACGGCGAGCTGCGCGAAGCGACCGACCGCCTGGCGTGCGCCCTCGGGCGCCTCGGCGTCAGGAAAGGGGATCGGGTCGCGCTCTATCTGCTCAACAGCCCGCAGTTCATCATCGCCTATTTCGCCGCGCTGAAATGCGGCGCCGTCGTGACGCCCATCAGCCCGGTCTATACGAGCCACGAAGTTCGCTACCAGCTCGAAGACAGCGGCGCGCGCGCCGTCATCTGCCAGGACATCCTGTACGAGAAAGTGGCGAAATCGGGCGCCAGGCTCGACTTCGTGATCGTGACCAATGTCAGCGAGTACCTGCCCGCGCTCAAGCGCCTGTTCGCAGGCAAAGCGACGGTTTCCGGCGATGTGCACTGGCTGCAGTCGCTGCTCAAGACGCATCCGCCGCAAGCGCCCGAGGTGGCGATCGATCCCAGGACCGACCTGGCGGCGCTGCCTTACACCGGCGGCACCACCGGGCATCCCAAAGGCGTGATGCTCACCCACTACAACCTGGTCGCCGCGCAGACCATCGCGCGCGACGGCTTCCCGGGACTGCAGCAGGGCAGGGAAGTCGTGCTCGCGTTCCTGCCCTTCTTCCACATCTACGGCCAGGTGGTCATCATGCTGAATCACCTGTGCCAGGGGAACCTGCTGGTGCTGTTTACCAGTCCCGACACCGAGGCGATCCTGGAAGCGATGGAGCGCTACCAGGCGACGGTGTTCTACGGCGTGCCAACGCTGTACGAGTACCTGAAAGACCACAAGGACACCAACAAGGCGAACTGGCGCCGCCTGCGGCTCGTGCTTTCCGGCGCCGACACGCTGCACATATCGACGATGCAGGACTGGGCGCGCCGCACCGGCTCGAACATCATCGAAGGCTACGGCATGTCCGAGACCGCCGGCGCGAGCCATGTCAATCCGCTCGACCGCGCGAAGCCCGGCTCGTTCGGCTGCCCGATTCCGGACATGCAGGCCGCGGTGATCAACCCGGAGACGCTGGAGTTCGTCGCTGCCGGCGAGACGGGAGAGCTGGTGCTTTCCGGCCCCAACGTGATGCTCGGCTACTGGAAGCGTCCGGAGGAGACTGCGCGCGCGTTCGTCGAGGCCGCGGGCGTGCGCTGGATGCGCACCGGAGACATCGTGCGCATGGACGAGGAGGGTTATTTCCACTTTCACGACCGCTCCAAGGATTTGATCAAGTTCAAGGGCCTGTCGATCTTCGCGAAGGACATCGAGGACGTGCTCTACGCGCATCCTCAGGTAAAGGCGGCCGGGGTCATCGGCGTCGCCGACCCCGCCGTGGGGCAGCGCATCAAGGCGATCGTCGTGCTTCAGGGGGACGCGCGCGGCAAGGTGAGCGAGGACGAGATCAAGGCTTACTGCAGGCAGCAGCTCGCCGAGTACAAGGTGCCGCACATCGTGGAATTCCGCGGCGAGCTGCCCAAGACCGACGTCGGCAAGGTCTCGCGCCGCGAGCTGAGGGAGGAAGCGAGCGCCTAGGCCGCGGTCGCCGTAATCGAGTCGATGGGACAGGGCTCGAACACGCCGAACCCCTGCGCGTACCCGACCCCGAGCGCCCTCAACCGCACCAGGATGTCCTGGTCTTCCACGCATTCGGCGACCACGCCCAGGCCGATCCCATCGGCCACCCGCAGGATGGCGTTCATCTTGGTGCTCGCCACACTGCTCGTCAGAAGATTGCGGATGACGCTGCCGTCGACCTTGACGAAGTCGACGCGCAGCCGCTTCAGCGGCGCGAGCGACACCGTCTTGCGGCAGAACCCGTCGATCAGCAGCCCGCCGTCCATAGCCTTAATTGCGGTCGCGAAGCGCACCGCGGCGTCCAGGCGGAACTGAAGGTCGCTCTCGTCGATCTCGAACAGCAGCGCGCTTGTGGGCACCCCGCAGCGCATCAGCTCGTCGGCGACGAAGCGCGGAAACTCCGGGTCTTCGAGAGACTGGCCGGAAAGATTCACCGTGAAACGCGGGATCCGCGGCGCGTGCGCGAGGCGCTTCACGACGTTGCGCACGACCCAGCGGTCAAGCTGCGGCATCATGCGGTAATGCTCGAACACCGGCAGAAACTCCCCGGGCGGCAGCAAGGCCCTCTCCTCTTCGCGCAGCCTGACCAGCACCTCCGCCATCGGGTAGCGGTCTGCGCCCCGGAGCGCGAGAATCGGCTGGCAGTACAGCGTGAACTCGTCGTTCTCGAGCGCATGCCGGAGGCGCGCCAGCGGATCCTCCCAGCCGGCAAGCTGGGGCTCCATGCGTTCGAGAAATTTCTCGTCCACGGGGTATTCTAGCGGGCATGTCGCAGCCCTTTTTCCGGGTCGAGCACCTCACCAAGCGCTTCGGCGGGCTCATCGCCGTGAACGACGTGAGCTTCGAGATGCGCCGTGAAGAGATCGTCGGGCTGATCGGCCCGAACGGCGCCGGCAAGACCACCCTGCTTCGCCTGATCACCAAGATCCTGCGTCCCGACGCGGGCCGAATCACCTTCAACGGCGAGGACATCACCGGCCTGCGCCCCTGGGAGGTCGTCGGGCGCGGCATCGCGGGGACGTTCCAGAACATGCGGCCGTTCCGGCATCTGCCGATCATCGCCAACGTGATGGTGCCGCTGGTCGCTCCGCGCGGGCGGCGGCGCGGCGAATGGGTCAAGCGCATCGAGGCGAAGGCCATGGACGCGCTCGAGTTCGTCGGCATCTCCGACATGGCGCTCGAGCCGGCCTCCGCGCTCTCGCAGGGCGACTTGAAGCGCCTCGAAGTCGCGCGTGCCATCGCCACCGAGCCCGAGCTGCTGCTGCTCGACGAGCCGCTCGGCGGCCTGAACCCCGCCGAATCCGAGCTGCTCGCGAAATCGATCCGGCGCCTGCACAAGGGCGGACGCTTCGGCCGGCTGCACTCCGAGGGGCCGGCGGTGCTCATGATCGAGCACAAGCTGAAGGAGCTGATGTCGATCGTCGACCGCGTGATCGTGGTCGACTACGGCGAGATCATCGCCGACGGAACGCCGGCCGAGGTGGTCAGGAACCCGAAGGTCATCGAAGCCTACCTGGGAAGCGAACATGCCGCTGCTTGAGGTGAAGGACCTCAGCGTGCGCTATGACAGGGCGCAGATCCTGAACGGGGTCTCGCTCGCCGTGAGCGACGGCGAGTTCGTCGGGCTGGTCGGCCCGAACGGTGCCGGCAAGTCCACCTTGCTGCGCGCCGTGTCGGGCCTGGTGCGCCTCGAAGAGCGAATGAAGCGCGGCACCGCCGGCGACATCGTCCTCGAAGGCGAGGTGCGCTTCGCGGGCGAGCGCATCGACGCCCTGCCGGCGCACGAAATCCGCATGCGCGGGCTGGTGCACTGCCCCGAGCGGCGCCGGCCCTTCCGCGAGCTGACCGTGCTCGAGAATCTGCTCGCGGGCGCCTTCCTGTCGACCAGCACGGCTCAGACCCAGCGCCGCCTGGAGTACTGCTTCTCGCTGTTTCCGCGGCTTGCCGAGCGCCGCGGCCAGATCGCGGGCACGCTTTCCGGCGGCGAGCAGCAGATGCTCGCCACCGCGCGCGCGCTGATGTTCGAGGCCAAGCTGCTGGCGATCGACGAGCCCTCGCTCGGCCTGGCGCCGAAGATCCGCGAGGAGCTGTTCGCGGCCATCGGCCGCATCCACGCCGAAGGGGTCCCGGTTCTGCTGATCGAGCAGGAAGTCGGTCAGGTGTTCCGGATGGCCGACCGCAATTACGTGCTCTCGCAGGGACGCATCATCGCCGAGGGCAGCGCGCAGTCACTGATGGCCGACGAGACGCTGCGCGCGGGCTACCTCGGCCTTTAGCGGGGCGCCGCAGAGGCGGCAGAGGCGCTTCCAGGCGCCGTTCCTCTGCTTGCAGCGCGGGCACTGCGCCTCGATCCTGTCGCGCACCCAGGGCGCAAGGCCGCGCGGCATGAACAGCAGCACCAGCAGCACGATTACCGCGAAAGCGAGCAGGCGCAGCTCGCCGACCGCGCGGAAGCTGCCCAGCCACTCGGTCAGCGGGTAGAGCAGGAACACCGCGGCCACCGGCCCGTAGATCGTCGCCACGCCGCCGAAGATCCCCCAGATCACGACCTGGAACGACAGCGCGACCTCGAGCGACGAGGGTCCGGCGATGCGGATGTAATGCGCAAGCAGCGCCCCGGCGAACCCGGCCGCCGCGGCGGACACCGCAAATACCGCGAGCTTGTAGCGCGGCGTGTTGATGCCGGAGGCGCGCGCGGCGACCTCGTCGTCCCGGATCGCGTGCAGCACGATGCCGAACTTGGAGCCGGCGAGCTTCCAGAGCGCGAACACGATCGCAAGCATCGAGACTGCGGCGATGTAGTAGTTCGCCATCGGCGTGAGGGCAAGCCGGCGCAGCCCCGAGATGCCGAGCTCTCCGCCCGAGAAACCGGGAAAGGCGAACAGCAGGCCGAGCGCGATCAGCGGGAAGGCGAGCGTGGCGAGCGACAGGTACGATCCGCGCAACCTGAGGCACAGATAGCCGACGAACACGCCCACCAGCGTCGCCACGGCGGCGCCTGCCCAGATGGTGACCCAGGGCGACACGCCCAGCCTGAGGGAGAGCAGCGCCGAGGTGTAGGCGCCGGCGCCGAAGAAAAGCGCGTGTCCGAAGTTCACCTGCCCGGTGTAGCCGGCGAGCAGGTCCCAGCTCGCGGCGAAGATAGCGAACAGGCAGGTCATGGTGAGAATTCGCAGCACGTAGGCGTCGCCGTAGACCGCGGGCAGCACGAGCAGGGCGACGACCCAGGCGAGCACCAGGGTGCGCGAGGGCAGCACGAAAACCTCGTTCTTCAGCTCGGCCCAGCCGCGCCGCAGCAGGTACATCAGCGCTCCTCCTCGAACGCGATACCGAACAGCCCCTCGGGCCGGGCGAGCAGCACCGCCACCATGATCAGCAGAGCCACCGCGCCCTTGAGGTAGGCGCCCGCCGGCAGGGCGAACACGGTGATCGCCTCGACGTAGCCGATGATCAGCGCGCCGATCAGGCTTCCCTTGAGGCTGCCAAGCCCGCCGAGCACCACGATCGCGAGCATCGTGACAAGCGGCGCGAGCCACATGAACGGATCGACCACGAACACCGGCGCAACCACGACGCCGGCGACGGCCGCCAGCGCGACCGAGATCGCGACCGTCGCCATCGCGACGCGGTTCACGTTCATCCCCATGAGATTCGCCACCTCGAGGTCGTTCGCCGTGGCACGGATCGCGAGGCCTAGGCGGGTGCGGTACAGGACGAACCAGACCAGCGTGAGCGCCACGGCGGCGACCACCAGGATGAGCAGCCTCTGGTACGGGATGCTCACGCCCAGGACGCGCACCATCCCCTCCAGCGTCGATGGAATGCCGAGATAGTGGCCGCCGAAGGTGAGCAGCATCAGCTCCTGGAAAATGAGGGCGAGGGCGATGGTCGCGATCAGCACCGCGGCCTCGTGCTCGCGCACCGGCTCGATCACCAGCCGGTAGCAGACCACCGAGACCAGCGTCACCGCCCCCACCGCGATCACTGCCGAGAGCACGAACCCGAGATTCGCCTTCACCAGCAGGGCGTAGAAGCAGTAGGCAGCCAGCATGTAGAACGCCGTATGCGCGATGTTGACGATGCGCGCCACACCGAAGATCAAGGAAAAGCCGA
>DATKAX010000037.1:0-2088 GCA_035514595.1 Burkholderiales bacterium
CGGTGATCCTGCTGCTCGTGCTCGCCTTTCCGCGAGGGCTTGCCGGCACGGTAAGACGATGGCGATTCTTTCAGTAAAAAACCTCTCAAAAGCGTACGGCGGCGTGCAGGCGCTGCGCGAGGTGAGCTTCGAGGTGCACGCCGGCGAGCTCGTGGCCATGATCGGCCCGAACGGCGCGGGCAAGACCACCTGCTTCAACATCCTGAACGGGCAGCTCAGCCCAGACTCGGGCGAGGTGCTGCTCGGCGCGCGCAACCTCGTGGGCCTCGCGCCGCACCAGATATGGCGCCTCGGCGTGGGGCGCACTTTCCAGGTCACCGCCACCTTCGGCTCGATGACGGTGCGCGAGAACGTGCAGATGGCGCTCCTGTCGCAGAGCCGGCGGCTGTATTCGGTTTGGCGCAATGCTTCGCGCTTCAAGCCTGATGAAGCGAACGCGCTGCTCGAGCGCGTCGGCATGCGCGAGCAGGCCGGGCGCGCCTGCGCGGTGCTCGCCTACGGCGATCTCAAGCGGGTGGAGCTGGCGATCGCGCTCGCGCACCGCCCTCGGCTGCTGCTCATGGACGAGCCCACCGCCGGCATGGCGCCCGAGGAGCGCGGCGCGCTCATGGCGCTCGCCGCGGGCCTCGCGCGCGACGAAGCGCTCGCCATCCTGTTCACCGAGCACGACATGGACGTCGTGTTCCAGTACGCAAGCCGCGTGCTCGCGCTGCACCTGGGCGAGGTGATCGCAGTCGGCGCGCCCGAGGAAGTGCGCGCGCACGCCCGCGTACGGCAGGTGTACCTTGGCGATGCTTGAGGTCACCGGGCTGAACGCCGGCTACGGGCGGGCGCAAGTCCTGTTCGATCTCGGCATGCGTCTGGAGCGCGGGGAAGTGGCGGTGCTCTTCGGACGCAACGGCGCCGGAAAATCGACCACGCTCAAGGCGATCATGGGCCTGGTGCGCGCGGCCTCCGGGAGCGTTTCCTTTGCCGGGCAGAGCATCGAGCGCCTGGAGCCCTTCGAAATCGCGCGCCTGGGCCTGGGCTATGTTCCCGAAGACCGCCGCATCTTTACCGATCTCACCGTGGCCGAGAACCTCGAGGTCGGGCGCCAGGCGCCGCGCTCCGGCGTGCCGCAATGGACGCCCGAGCGGCTGTTCGCGCTTTTCCCCAACCTCGCCGCGCTGCGCGAGCGGCTCGGCGCGCGCATGTCGGGCGGCGAGCAGAAGATGCTGGCGATCGCCCGCACGCTGATGGGAAACCCCGCCGCCATCCTGCTCGACGAGCCCTCCGAGGGCATCGCACCGGTCATCGTGCGGCAGATAACCGATACCATCCTGGAGCTGAAGCGCGCCGGGATGAGCGTCCTGCTGTGCGAGCAGAATCTGCATTTCGCGCGGCGCGTCGCCGACCGCGCGTATCTCATCGAGAAAGGCCACGTGCGCGAGGAGGCGCTGCCGGCATGAGCCGCCTTGGATTGCTGCTGACCCTGACCGAGCCGCCGCCGGCAATGGAGGAGGAGTTCAACGCCTGGTACGACACCGAGCATCTCGCCGAGCGGCTCTCCATCCCGGGGTTTCGCTCGGCGCGGCGCTGGGTGACCGATTGCGCACCCGGCGAAGGCAAATACCTCGCCACTTACGAGCTCGACTCGCCCTCGGTGCTCGAGTCGCCTGGCTACCTCAGGTACTTCAACAACCAGACGCCGTGGTCGCGGCGCTGCCTCGAAAAGACCGTGGTCTTCCGGCGCTGGGCCTGCGAGCAGATCGATCCCGGCAATGCCGATCCGGACGCTGCGGCACGCGCCATCGTCTTCTCTACGGGAGACTTTGCGCTTCCGCAGGCGTTGCAGAAGCGCCGCTTTGCGGCCTCGTCAGGGGAAACCGTCGTGCTTCATGAGCTCGGCGCGCCGCACATCACCCTGCCCTCGGCCCTGTCCTTCCCCGCTCGCCTTTATCGTGCCTACCAGCCTTGAGCGCTACGCCTGGCTCTCCATCGCCGCCGCGCTGGCCACGATGGGGCTCAAGACGCTCGCCTGGTGGCTCACCGGGTCGCTCGGGCTGCTCTCGGATGCGCTCGAGTCGCTGGTCAATCTCGCCGCCGCGG
>DATKAX010000038.1:0-2211 GCA_035514595.1 Burkholderiales bacterium
GGAAGACGTAGGCGGCCGAGACCCCGCCGGCGGCGGAGAGCCAGCGGCTGCGCTCGCCGCCGTGCAGCTTTCCGGCCGCGAGATGGACCGCGGCCAGCAACAACGCTGCGGCAGCGGAATCGCCCTGCATCTGCGGCGCCAAGGCAAGCGCCGTACCCGCGCCCCACACGATATGATCCAGTGCCATGGTGCTCGCGGCCCGCCCGCCCTGTGACCAGGTCAGCGTGTTCGGCGGCACGGGCTTTCTCGGACGGCGGCTCGTGCGGCGGCTTGCTGCCGAAGGCGCGACGCTGCGCATCGCGGTCCGGTCTCCCGATCGGGCGCACAGCGTCCTGCGGGCGGCCGAGTCGGACCGGGTCACGGTGTTGCGCGCCGACGTGCGCGACCGAGCCTCGGTCGCCGCCGCCGTGGCCGGGGTCGACGCCGTCGTCAACGTCGTCTCCGCCTACGTCGAGAAGGCCGGCGTGACTTTCGAGTCGGTGCATGAGCAAGGCGCGAGGACGCTCGCGCAGGAGGCGGCGGCTGCCGGCGTCGGCCGGCTGGTGCTCGTCTCCGGGATCGGCGCCGATCCGGAATCGGCGTCTCCCTACATCCGGGCGCGCGGTCGCGGCGAGCTCGTGGTCAGGCAGGCGTTCCCGGGCGCCACGATCGTCCGCCCGAGCGCGATGTTCGGTCCAGGCGACGCGCTGTTCGGCACGCTCGCCGACATCGTCCGCCTGCTCCCCGTCGTGCCGCTGATCGGCGGCGGCCGCACCCGCCTGCAACCCGTTTATGTGGAGGACGTGGCAGAGGCCATCGCCCGCATGCTCGCCGAGCCCGGGACCGCCGGCCAGACCTATGAGCTCGCCGGCCCCGGCGTGTACACGCTGCGCGAGCTGGTCGGCTTCGCGCTGCGTCTCATCGGTAAACGGCGCTTGCTCGTGCCGGTGCCCTTCGCCGTAGCCGGGATTCAGGCGCGGTTGTTCGAGTATCTGCCCAGCCCGCCGCTCACGACCGGCCAGGTCGATCTGCTCAGGGCGGACAACCTGGCAAGCGGGGCGCTGCCGGGCTTCGCGGAACTCGGCATCCGGCCGAAGGCGGTCGAAGACATCGTGCCGGGCTATATCGGCCGATCTCGCTGAAAGAAATGGCTCCGATGTTCAAGCGCATCGCCATCGTCGGCGCGACCGGGCCGACCGGCAGGGCGCTCGCCTACGAGCTGCTGGGACGCAAGCGCGCGGTCCGCGTGGTCTCCCGCCGCGCGGATGCCCTGAAAGCGTGCTTTCCCGCGCAGGAGCTCGAAAAGACGCCGGGAGACGCGATGCAATTTGCGTCGCTCGCGGCGGCGCTGGAGGGATGCGACCTGGTGATCGATTGCATCGGCCTGGCGGGCGAGCACATGGCCGAGCACCCCGCGACCGCGCGCAACATCGCCCGGGTCGTGAGGGCATCCGGCGCGCGCTGCCTGCAGGTGTCGAGCTACTGGTCTTTCATGCCGATCGGGAAATTGCCGCTCTCGGAACGCCATCCCCGGCAAGGCGGCCCGCCGTGGGCGCGCTTCAGGCGCGAGGCCGAGGACGTGCTGCGCGACGCCGGCGCCGCCATCGTTCATCTGCCGGATTTCTTCGGGCCGCACGTGCATACGAGCACGCTGCAGCTCGCCCTGATCGACGCGGTCAGCGGCAGGCCGATGAGCTGGATCGGGCCGGCGCACGTGGAGCGCGACTACCTCTACGTTCCCGACGCCATGAGGGTGGTCGCCGAGCTGCTGACGCGGGAAGAGGCCTACGGCACCGACTGGATCGTGCCGGGCGCCGGGCCCGTTTCCGCGCTTCGAGTCGCCGCGATTCTCACGCCACTCCTGGATCGCGAGGTCCGCGTGCGCGCAGCGCCGCCCTGGCTGCTGCGGATCCTCGGCCTGTTCAAGAAGGACCTGCGCGGCTTCATGCAGGTGGTGCCGGAGTACGTGAAGCCGATCTCCTTCGACGGCGCCAAGCTCGCCCGGCTGCTCGGGGGCACGGCGCGAACGCCATACGAAGGCGCGCTGCGCCTTACCCTCGCGTCTATCCGGCTCAGAACTTGAGGCCGAAATCGGCGCGGAACTGGACGTAGCGGGCGCGCCCGGGCGGGCCCGAAAGGTCGATCGATTCGCTGCTCACCAGCGCGCGCAGGAAGCCCTGCTCGCGCGGCAGATCCAGGCGCAGGCCGGCGCCGGCGCCGTAGGAAAAGCGC
>DATKAX010000039.1:0-9003 GCA_035514595.1 Burkholderiales bacterium
CTGCAGGAGCTCGGCGCCAGGGCGCTCGCGCGGCTGGGGGATCTCAACGCGTTCATCGAGAAGCAGCTGAGCGCGCAGGGCGGAAGGGCCGCCTCGGCCGTGGGCGCGGCGCTGCTCGCCACCGGCACGCTGCTGTTCCAGCTCGTCATGATGCTGATCGCGCTTTTCTTCCTGCTGATCCACGGCGCGGCGCTGTCGGCGTGGGTCGAGGAGGTTTCGCCGATGCGCCGCGGCCAGACCCGGGAGCTGGTCGTCGAGTTCCGCAAGGTGTCGTACGCGGTGATCGTGTCGACCCTCGCCACCGCCGGCGTGCAGGCGCTCGTCGCCTTCGTCGGCTATCTCATCGCGGGCGTGCCGCACGCGGTGTTTTTCGCCTTCATCACGTTCTTCGTGGCCATCATCCCGGCGATCGGGGCCGGGGCGGTCGGCCTGTTCGCGGCGCTCATCCTGCTGCTCACCGGGCACCCCTACATGGCGATCTTCCTCGCGCTGTGGAGCCTGATCGTGGTGGGGCTGATCGACAACGTGATCAAGCCCTACCTGATCAAGGGCGGCGTGCAGATGGCCGGCGCGGTGGTGTTCTTCTCGCTGATCGGCGGCCTGGGCGCGTTCGGCATGGTGGGGCTGATCATCGGGCCGCTCGCCGTGGCGCTGTTCCTCGCACTGCTGCGCATGTACCAGCGCGATTTCAAGGCGCGGGAAAGCTACCGCGCGCCGAACAGCAGCTCGGGCAGGTAGAGCGCCGTCGGCGGATACAGGGCGACGATGGCGAGCACCACCAGCTGGCACAGGACAAAGGGCGCCACGCCGATGAACATCGACTCGTAGGTGATCTCGGGCGGCGCAATGCCGCGAAAGTAGTAGATCGAGGGCGCGACCGGCGGCGTGAGGTACGAGGTCTGGATCACCACGCAGACCATGATCCCGAACCAGATGGTATCGATGCCGGCCTCGCGCACGATCGGCGCGAAGATCGGCATGCAGATGAGCACGATCGACACCCAGTCGAGGATGAACCCGAGCACGAAGAAGACCCCCAGCATCAGGGCGGCGAGCGCGGCCGGGGTCGGATCGAAGGCGGCGAGAAACAGGCGGATGAGCTGGTTGCCGCCGTTCGCCATGAAGATGCTCGAGAACATCACCCCGCCCAGCACCGTGAACATCACCATGGCGTTGACCCGGATGGCCCGCTCGATCACGCCGAAAAACACCTTGAGCGCCATGCGGCCGTAGGCGACAGTGAGAACGAAGGCGCCGAAGGCGCCGACGCCCGCCGCCTCGGTCGGCGAGGCGATGCCGGCGAGGATCGAGCCGAGCACCGCGAGGACCAGGATCACGGCCGGAACCAGCGCGGTCAGCGTCGTTTTCAGCTTGTAGGCGAGCGGCAGCTCGAACTCCCCCCGCGGCAGGGCCGGGCCGTCGGCCGGACGCAGGTGGCAGCGGATCGCGATGTAGGCCATGAACAGCATCACCATCAGCAGGCCCGGGATCACCACGCCGGCGAACAGGTCGGCGATCGACTCCTCGACGACCGAGCCGTAGAGGATCACCACCACGGTGGGCGGAATGATGGTGCCGAGCGAGCCGCCGGCGCAGATGGTGCCGGCAATGAGGTCGTGCTTGTAGCGGTTCTTCAGCATCGGCGGGATCGCCATCATGCCGACGACGGTCTCGACCGCCCCCACGACCCCCGAGCAGGCGGCAAAGATCGAGCACTTGGCGACCGCGGTCAGGGCGAGGCCCCCGCGCAGCCGTCCGATCCACAGCTGGATCGCGTAAAACAGGCGCTCGGCGATGCCCGAGCGCTCCAGCGTGGCCCCCATCAGGATGAACAGCGGCAGCGCCGTCAGCGGGTAGCTCTGGGCGACGTCCTGCACCCGGCTCAGCATCTGCGGGCCCAGGGAGTCGCCGAAGAACCAGTAGCCGAACACGAACGACAATCCGATCATGGCGAAGGCCACCGGGATGCCGAGGAACACCAGCAGGAAGAGCGCCGGGATCATCCACAGCGCCGGCAGCTCCAGCATGAGCTCGCGCTACCGCTCGATGACCTGGCGCGACAGCGGGCCGCTGCCCATGACGCCGGCCGCGTGGCGCGCGGCCTCGACCAGCGCCTGCAGCCAGAGCATGACGAAGCCGAGGGCGACCGCCGAGAAGAACGGCCAGATGAGCGGGCCCCAGGCGCTCACCAGCTCGACCTCGCCACGCATGAACGCGGAATAGGCGCGCCGGATGGTGGCGGCGCCGACGATCCAGATCGCCGGCAGGAACACCAGCGCGTAGAAGGCCAGGTTGACCGCGTGCTGCACGCGGTGAGGCAGCCGGGTCGACAGGATGTCGATGCGCACGTGCGCGCTCTTCTGCAGGACATATGCCGCGGTCAGCATGAAGAGCGCCCCGTGCAGCATGAAGACGATGTCGAAGGCCCAGATCGTCGGCCGGTTGAACGCGTAGCGGGCCAGCACCTCGTACAGGGTGCAGAGCACCAGCCCGGGATAGATCACCAGGCTGGTATAGGCGACCAGGCGGACGAGCAGGTCCGACCACTGGCCCAGGCGGGACAGCACGCGGTGCCGACCCGGCGCTTCGCTACCTGCGATCCACGACCTGGAAGTCGGAATACTTCGTCCAGACCTCCTGGAAATCGTAGAAGCTCTTCGCGAACCTCGCCATCCAGTCGCTGCCCTTGGCCTTCTCCTCCTTGATCTTGAGCTCGACCCACTCGCGGCCGGCCTTGCGGATGGCGTCGACGACCTCCGGGTCCAGCCTGATCAGCTCGTTGTTGGGGCTCTCGCCCATCGCCTTCATGGAGCGCACGTTGTGGTGCTGCAGGCTCGCGTAGGCGCGCAGCGTTACCGCCTCGCAGGCCAGCTCGATCTTGCGCTGGATGTCCGGCGCAAAGCGATCCCAGGTCTCCTTCCTCATCAGCAGCTCGTAGCTTCCGCCCGGCGCATGAATCCCGGGATAGATGACGTAGCGCGCGATGCGGTGGAAGCCGAGCTGGAAGTTGCCGTAGGGATCGAGGTACTCCGCGCCGTCGATGCCTTTGCGCTCGAGCAGGGGAAACACGTCGGGGCCCGGAACCAGGGTCGGCGTGGCGCCGATGCGCTGCATCACCCAGGTCGACGCCCCGGCCGTGCGGTAGCGGTAGCCCTTGAGATCGGCGAGCGTCCTCACCGGCTTGTGCGAATGCGCGAAGACCTCGGAGCCGATGACGCCGCAGAAGATGCCGTGAAGGCCCTGGCTGTGGCGGTACTCGCGCCACAGCTCGACGCCGCCGCCCTCGAGCAGCCACACGATCCGCGCGTCGGTGCCCATGCCGCCCGGCAGGTCGCTGATGAACGAGGATGCGGGGTTCTCGTTCACCTCGAACGCCGGATAGTGGAAGGCCATGTCTGCGCGCCGGTCGAGCACCGCCTTGTTCCCCTCGAACACGCCGGCGAGCACGCCCGAGGCGAACGGCCGGATGATCACCTTGCCATCGGTCGCCAGGCGTATTTTCTCCGCGAGCGGCTCGGGAAACGCCTTCCAGCTCGCCGTGCCCTCCGGCGAGAACGTGTGCATCCTTAAGGGCTGCTGGGCCTGCGCCGCCGCCGCCATCGCCAGGCCAAGGCCGGCGAGCACCACCAATCTCAAAGTCGGCATGGTTTCCTCCTTTTACGTTCGTTCTGGACTACACGAGATTACCAGGGCATCTTCCACTACGGCGCGGCCCGCGACAAGCACGAAGCGATCACGGCCTCCACGCCTCCCAGAAACCGTGGTGCGGCGCCGCGGCCTCCTCTTCCAGGTACGGCCCCACGACCTCGATCCTGCGCCGGCCGCGCGCGAACAGCTCGCGGCAGGGCAAAGCGAGCGTGGGATTCCACGGATGCGCGCCGGTCAGCGCGCGCAGGCGCTCCTCGCTGAAGCCGTATACGATGCGGCCGATGCCCGCCCAGTAGGCGGCGCCCGCGCACATCGCGCAAGGCTCGGTACTCGCGTAGAGCGTCGCGCGCGCGAGCACCGGCGGCGGATTCGCGCTCGAAGCCTCGCGCAGCACCCGCATCTCCGAGTGGCTGGTGGCGTCGGTGTCGCGGCTCTTCAGGCTCTGTGCCTCGGCGATCACCCTGCCCTCGAGCACCACGAGCGAGCCGAACGGATGGCGGCCGGCGGCGCGCGAGTGCAGCGCCATGGCGATGACGCGGCGCAAGTACGCCGCATCCGCCTCGGTCGGCACGCCGTCGACGACCAGGGGCTCCATCAGGTCTCGTCCGACCGGCGCATGAGCTGGCGATCCTGGCGCGCGAGCTGCAGGATCTGCCTGCCCTCCAGCCGCTCGACATGGCGCACAAACCGGTACTTGGCTTCGAAGGCGTCGCTCTGGCGCGGCGGCACGCGGGCGTGGCCGGGGGCCGTGCGCACGTTGATGAACCGGCATCCGGGCCGCGAGAACGCGAGCTCCATCTCGCCCTCCAGCTCCTCCGCGGTGGCGACGTTCACGGCGTGCGGCACGCCGGCGCCGCGCGCGAGCGCCGCGAGATCGGCCCTGTGCGAGGTGGCGCTCGGCCGCGGGCCCGCCGGTCCCCAGCCGATCGACTCGTAGACGCCGTTGTCCACGACGAACACGGCGAGATTCTCGGGCGACTCCTGCCCCAGCACCACGAGCTGCCCGAGCTCCATCAGCACCGAGCCGTCGCCGTCCAGGCAAACGATCTTGCGATGCGGCAGCGCCGCCGCGAGGCCGACCGCGAGCCCGATCACGTTCCCCATCTGCCCGAGCTGCGCGGTGCGCGGATGCTCGTCGGTGATCGCCGCCCATTCGAAGGAGACGGCGCCGATGTAGGTCGACATGACCAGCGCGTCCTGCGGCAGCCGGCTGGCGAGCCGTTGCAGCAAATCGTAGCGCTCGAGCGCCATCAGTCCTCCCACACGCAGTCGCCGGAGACGAGCACCGCGACCGGCTGCAGATGCGCTTCCGATAGCCGCTGCGCGCGCCTGATCGTCGCCCGCAGCTCGGCCCGGCGCCGGACCACCTGGTACGGGATGCGAAGCGCCTTGAGCAGCGGCTCGGCGACGATGGCGTGCGGCACGGCCCAGTGCTCGGTATCGCCCAGATCGCCGCGGTAGGACAGAAGCAGCAGCACGGGGATGCCGGCGCCCAGGGAAATGCGCGCGATCGGCTCGGCCGCCACCCGCAGGCCAGAGTTCTCCATGATCAGGGCGGTCTTGCGCCCGCCGAGCCAGGCGCCGGCGCAGACCGAGAAGCCGACGCCTTCGTTGCACACCGGCACGTAGCGGATCGCCGGGTCGGCTTCGACCAACTCGTGCAGCCGGCGCTGCCAGCCGTCGGGGAGCCCCGAGACGAAATCGATGCCCGCTTCCTTAAGGCCTGCCAGGGCCTCCTGCGCCGTGTCCTGGAGCATGCCCAACGATAGCAAGGCGCGCCCGGGCGCTCATAAGCCGGCGCTGATGTCGGTTATGAGGTTGGACGCAGCCCAGCGGCGCAGGCGGATCGCGTCCGCCGCCGACTTGATCTGCTCGCGCAGCCAGGCGCACTCGGCCGAGCGGTGCGTCCTTTCGTGCCACAGCAGATGGAACTGGACCGGCGGCAGCTTCGAGGGCATGGGGCGGATGACGAGGGGAAGCGCCTGCTCGAAGGAGCTCACGAACTGGCGGCTCGTGGTGAGAACGAGGTCGGTCCTCGCCACGATCGCCGGGATCAGGCTGAAGAAAGGCACCCATACCCGGATCTTGCGTCGTATTCCGAGTTTCATGAGCTGGTAGTCCACCGGGTTCACCTCGCCGAGCACCTTCGGCGTCGGCGCGACATGCGACAGCCGCAAATAGTCGTCCCAACCGAGGACCGATCTGGCGCCCGGATGGCTGCGGCTCATCAGGCAGACGATGTCGCTCTCGAAGAGTCGCCCCAGATGCAGGTGCGCCGGCGGCTCGGGCCAGTTCGCGATCACCACGTCGACCGCCCCATCGGCGAGCTTCCGCACGTAGTCGAAGTCCTGGCTGAGGCTGAACATCTCGACCTGCGCCTGCGGCGCTTCCCGCCGCAGCCGCGCAATCAGGTCGGCGTGGAAAAAAACGTCGAGGTAGTCGGCCGTGGCGATGCGGAAGGCGCGCGAGGACTGCTCGGGCTCGAACGCCGAGCGCGGCCCCGCAATGCGCTCCATGTCCCCGAGGGCGCGCTGCACGTGGCGCAGCAGGCCGCGCGCATGGTCGGTGATCTCCATGCCGCGGCCGTGGCGCACGAGCAGCGGGTCGCCGGTCACGCGGCGCAGCCGCCGCAGCACCTGGCTCACCGCCGACTGCGAGTGCCCGAGCCGAAGCGCAGTGCGGGTGACGCTCTCTTCCGTGAGCAGGTAGTAGAGGGTGAGCAGCGTACTGCGGTCGAGGTTGGGTGCCGGGTCCATGGACACTTGCAGCTTTCCAGTCGGGCGTTTCACCATACAATGCACCGCATCATGGCGTTCAACCCGAAGCCGGGCAAGCCTCGGTTGAACCTCCCCGCCAGCGCCTGTGCTGCGAGCCTGGCATTTCTCATGCTCACACTGCCCTGCGCGCTCGCGCAGGAGCAGCGGCCGGCGGCGCCGATCGTGTACGTCGCGCCGGTCGAGGGCATCATCGACCTGGGGCTTGCGCCCTTCATCGAGCGCGTTCTGGACGAAGCGGCGGCCGCCGCTGCGGCGGCGGTGGTGCTGGAGGTCAATACCTTCGGCGGGCGGGTGGACGCCGCGGTGCAGATCCGCGACGCGCTGCTCGGCGCGAAGCTCCCGACCGTCGCCTACGTCAACCGGCGCGCGATCTCCGCCGGCGCGCTGATCTCGCTCGCCGCCGAGCATCTGGTGATGGCGCCCGGCTCGACCATCGGGGCCGCGACGCCGGTGCAGGCCGGCGGCGGCGAGGCGCAGCCGGTCTCGGAGAAAACCGTGTCGTACGTCAGGAAGGAGTTCCGCGCCACCGCCGAGAGCCGCAAGCGCCCTGCGCTGATCGCCGAAGCGATGGTCGACGCCGACGTCGCCATCCGCGGCGTGATCGAGAAAGGCAAGCTCCTCACGCTCACCACCGACGAGGCGCTGAAGCACAAGGTGGCGGAGTTCCGCGCCGAGAGCATCGAGGCGGCGCTCGAGCGCGTGGGAATCAAGGGCGCGGAGCTGCGGCGGGTATCGCTCAACTGGGCGGAGCAGGTGGTGCGCTTCCTGACGCACCCCATCCTGAGCTCGCTGCTCGTCACCATCGGCATGCTCGGCATCATCATCGAGCTGCGCTCGCCCGGCTTCGGCATCGCCGGCGCCATCGGCGTGGGCAGCCTCGCGGCGTTTTTCTGGGGCCACTGGCTGGTGCAGCTCGCCGGCTGGGGCGAGCTGCTGCTCGCGCTGGGCGGCATCGCGCTGCTGCTCGCCGAGTTCTTCGTCATCCCTGGCTTCGGCTTCGCCGGGATCCTGGGGATCCTGGCGCTGCTCGCGGCGCTCGTCCTGAGCGTGGTAGGCTCGGGCGCGACGCCGGAGTTCTTCATGCTGGCCGCGGGGCGCATCGTTTTCTCCCTGCTCGCCGCCGTGCTCGCGAGCTTCCTGCTGCTGCGCTTCATGCCGCGCACGCCGTTCGGGCGGCGGCTGATCCTGGACAGCGGCCTGGGCACGGGACCGGCGGCCGGCGCGGCGCCCGAAAGCGACGCGCGCTGGCTCGGAAAGCGCGGGCGCGCGACCTCGCCGCTGCGTCCGGCGGGAATCGCGGACATCGAAGGCGCCCGCGTGGACGTCGTGTCCGAGGGCGAGATGATCGAGCCGGGCACGCCGGTCGAGGTCACGCGCGTGGACGGCAACCGCATCGTGGTGCGGCAAATAACCAACATCAACGAGAAGGAGGGGACATGAACGAACTCGCAACAGGCCTCACCGGGGGGCTGGGCATCCTCATCATCGTCGTCGTCGCGATCGTGCTGCTGCTGTACCTGGTGCCGATCCCGCTGTGGATCGCGGCCTGGGCCTCGGGCGCCTACGTCGGGCTTTTCACCCTGGTCGGCATGCGCCTGCGCCGCATCCCGCCCAATACCGTGATCACCGCGCGCATCAGCGCGGTGAAGGCGGGCCTCGACCTCTCCGTCAACGACCTCGAGGCGCACTACCTCGCCGGGGGCAACGTCGTGCGGGTGGTCAACGCCATGATCTCGGCCGACAAGGCGAACATCCCGCTGCCCTTCAAGCGCGCCGCGGCGATCGACCTCGCCGGGCGCAACGTGCTCGAGGCGGTGCAGATGTCGGTGCTGCCCAAGGTGATCGAGACGCCCAAGATCGCCGCGGTGGCGAAGGACGGCATCCAGCTCATCGTGGTGTCGCGCGTCACGGTGCGCACCAACATCGACCGCCTGGTGGGCGGCGCGGGCGAAGAGACCATCATCGCGCGCGTCGGCGAGGGCATGGTGAGCACCATCGGCTCGGCCGTCAACCACAAGAGCGTGCTCGAGAACCCGGACCACATCTCCAAGCACATCCTCTCCAAGGGCCTGGACGCGGGCACCGCCTACGAGATCCTGTCGATCGATATCGCCGACGTGGACGTCGGCGAGAACATCGGCGCCAAGCTGCAGATCGACCAGGCGAACGCCGACAAGCAGATCGCGCAGGCGAAGGCCGAGGAGCGCCGCGCGATGGCCGTCGCCCTCGAGCAGGAGATGCGCGCGCGGGTGGTCGAATCCGAAGCCGAGGTGCCGCGCGCCATGGCGGAGGCCTTCCGCAGCGGCAACATGGGAATCATGGACTACTACCGCATGAAGAACGTGCAGGCCGACACCGACATGCGCGGCGCCATCGCGAGCGGCGAAGAGCCTTCCGGCCCGCGCAGGCCGTAGCCATGGAGCGCATCCCGGTCGAGCTGATCTACGTCCTCGTCTTCCTCGGCATCGTTCTGTTCAACTTCGTGATGCAGCAGGCGGCGCGCCGCCGCCAGCAGCAAGAGCAGGCAGCCGAGCCGCTCGAGGAGCCGCCGCCCGAGGAAGACGAGATTCCCGAGGAC
>DATKAX010000040.1:0-2900 GCA_035514595.1 Burkholderiales bacterium
AGGAGAAGCAGCTCGACCGTCTGTTCGACGTTTCTTCAGTGCCGCAGCCGGCCGCGCCGCAGCGCCACGCCGAGCAGCAGCAGCATGCCGCCAAGGAGCACGCCGTGACCGACAGCGTCTCGATCGACGAATTCAACCGGCTCGACCTGCGGGTGGCGCGCATCGCGCGCGCCGAGCCGGTGGAAGGGGCCGACAAGCTGCTCAAGCTGACGCTCGATCTGGGCGAGGGCACGCGCACCGTGTTTGCCGGCATCAAGTCGGCCTATGCGCCCGAGAAGCTCGAGGGCCGCCTGACGGTGGTGGTGGCGAACCTCGCGCCGCGCACAATGCGCTTCGGCGTGTCCGAGGGGATGGTGCTGGCCGCTTCGGGGGAAGGACCGGGCATTTTTCTCGTTTCCCCCGACGCCGGGGCGCACCCCGGCATGCGCGTAAAATGATCTCGTCGCGGCGCGGCTGCCGCATGGGCGGGGGATCGTGATGGAGAGCACCGGCCGCACGTTGGTCTGCAGCGTGCTTTTCCTCGACGTCGTCGAGTACACGAGGAAGCCGGTCGCCGAGCAGCTGCAGCTGAAGCAGGCGTTCAATCAGGCCCTTGCCAAGGCGCTCGAGGACGTGCCCTCGCGCGACCGGATCATCCTCGACACCGGCGACGGCGCCGCGGTCACTTTCATGGGCGATCCCGAGGATGCGCTTTTCGCGTCGATGACGATGCGCGATCTGGCGGGCGCGTTCGGCGTGCGCATGGGCGTGAACCTCGGCCCGGTGCGCCTGGTGAAGGATCTCAACGGCCAGATGAACATCATCGGCGACGGCATCAACGTCGCCCAGCGCGTCATGAGCTTCGCGGGCGCCGGGCAACTGCTCGTGTCGCGCTCGTTCTACGAGGTGGTGTCCTGCCTTTCGCGCGACTACGCGAGCCTGTTCCAGCACGAGGGCTCGCGCACCGACAAGCACGTGCGGGAGCACGAGGTGTACTCGGTGGTCGGCGGCGCGCCGGCGGCGCGGCGCATCGCGGAGACGATTTCCGAGGACACCGCCGAGCGCGGCGCCGCGGGCTGGCTGCGCGGCAGCGGGCCGCTCGGGCTGCGCCGCTCCGCGCTTGTCGCGGCACCGCTCCTGTTCCTGCTCCTGGTGGCAGGAGGCGTGGGCGCTCGCGCCTTGATGGATCGCGCATCGCCCCAGACTGTCGCCAAGCCTGCGGCCCAGCCGGCGGTGGTGGCGTCAGCCCTCGCTGCGACGACCCCGAAGCCGGCCGTCGAAGCACAGCCCGTTGCGCAAGCAACGCCGGCCGAGGCTCCCGCAACCGCCGAAGCGCCCGCCCCGGCCAAGAAAGTCGTCGCGCGCGTCGACAGGAAGCCGCAGCAAGTGCTGCCGCCGGCCGTCGCGGAGCAGGCGCGACTCAATTTCGCGATCGCGCCATGGGGTGAAGTGATCGTCAACGGCAAAAGGCGCGGCCTCAGCCCCCCGCTGCGCATGCTTGAAATCTCCCCCGGTACGCATACGATAGAGATCCGCAACTCCACGTTTCCGGCTCACGTGGAGAAGGTGGAGATCAAGGCGGGGGAGGCGGTGAGAATACGGCACAGGTTCCGGTGACGGCTCGAGCGTGGATCGCCTGGGCGATGGCGGCCGCGGCGCTATCGGGGTGCTCCTCGCAGCCGCTGCGCGATCTGCGCTGGTGGTTCGAGTTCAGCCGGGGCGAATACGCGTACCTCGCGGGACTGCGCCACTACGAGGAGGGCCGCTACGGCCGGGCTGCGGACTACCTGCAGGACGCGATCGACCAGGGGCTGACACCCTACCAGAAGGCGGGCGCGCACAAGCACCTTGCCTTCATCCATTGCGCGTCGGGCCGCGAGCAGCTGTGCCGCAGCGAGTTCCGAAAGGCACTGTCCGTCTACCGCGAGCTCGAGCTCGCCCCCGCCGAGGCCGGCCATCCCGTCTGGGGGCCGGTGTTCCGCGCCCTGAAGAAGGAGCCGCCCCTGGTGGCAGGGCTGCGCCAGTACGAGGACGGCGAGTACGCGGAGTCGGCCAAGACCCTGCAGGGCGCGCTCGAGCGGGGCCTCGCCGGCAAGGAGCGCGCCGCGGCGCACAAGCACCTCGCGTTCATCCATTGCGCGTCCAAGCGCGAGGAGCTGTGCCGGGAAGAGTTCCGCAAGGCTCTCGCCGTCGACCCGCAGCTCGACCTTGCCCCTGCGGAGGCCGGGCATCCCGTCTGGGGGCCGATCTTCCGCTCGGTCAAGGCCAACCGCTAGGCCGGCCCGCACCGGCGATGGAGACGCAGCAGCTCGGCCGCTACCTCCTCCAGTCCGAGATCGGGCGCGGCGCGATGGGCGTCGTGTACAAGGCCACCGATTCGGTGCTCGAGCGCACCGTGGCGGTCAAGACCGTCAACATGGCCCTCGAGCGCGAGCACGCGGAGAAGTACGAGGCGCGCTTCTACCAGGAGGCGCGCGCCGCGGGCGGCCTCAACCACCCCAACATCGTCACGGTGTACGACGCCGGCAAGGCCGGCGACGTGGTGTACATGGCGATGGAGTACATCGAGGGGGTGGAGCTGCGCACGCTGATCGGCGAAGGCCAGTCGCTCGGCGTCGAGCAGGCGCTTTGGATCGCCGCCCAGGTCGCCGAAGGCCTCGGCTATGCGCACGAGCGCGGCGTCGTGCACCGCGACATCAAGCCGGCGAACATTCTGCTCACGGGAGATCACGCGGTGGTCACCGACTTCGGCGTCGCGAAGGCGGTGAGCGAAGCGACGGAAGGCGGCGGCGCGCTGACCATGCTCGGCTCGATCGTGGGGACGCCCGCGTACATGGCCCCGGAGCAGGCGAGCGCAGACCCGCACGTGGATCACCGCGCGGACATCTACGCGCTCGGCGCGGTGGCGTACGAAATGCTCG
>DATKAX010000041.1:0-13519 GCA_035514595.1 Burkholderiales bacterium
GGCGATGTCGCTCGCCGAGCCGATGCAGAAGCCGACCACCATGATGTATCGCAACTTCCTCGCCATGGAATGCGAGGAGCTGCTGCGCTCGTACCCGGCCGACGGCGCGGTGCTGATGGGTGGCTGCGACAAGACCACGCCGGGCCTCATCATGGGCGCGACCAGCATGAACCTGCCGGCGATCTACGTTCCCGCCGGCCCGATGCTCACCGGCCGCTGGCGCGGCGCCACGCTCGGCTCCGGCTCCGACACCTGGAAGTACTGGGCTGAGCTTCGCGCCGGCAACATCGGCGAGCGCGACTGGCAGGAGATCGAGGACGGCATCGCGCGCTCGCCGGGCACCTGCATGACGATGGGAACCGCGGCGACCATGATGTCGATCGCGGAAAGCCTGGGGCTGACGCTCCCCGGCGCGGCCTCGATCCCGGCGCCGGATTCCAACCATTCCCGGATGGCGGCGCTCTCGGGCAAGCGCATCGTCGAGATGGTGTGGGAAGACCTCAAGCCGCGCGACATCCTGCGCAAGGAGTCGTTCGACAACGCCATCGTCACGCTGATGGCGATGGGCGGCTCGACCAACGCGCTGATCCACCTCGTGGCGATGGCCGGGCGCGCCGGCGTGAAGCTGCCGCTCGAGCGCTTCAACGAGTTCTCGGCGAAGACGCCGCTGCTCGCCAACGTGCGCCCCTCGGGCGACAAGTACCTGATGGAAGACTTCTATTACGCCGGTGGCCTCCGCGCCCTGCTGAATGAGCTCAAGGATCTATTGGATTTGAGCTGCAAAACCGTGAATGGCAGGACGCTCGGGGAAAACCTGGAGGGCGCTCGCATCCATAACGAGGAAGTGATCCGCAAGCGAGGCAATCCCCTCAGGAGCTCCGGCGGGCTCGTCGTGCTGCGCGGCAACCTGGCGCCGAACGGCGCGGTCATCAAGGCTGCGGCGGCGACGCCAGCGCTGCTCAAGCACACCGGAAGAGCGGTCGTGTTCGAGGACTACAACGACATGGCGGCGCGCATCGACCGCGACGACCTCGACGCGGACGCTTCCAGCGTGCTGGTGCTGCGCAACTCGGGGCCGCTGGGCGGCCCCGGAATGCCGGAATGGGGCATGCTGCCGGTGCCGAAGAAGCTGCTGCGCCAGGGCGTGCGCGACATGGTCCGCATCTCGGATGCGCGCATGAGCGGCACCAGCTACGGCACGTGCGTGCTGCACGTCGCCCCCGAGTCCTTCGTCGGCGGCCCGCTCGCGCTGGTGAGAAACGGAGACTCGATCGAGCTCGATGTCGAGAAGCGCGCCTTGAACCTCAAGGTCGCGGAGCCGGAGCTTCAGAGAAGGAAAGCGGCGTGGCGGCCGCCCGCGAAAAAATTCGCGCGCGGCTATGGCGTGGTGTTCTCCCAGCACGTGCGCCAGGCCGACGAGGGCTGCGACTTCGACTTCCTCGAAGGCACCGCGGCCGTCGCCGAGCCGGAGATCCACTGACATGGAGCTGCCGCAGAACGCCTTCAAGCGCGCGCTTAAAGCGGGACGCGCGCAGATCGGGCTGTGGTCGAGCCTGTCCTCCAACTACAGCGTCGAGGTGATCGCGGGCGCGGGCTTCGACTGGCTGCTGCTCGATACCGAGCATTCGCCGAACGAGATCGAGAGCCTGCTCACGCAGCTGCAGGCGGCGGCGCCCTACCCGACCCATCCGGTGGTGCGCGTGCCCTGGAACGACATGGTGACGATCAAGCGCGTGCTCGACATCGGCGCCCAGTCGCTGCTCGTGCCCTACGTGTCCACGCCGGCCGAAGCCAAGAGCGCGGTGTCCTACACGCGCTACCCGCCGGCGGGAGCGCGCGGCGTCGCCGGGACTACGCGCGCAACGCGCTTCGGCCGCGTCAAGGACTACGCGAAGCGCGCGCACGAGGAGATCTGCCTGCTGGTGCAGGCCGAGACCCAGGAGGCGCTCGACAACCTCGAGGCGATCTGCGACGTCGACGGCGTCGACGGCGTGTTCATCGGCCCGGCCGACCTGCACGCCTCGCTCGGCCATCCCGGCGAGATCGCCCATCCCAAGGTAAAGCCGCTCATCGACGAGGCCATCCGGCGCATCCGCAAGTGCGGGAAAGCGCCCGGCATCCTGACGCCGAACGAGGCCGACGCGCGCCACTGGCTCGCCTGCGGGGCGCTGTTCGTCGCGGTCGGCGCGGACGTCGGCATCCTCGCGCGCGGCGCCGAGGCGCTTGCGGCAAAATTCAAGTCATGAAAGCCGACATCGTCCTTACCGCGCAGGGCCACGCCGGGACCATGGCCACGCTGCGCAGCGAATTCACCTGCCACGAGCTGCACTCGGCCCCGGACAGGAAGGCGTTCCTCGAGAACGTCGCCCCGGTGGTGCGCGGCCTCGCCACCTTCGGGCCGATGCCGGTCGACGGCGCCCTGATGGATCTGCTGCCAAAGCTCGAGATCATCTCCAACTTCGGCGTCGGGGTGGACGCGATCAATCTCGAAGACGCGAAAAAGCGCGGCATCATCGTGACCAACACGCCCGACGTGCTGAACGACTGCGTCGCCGACACCGCGCTCGCGCTGGTGCTCATGACGCTGCGCCAGTTCCCGCAGTCGGAGCGCTATCTGCGCGTGGGACAGTGGGCCGCGCGCGGGCCCTATCCGCTCACCACCACCGCCGGCGGCAAGACGCTCGGCATCCTCGGCCTGGGACGCATCGGCGAGGTGATCGCCGAGCGGGCTGTGGCTTGCGGCATGGAGATCCGCTACCACAACCGCCGGCGCAAGGACGTGCCCTACCCGTACGATCCCGACCCGGTCACGCTGGCGAAGAACAGCGACGTGCTGATGGTGGTGACGCCCGGCGGCCCCGAGACCAATCGCATCATCAACGACAAGGTGCTCGACGCGCTCGGCCCGCAGGGCTACCTCGTGAACATCGCGCGCGGATCGGTGGTCGACGAGCCGGTGCTGCTGCGCTACCTGCAGGAGAAGAAGATCGCCGGCGCGGGGCTCGACGTCTTCGCCGACGAGCCGCGCGTGCCGAAGGAGTTCTTCGGCCTGGAGAACGCCGTGCTGCTGCCGCACGTGGGCAGCGCCACCGTCGAGACGCGCAAGGCGATGGGCGACCTGCAGATCGAGAACCTGCGCCGGCATTTCGCCGGCCAGCCGGTGCTCACCCGGGTCGTCTAGGCTTTCTTCGCGTACCTGAGCGGCACCGCCGCCTCGGGCGAGAGCACGCGGAAGGTGAAGCTTTCCTGCAGGTACAGGCGCACGGCCGCGTCGGTGTGCTCCAGGTAGCCGATGGAGAAGTCCTGCCCGACGGTAAGCTCGAAGTCGCCGCCGCGCAGGCTGAGCACCGCCGCGCCGTCGACCGCCGGGGCCCAGACGATCGGCCCGTCGAGCAGCCGGCGAACGTGCTCGATCACCGGGTAGCCGCCGTGCGTGGTCTTGGTGAGCCCGGTGTAACAACGGGGCCCGAGTGCGATCGCGTAAGGCCCCGCCACCCCGGCGAGATGCAGCTTGTTCACCGCTTCGGCGACCACGGCGGGATACGCCACGTAATCGTCGGATAGCGTCAGGCGAGCGGCTTCGCTCTCTTCCATGATGCCGCCGATCTGCCCGGCGGCGAAGCCCTGGAACACGGCGCGGTCCTCGGCAAGCGCCGCCGCGCCCGCCGCCTCGCGCACCGCGTCGACATTCATGTCCTTGGCGCCGCGCTCGAGCGCCTGGATCTCCTCGCGCGAGACCTCGAACGGCACTCGCAGCTCGATCAGCGGCTTCACCTGGCGAACGCGCGCCTCCACGCCGCTCCCCGGCGCCTTGTCGAGCTTCTCGACCCGGCCGGTGCTGAGGGCCGAGGCTTCCCAGCCGAGCGGGCCGGCGAAGTCCACCAGCTTTCGCGCCGCGAGCTTCAGCTTGAGCGTGCGCCGCGCCTCCTCGTCGATCGCTTCCCAGGCGCCGGCGCTGATCGGCGCCAGCTCGCGCAGCAGGCCGTTCATCGCTTCTCGCTCCGCAGGCTGCCGATGCCGAGCGAGCCGTCCCCCGACGAAACGTTGGAAACCTTGTTTCCAGCTTCGGCTTCGTCGATCGCCTCCTCGACCTCGAGCACCGGCTTGTCCGTGAAGAGGTAATTGCGAAGCTGCTCGTCCCAGCCGGCGTCGCGCCGGCGCAGCCACTCGAGCGTCATCGACGCGTGCTCCTTCTCCTCGTCGCGGTTGTGCGCGAGGATCGCCCTCAGCTCCGCGTCGTGCGCCGCGTCGACGCGCTGGTCGTACCAGTCGACCGCCTCCATCTCCTCCATGATCGAGACGATCGCCCGGTGCCGGTCCCGGGTCTCGGGCTTGAGGGCGTCTTCCGATTCGTGAAGCGAACCGCTTGCCGCTGCCATTGCCGACTCCTGTTGTGCAATGACGCAGTGAAGCAAGCGGCGTTCCGTGACGCTGCGAAACGCAGGGCTCGAGCGGCGGATGAGCTATGATTCCTTCCCACTTACCTTGGAGGAGGAAGCCAAATGAAGCTCAGAATCCTGGCCCTTGCGGTGGGCGCGCTGGCCGCGGCGCCTGTTGCGGCGCAGCAAGTCACCTTCATGACCGGCCCGCAGGGCGGGTCGTGGATCCCGCTCGGCGGCGCGCTGAAGGGCCTGTGGGAGAACAACATCGCGGGGCTGCGGATCCAGCAGACGCCGGGCGCGGGGATCTCCAACGTGCGCGGCATCGACGAGGGCAAGGCGCACATCGGCCTCGCCAACTCGAGCACCACGGTCGACGGGATCGAAGGCCGGGCGCCGTATCCGAAGAAGGTGACCAAGGTCTGCCAGCTCGCCAACCTCTATCCGCAGTACTTCCAGGTCGTGGCGCTCGCCAGTGCCGGGGTCGGCTCGCTCGCCGACATCAAGGGCAAGTCGCTGGTGACCCAGCCCAAGGGCAATACCGGCGAGCTGCTCACCGCGCTGGTCCTGAAAATGAACGGCCTGAGCTACCAGGATCTGCCCAGGGTCAACTTCAACAGCTACACCGAGTCGGTGGGGATGATGAAGGACGGCCACGCGCAGGTGTTCACCCTCGGCACCACGGCGCCCGCCTCGGCGGTGATGGATCTCGCCAGCGCGCGCGACATCAGGCTGGTCCCGGTCGACGATCGCATCATGGGCGAGCTGAAGAAGATGAACCCCGGCTACAACAAGCTCACCATCAAGGCGGGCACCTATCCGAAGCAGGACCGGGACGTGCCGGTGATCGGCTATTCGACGCATCTGGTGGTCGCCTGCGACCTGCCGGAGAACACCGTGTACCAGATGGCGAAGACCATGGCGGGCAACGTCGATGCGATGTCCGCGGTCGTGAAGTCGATGGAGGGCATCACGCCCAAGGACATGGCGCTCGACATCGGCGTGCCCTTCCACAAGGGCGCGGCGAAGTTCTACAAGGAAGCCGGCGCGCTGTAAGGCCCTTCTGGGGGGGGCGAAGCGGTTGGAACCGGTAGCGACGGCAGGGCCGCGCGCGGGTGCTTTCAGGCTGGTGGTGGCGCTCATCGCCATCACCATGTCCCTGTACCACATGTACGTGGCCGCGACCGGGCCGCCGGAAGCGATGATCTTCCGCGGCACGCACCTGCTGTTCGCCCTGACGCTGGTATTCCTGCTGTACCCGTTCCGCGGCACCGGCGGCGCCGGCTGGCGCGCGCTGGATCTCGCGCTGCTCGCCGCGGGGTGGGGCGCGGTGCTGCACATCTTCCTTAAGTACGAGACCTACACCAACCGCATCATCTATATCGACGCGCTGACGCCCTGGGACCAGGCCTGGGCGGTCGCCGCGGTCCTCATCGTGCTGGACGCCACGCGGCGGGTGATCGGCTGGGCGCTGCCGCTCACCGCGATCTGCTTCCTGGCGTACGCGTTGAGCACCCAGGTCACGCTGCCGCTGCTGATGGAGCAGGTCTATCTCTCCACCGAGGGCATCTTCGGCTCGACGCTCGGCGTGTCGGCTTCCTACGTGATGCTGTTCGTGCTGTTCGGCGCCTTCATGGAGAAAAGCGGCACCGGGCAGCTCTTCATGGACTTCGCGATGTCGATCACCGGGCACACCGCCGGCGGGCCCGGCAAGGTGGCGGTGGTCTCGTCGAGCCTGTTCGGCACCGTCTCGGGCAGCGCGGTGGCGAACGTCATGGTCGACGGCCCGATCACCATTCCGCTCATGAAGCGCACCGGCTTTCGCCCGCCGTTCGCCGCCGCGGTGGAAGCGGTCGCCTCGACCGGCGGCCAGATCATGCCGCCGATCATGGGCGCGGCGGCGTTCGTGATGGCGGAATTCATGGCGGTGCCCTACGTGCAGGTCGCGATCTGGGCGGTCATCCCCGCGTTGCTCTACTACCTGGCGGTGTTCTCCGCCGTGCACTTCGAGGCCAAGCGCTACAAGCTCGCCGGGGTGCCCAAGTCCGAGCTGCCGCGCTTCGGCGCCGTGATGCTCGAGCGCGGACACCTGTTCGGGCCGATCCTGATCGTGCTCGCCGGCCTGATGCTCGGCTACTCGGCCCCGCTGTGCGCCCTCGCCGGCGCGCTTTCCTGCCTGCCGCTCGCGCTGCTGCGCGCCGCCACGCGCGCCGGCATCAGGTGGCGCACGGTGCTCGAGGCGCTCGAGGAGGGAGCGAGGAACACGCTGTCGGTGGCGATGGCCTGCGCCTGCGCCGGGATCGTGATCGGATGCGTGACGATCACGGGGCTGGGCATCGTCTTCACCCAGATGGTGGTCGCATTGTCGCAGGAGTCGCTGATCCTCGCGCTCGTGCTGACCGCGATGGCCGGCATCATCCTCGGCATGGGCATGCCGACCACGCCCGCCTACATCATGATGGTAGCGCTGCTGGTTCCCGCGGTGATGAAGCTCGGCGCGGTGACCCCCGCCGCGCACATGTTCGCGTTCTACTTCGCGATCCTGTCGGCTATCACGCCGCCGGTGGCGCTCGCGGTGTTCGCGGCGGCGGGCCTCGCCAAGGCCGACATGTGGGCTTCAGGCTTCGCCGCGATGCGCGCGGCGGCCCCCGCCTACATCGTGCCGTTCATGTTCGTGTACGAGCCGATGCTGCTTCTGGTGGTCGAGGACTGGTCGACCGACTGGCCGTTCGTCGCCTTGTCCGTGCTCACGGCCTCGGTCGGCGTCATCTGCCTGTCGGCAAGCCTGTTCGGCTGGCTGTTCGGCTTCGCCCTGGCGTGGCACCGAGTGCTGCTTTTCGTCGCGGCGCTGAGCCTCATCAAGCCCGGCGTGTACACGGACTCGATGGGCCTGGCGCTGCTCGCGGCGGTCGCCGTGGCGCAGCTCGCGACGCGCCGCCGGTCTTCGGGGCCGGCGACGGCGCCCGCCGGCAAGCCCGGCGCCTAGCGCCGGTCGACGCGCCGCGTGTCCCGCTCGATCCGGTACTCGCCCTCGATCACCGTGCCCTGGCCGCGCTCTGCCGCGCGCCTGATCTCGCGGCGCAACGCGCGCGTGCGCCACCACAGCCATCCGCCCAGGATCAGCGCGAAGGCCGCAGCGAGCGCAAGGACGACCGAGGCAAACACGACCGCCAGGGCGGCGAGCGCGAGCGCCACGACGAAGCCGACGAATCTCTGTACGTAAATCATCATGAAGGCTGTTCGACCGGACCGGTTTTCAATCGTTCGGGGCCTGGAGGCTAGAATCGTGCGATGTTAGCCGAAGAACTGATCGAGCTGCAGCGCGCACCGCGCGAGGTAACGCCGTTCAGCGGGCGCTATCCGCACCTGACGTCCGAGGCGGGTTATGCCGCTTCCCGCGCCTTGCACGAGCACCGGCTGGCGCAGGGCTGGAAGCCGGTCGGGCGCAAGATCGGCTTCACCAACCGCAGCCTGTGGCCGCGCTACGGAGTCTACGAGCCGATCTGGGGCACGGTGTACGACCGGACGCTGATCGAGGCGAGCGGCGGACGCGCGAGCGTCTCCCTCGCCGGGCTCGTCAACCCGCGCATCGAGCCGGAAGTGTGCTTTCGGCTGAAGTCCGCGCCGCGCTCGCCCGATCCCGAGGCGCTGCTCGGCGCGATCGAGTGGGCGGCACACGCGATCGAGATCGTGCAAAGCTACCATCCCGGCTGGAAGCTCTCGCTCGCCGATTGCACCGCGGCCAACGGCCTGCACGCGCGGCTGGTCGTGGGCACGCCGGTTGCTTTGCGCGAGCTCCCAGCGCTTGCGCCGGCGCTGCCGGCGCTCCAGGTAGTGCTGAAAAGGAATGGCGCCGTGATCGACCGGGGCCTGGGTGCCAATGTCCTGGGCAGTCCGCTCGCCGCCCTGGGCTATCTGGTGGAGCTTCTGGCACGGCAGCCGGAAGCGCCGCCGCTGCGCGCGGGCGAGATCGTCAGCACCGGGGTGATCACCGATGCGCACCCGGTGTCGAGCGGCGAAATCTGGAGCACCGAGATCGCGGGGTTGCCGCTTGCGGGACTCACCGTCAGCTTCGAATGAGGCCGCTCGAGGGCATCACGGTGGTCGCGCTCGAGCAGGTCATCGCCGGCCCGTTCGCGACGCGTCAGCTCGCCGAGCTCGGCGCCCGCGTGATCAAGATCGAGCGCCCGGGCTCCGGCGACGCCGCCCGCGGCTACGACCGTACGGTGGCGGGGCTTTCCTCGCACTTCGTGTGGACCAACCGCTCGAAGGAAAGCCTCGCGCTCGATGTGAAGCATCCCGCGGCCGCCGAGGTTCTGGCGCGGCTCGCGGCGCGCGCCGATGTGTTCCTGCAGAACCTCGCGCCCGGCGCGGCCGAGCGCCTCGGGCTCGGCGCGCAATCGCTGCGCGAGCGCCACCCGCGGCTCATCTGGTGCGGAATTTCCGGCTACGGCCCTTCGGGAAGCTACGCGCAAAAGAAAGCCTACGACCTGCTGGTGCAATGCGAGGCGGGCCTGCTCTCGGTCACCGGCACGCCGGAGGCGCCGGCGAAGGCCGGGATTCCGGTCGCCGACATCGCCGCCGGCATGTACGCCTTCTCCTCGATCCTGGCGGCGCTGCTGCGCCGCGGCCGCAGCGGCGAGGGCGCGACCCTCGACATCACGATGTTCGAGGCGCTGGGCGAGTGGATGGGATTTCCGGCGTACTTCACCGCCTACGGCGGCACGCCGCCGCCGCGCTCGGGCGCATACCACGCCACCATCGCGCCTTACGGACCTTTCCGCGCCGGCGACGGCAGCGCGGTGTTCCTCAGCGTGCAGAACGAGCGCGAGTTCGCGCGCTTCTGCGAAACCGTGCTGCAGGTGAAGGCCCTGGCGAGCGACCCGAGGTTCTCGTCCGGGCCGGCGCGCATGCAGCACCGCGAAGCGCTGCACGCCGAGATCGAGCGCGTGTTCTCGCAGCTCGACTCGTCCCAGGTCGTCGCAAGGCTGGAGGCGGCCGACATCGCCAACGCGCGGCTCAACACCATGCAGGAGTTCTGGCGCCACCCGCAGCTCAGGGAGCGCGGCCGCTGGGCGCAGGTCGGCTCCCCGGGCGGCCCGCTCGATGCGCTCAAGCCGCCATTCAACATCTCGGGGTTCGAGCCGCGCATGGACCCGGTGCCGGCCCTTGGGCAGCACACGCGCCCGGTGCTTGCCGAGCTGGGCTACGCCGAGGCGGAGATCGAGGCCCTGGCGGCCTCGGGCGCGGTCTAGGAAATCAGTTGCTGGGGGAGCAGCAGTCGCTTCCCTCGACGCGCTTGTGCCATTCCGTGTAGCCGTCCTGCCACCCGGCCATGTACTGCGGCTCCGGCGGCTTCACGGCGAAGCGGCTGCACTGGTCGGCGTAGATCTCGACCTGCGGCCGCAGGCCGTAGAGCGCATCGCGATAGCCGAGCTGGTACCAGTCCGCGCCGCGGCAATCGGTCTCGCCCATGACGGCGCAGCCCGCGAGCAGCACCGCGCCGCAGAGCACGGCGAGCCTAGTCCACGCCCGACTGGGACTTGCGTTGCTGGAACTCGTAGTTGCCCTCGCGCCAGCCGGTCGCGTAGCGGGCGGCATCGAGCCGCTCGCCGTGCCGCTGGCATTGCGTTGCGTAGAGGTCATGCTGAGGTTGCATCCCGAAAATCGCATCCCGGAAGCCGATCTCGTACCAGTCGGCGCTGCGGCAGGCGTCCGCATCCATGCCCGCGCAGCCCGCGAGCCCCAGTAGAGAGACAGCGGCCAGCACGCCGGGTTTCATGCACCGCAAACAGCGCCGGGGACCCGCTATTCCGCCGCGCGCTACGGCTTGGGCTTTACCGTTTCGATCCCGGCGGCGCGCGCGAGATCGCGATGCACCCGGGCGACGCGCTCGACCTCGCCCTTGGCCGGGAAACGCTCGTAGAAGCCCTCCTCGCGGAACTGGCGCGCCATCTCCGACCACGGGGCGAGGCGCTGCTCCCAGCGTGCAAGGCGCCCCGCCTCCGGCTCGGCGTCGTCCCGGGCGAGATCCGCGCATACCCTCACCATGGCCTTGATCGTGACCGGCTTGGTCACCATGTAGTTGTCCTTGCCCCAGACGGAGTCGCCGAACACCGCGCGCGCCGCCTTGAGAAAATCCCGGATGATGGCGTAGTAGCGCGGCACCTCCTTGGAGCTGCCGCCGGCGAGCTGGATCGAGCGCCAGCGCCCCCGCACCCAGCGGTGCAGCTCGTTGAAAATCTCCGCCTGCAGCACCCACTTGTCGCGCTGGCTGCGCCCGCCCAGCCGATTGATGCGATAGCGCAGCGGGCTATCGCCCTCGCTGTAGAGCTTCTCGACCAGGCGCGCGGCGAACTTGCGGTCCGGCGCGGCGAACGACACGTGCTCGTACAGGTCGACGAGGTGGCTCTTGTTGATTCGCGTCGGCGTCGAATTGATGATGACGAACATCTCGGTCGCGAAGTCCTCGCTGCGAGCGTCGAAGATGATGCACGGCACGTTGATCGAGGCGGCGTCGTCCGGCCGCTCGTGCAGGTAGAAGCGCAGCGCCGCCAGCCGGTGCTGGCCGTCGATGATCAGGTACTTCGACGAGGGCTCGTTCAGGGTGCCGACGCCGCCGTCGTCGCCGCCGCGGAAATTGAGGCGCTCGGAGGTGAACAGCAGCACCGTGCCCGGAATCGGCGGCTGCGTGATCGCCGTCTCGTAGAAGTTCTTGAGCTGGCGCACCTTGGCGCGCGACAGCGAGCGCTGGAACGCCTGGTCGGTGCGCTCGATCTTCGCGATGAACTGGGCGATGTCGTCGTCCTGCGCGATGCGCCCCGGCTCGATCTGCTCGCCTTCGCCGTAGAAGCGGCTGATGAAGCGCACCTTCGACAGCAGGTCCTTGGCACGATAGCTGACAAAGTAAAAGACGCCGTCCTTCTGGCGGATCTGCGTCGCTTGCATGGACGCTCCTCTTTGGCCCCCTCCCCCCGCGGGGATACCCGCCGGAATATACCCGAAAGGCCAAAGCGGTTCAGAAGCCGCCCCGGCAGGCGGGCAGCATGAGGGCCTGAAGCACCTCGGCGGTGCGCCGGTTCTGCACGAAGGCCGCGACCCCTGAATGGGCCGGCGCCGCCCCAGGCAGCAGAGGCAGCTCGCTGCGCCGCTCAAGGCGCAAGCCCGGTCCGAAGCCGAACGGACCCCGCCATTCCAGGACCACGTAGTCGTGCTCGAGCACGCGGCCCCGGTTCTCTCCCGCCGTGACGCGGCTCTCGAGCCGGTTCTCGTAGGCCGCGAGATAAAGGGCGGCGTCCCTCGCCTGCGCGGCGTCGAGCAGCTCGGCGCTCGCTTCGACCTCAAGCCGGTCCGGCTTCGCGGACCGGATCCGCAACGCGATGCGCGCCCTGGCCGGCTGCGCATTGATCTTCGCCACCGCCTCGTCGAAGGCGGCGCTGCCCCAGCGCCGGAAGTCCCGGCCCTGGAGCAGCACCTGCGGGGTATAGACCAGGGCCAGCCGCTGCCGCTGCGTGAGCTTCCTCTGGCGCTGCGAGAACTCGCGCTTGGCGTAGGGGTCCTTCCAGCCGATGTAGTCCCAGTAGTCGACGTGCAGCGCGAGCGGCACGACCCGCTCGGGCGCATAGCCGCGCGCAGCCAGGCTGGAAAGCCAGCGATCCGCGGGCGGGCAGCTGCTGCAGCCCTCCGAGGTGTAGAGCTCCACCAGGGCCGCGGTGCGCTCGCCGGACCGGGCGACGCAATCGTCCGCCCCTGCCGGGAAGGCGAGCAGCGCCAGGGCGAGCACCGGGACAAGCCGCATGCTGGTTGGTCGAAACGAGCGTCGCCGCCTTACCGCGGCGAAACCATAATGCGGCGTGCCGCACCTCCCCTTCCTCCTCGCGTCCGGCGTCTGGAACTTCGGCCTCGGAATGACCTGGCTCGCGGTTCCCCTCTACGCCTACGCCCAGGGGCTATCCAATGCCGAGATCGGAGCCCTGTTCGCTGCGCCGGTGCTTGCCCAGGTGCCCCTGAACCTCGTCGGCGGCGCGTACACCGACCGCATCGGCGGGCACCGCATCATGCTCGGCTCGTGCTGGGCCACGGTGGCGGCGGGGGTCTGGTTCATCTATGCGCAAGGGTTCTGGATGCTGATGATCGGCCAGCTGACGCTGGTGCTCTCGCGTGCCGCCTTCTGGCCGGCTACCTGGGCGATGGCTACCCAGCTGCCGGGAGCGCGCGGCATGCAGCTCGGCCGCCTGAACGCGGTCACCAACCTGGGGCAGATCGCGGGAACCGGCGTCTCCGGCTTCCTGCTCGCGGCCGTCGGCTTCACGCCCACCTTCGCCGTGCTCGCCGCCATGGGCCTGGCCGCCTTTGCCGCCGGCCTGGGCACCCCGCAGCGCGCGCACAAAGCGCCGCAGGCCACCGGGGGCGTGCTCGCGGCCTATTGGCCCCTGCTCCGGCGGCGAATCATCGCCTATTCGATGGTGTGCGCCTATCTGTCGGCGCTGCCGTTCTCGCTTTCGATGTCGTTCTACCCCCTGCTTCTCGCCCACTACGGCTACAGCGAGGCCGCTTCGGGCGTGCTGGTGGCGCTGCGCGCGGTCGGATCGATCGCCGCGAGCCTGATCGCGGCGCGCTTCGTGCGCAGCGGGCCGCAGACCCTGTGGCCGGTCGTCTGCGGCGTAGCCGTTGCCGCTTCGGTGGGCCTCGTGCCGACCCTCAACCATCCGGTCCCGATCGCCGTCTGGCTGCTGGTGGTCGGCGCCGGCACGGCCGCCATGACCCTGTATTTCCAGATCACCATGTCGGAGGCGAGCCGCCCGCAGGAGCGCGGCTCGGCGCTGGCGCTCGGCGGCCTGGGCTGGAGCGTGTCGCACCTCAGCACGCCGCTCATCATGGGATTCCTGGCCGATCGCTACGGGATCGTCGTCGGCTTCTACGTGCTGGGCGGCTTTGCCCTCGCCTGCGCCGCGGCGATCGCCTGGATGCGGCGCTGGGCGTTCGCAGCCGTCACACCACCTTGAACATCCCCGGCTCGAGGGAGTGGCGCTCGAGCAGGCGGTAGAACTCGGTGCGGTTCCTGCCGGCGAGGCGCGCCGCCTTGGTGACGTTGCCCCCGGTGATCTTCAGGATCCTCACCAGATAGTCGCGCTCGAAGG
>DATKAX010000042.1:0-3859 GCA_035514595.1 Burkholderiales bacterium
CAGCCCGACGCCGACAGCCGGTTGGTGCGGCTCAGCGCCGAGGCGCGCCACCGCGAGGCGATGTTCGACTACGTGCGCCGGCTCGCCGCGGCCAAGGGCCTCGCGAACGTGCACGTGGTGAGCCACCAGGTGCAGCAGGACGACCCGCGCAAGCCGGTGCAGTTCTCGGTGCAGGCCTCGATGCGGACGGTGCAGTGAAGGCGCGCGCCAACGTCTGGCTGCGCCGGCTCGGCGCCCCCGGGGTGCTCGGCATCGGCGTGGCTCTCGCCTGCGCCGGGTTCTGGTGGTCTTCATTGAAACCCATGGAAGAGGAGGTTGCGGCGCAGCGCATCGCTCTGGAGCGGCTGCGCGCGCGCTCGCCGCTCCAGCCGGTATCGGCCGGCGGGCGCGAGGAGGAGCTGCGCCGCTTCCAGGGACTGTTCCCGGCCGCAGGCGCCCTCACCAACGAGCTCGAGCGGCTGCACCGCCTCGCGCGCCGCGCCGGCCTGGACCTCGCCCAGGGCGAGTACCGGCTCGAGCGCCGCCCGGTGGGGCTGTGGTCCTACCGCGTCACGCTGCCGGTGCGCGGCAGCTACCCGCAGCTGCGCGACTTCGTGGCCGCGGTGCTGAAGGACATGCCGGTGGCGTCGATCGACGCGCTGCGCTTCGAGCGCAAGCGGGCGCTCGACACGCAGCTCGACGCCCAGGTCCGCCTTACCATCCACGTCCGGCCCGCCGGGGAGTCGCAATGAGAATCTACGCCGCCATCGCCTGCCTGATGCTCGCCGCCTGCGCAAGCGCCCCCACCGCGGTCGAGGAGGCGCGCAAGCGTTTCGAGGAGGGCCGCGGCGAGGACGCGCTCGTGCTGCTGCAGGAGGCGCTCAAGGAGAATCCCAACCACCCCGGGCTGCGCGGCGAGTACTTCCGGCTGCGCGACCTGCTGGTCGCGCAGTGGCTGGCGCAGGCGGAGATGCTGCGCGCCGCCGGGCACCTGGACAACGCCGAGGCGCTCTACCTGCGGGTGCAGACGCACGACGCGACCAACGCGCGCGCCGCGGCCGGGCTCGGCCAGCTCGCCGCCGACCGGCGCCACCGCGCGGTGATCGCGGCCGCCGAGCAGCTCGTGAGAAGCGGCAAGTACCGCGAGGCGCAGGACCTGCTGCGCCCGGTGCTCGCCGAGAACCCGCAGAGCCGCGATGCGCGCCGGCTGCAGCGCTCGATCGACGAGAAGCTGGTGAAGCCGGTGATCGTGAGCGCGGAGCTCAAGCCCGCCACCACCAGGCCGGTGTCGATCGAGCTGCGCGACGTCACCGTGAGGAACGTCTTCGAGGTGCTGCAGCGCGCCACCGGGGTGAGCTTCGTGTTCGACCGCGACGTGCGCGCCGACCAGAGGACCAGCATCACGCTGCGCGAGGCGAGCGTCGAGGAGGCGATCCGCCTGGTGCTGCTCACCAACCAGCTCGAGCACAAGGTGCTGAACGAGACCACGGTGTTCGTGTTCCCGAACACGCCGCAGAAGCTGCGCGAGTACCAGGAGCTGGTGGTGAAGGGCTTTTATCTCGCGAACGCCGACGTCAAGCAGACCGCCAACATGATCCGCACCCTGGTGAAGACGCGCGACATCTTCATCGACGAGAAGATCAGCCTGCTGGTGATCAAGGACACGCCGGCCGCGATCCGCCTCGCCGAGCGCCTGATCGCGGCGCAGGACCTCGCCGAGCCCGAGGTGATGCTCGACGTCGAGGTGCTCGAGGTGGGCCGCAACCGCCTGCAGCAGCTCGGCATCCGCTTCCCCGACTCGCTCGCGGTAAGCCTGCAGGGCGCCGCTGGCGTCCCCGGCACGCTCACCCTGCCGGAGTGGCTGAACCGCAACTCGGAGCTGGTGCAGCTCTCCTTCAGCAACCCGCTGTTTCTCTTCAGCCTGATGCAGGAGGACGGCACCACCGCGGTGCTCGCCAATCCGCGCATCCGGGTGAAGAACAAGGAGAAGGCGCGCATCCACATCGGAGACCGCGTGCCGGTGATCACCACCACCGCCGCGGCCACCGGCGGCTTCATCTCGGAGTCGGTGCAGTACCTCGACGTCGGCCTCAAGCTCGAGGTCGAGCCGCTGATCTCGCTCGAGGACGAGGTGAGCATCAAGGTGGGGCTGGAAGTGAGCAACATCGTGCGCGAGGTGGCGCGAGGCAGCTCGCTCACCTACCAGATCGGCACGCGCAACGCCGCGACCGTCCTGCGGCTGCGCGACGGCGAGACCCAGGTGCTCGCCGGGCTCATCAGCGACGACGACCGGCGCTCGGCCGAGCGCGTGCCGGGCCTGGGCGAGCTGCCGATCGCGGGGCGCCTGTTCTCGCACACCCGCGACTCGACCAACCGCACCGAGATCGTGCTTCTCATCACCCCACGCCTGGTGCGCACGCTGGCGCGGCCGGAGGCGGGCTCGGTCGAGTTCGCCGCCGGCACCGAGTCCTCGAGCGGCGCGCGCCCCGGCGCGAGCCCGATCGTGATCGCCCCGCCGGTGCAGCCGCAGATCCAGCCGCCCCAGCCGCAGGACCAGATCGGCGAGCCCGGGGCGCCGAAGCCCGGCGCGCAGCCGGCGGCGCCGGCCTTCGTCCCCTTCGGCGGCATCAAGCCCCCCGGGCAGTGATGAAGCATCGCGGCTTCACGCTCATCGAGCTCGTCATCACCGTGGCGATCGTGGCGATCCTCGCCTCGGTCGCGATGCCGCTCAACGAGCTGGTGCTCAAGCGCGCGAAGGAGCAGGACCTGCGCCGCGCACTGCGCGACATCCGCGAGGCGATCGACACCTACAAGCAGCTGGCCGACGAGGGCCGCATCGAGAAGAAGGTCGGCGAGTCCGGCTACCCGCGCAACCTGCTGCAGCTGATCGAAGGCGTCGAGGACAAGAAGGATCCGAAAAAGGCGCGCATCTACCTCCTGCGCCGCCTGCCGCCCGACCCGTTCGCCGCCGATTCCTGGACGGCACCCGCCGAGACCTGGGGCCTGCGCAGCTACGCCAGCCCGCCGGACGACCCGAGCGAGGGCGACGACGTGTTCGATGTCTTCTCGCGCTCGGAGAAGCTCGGCATCAACGGCCGGCCGTACAAGGAGTGGTGAGGATGGAAATGCGGCTCCGCGCGGGGTTCACGCTGATCGAGCTGCTGGTGGTGATGGCGGTCGTGGCCTTGCTGCTCACCCTCGCCCTGCCGCGCTACTTCGGCAGCATCGACAAGTCGAAGGAGGCGGTGCTCAAGGAGAACCTGTACCAGATGCGCGAGGCGATCTCGCGCTACCACGCCGACCGCGGCAAATACCCGGAGTCGCTCGAGTCGCTCGCGACGGACAAGTACCTGCGCAGGGTGCCGCTCGACCCGATCACCGAGAGTGTCGAGACCTGGATCGTGGTGCGCCCCGAGGACCCGGACAAGAGCGGGGTCTACGACGTGAGAAGCGGCGCGCAGGGAAAGGCGATCGACGGCTCGGAGTATTTCCAGTGGTAAGGCGGCGAAGCCGCGGCTTCACCTACATGACGGTGCTGTTCATCGTCGCGATCATGGGCGGCGGGCTCGCGCTGGTGGGCGAGATGTGGGAGACCTCGGTGAAGCGCGAGAAGGAAGTCGAGCTGCTCTTCGTCGGCAACCAGTACCGCAAGGCGATCGAGCGCTACTACCTCTCCGGCCCGCAGCGGCAGTACCCGCGCGCGCTAGAGGATCTGCTCAAGGACGCCCGCCTTCCGGCCACCGCGCGCTACCTGCGCAGGATCTACCCCGACCCGGTCACCGGCAAGGCCGAGTGGGGCATCGTCAAAGCGCCCGACGGCGGCATCCTCGGCGTGCACAGCGTCTCGGAGGACGCGCCGCTCAAGCGCGCCAGGTTCAAG
>DATKAX010000043.1:0-7060 GCA_035514595.1 Burkholderiales bacterium
GCCGCTCGAGATCCGCTGGTCGCTCAATCCCAAGGACAACTGGGCGATCACCGCCGCGGCGCTGACCTCCAAGCTGTGGCTCGTCAAGCAGGACGTGGCCGGCGAGTGGCAGGCGAAGGAGGTCGGCACCATCGGCGATCCCGCCAAGATCCCGCTGCCGGTGGACATCAGCATCACGCGCGACGGCAAGGGGCTGTGGGTCAACACCTTCATGGACGGCAAGACGCGCTACTTCGACCTTTCGAACCCCGAGGCGCCGAAGCAGACCTACGAGAAGGCCACCGGCAAGCAGGTCAACATGGTCTCGCAGAGCTGGGACGGCAAGCGCGTGTACCTCACCTCGTCGCTACTCGCGAACTGGGACAAGGGCGGCGCGGACAACGAGCAGTTCCTGCGCGCCTTCGCCTGGGACGGCAAGCAGCTCACGCAGAAGTTCGAGGTCGACTTCACGAAGGAGAAGCTCGGCCGCGCGCACCACATGAAGCTCGGCTCGAGAGCGCTGAAGGAGGCGCCGGCGAAGTGAAGCACCCGGCGGCGGCGTGCCTGCTCGCGCTGCTCGCGGCGCTCGCCGGCCCTGCGCCCCTCCATGCGCATGATGCAGCGCCGCTTCCGGCGCTCGAGTACGATCCGCCGCCCGCCGGCAGCTACGTGCTGCACCGGATCATGCCGGCGCCCGACGGTCGCGTGGTCGGCGTGGACGGGCGTCCCGGCCGGTTGTCCGACTACACCCGCGGCAAGATTACGCTGCTCGGATTCATCTACACCACCTGCGTCGATCCGGAAGGCTGCCCGCTCGCGTATCGCGTCTTCGACTCGCTGAAAAATGCGATCGGATCGACGTTCCGGATGCACGGCAAGGTCCGCCTGGTGACGCTTTCCTTCGACCCGGCGCGCGACACGCCGGAGGCGATGCGCGAATACGCCGGGAGCCGCGCGAGCGACGAAAAAGGCGGGCTGCGCTGGTACTTCCTCACCACCCGCTCGGCGCGCGAGCTGATGCCGCTGGTCGAAGGCTTCGGCCAGGACATCCGCGTGACGTGGGACCGCTCCGGCGGCAAGCCGCGGCGCGAGCTGTCGCACGTGCTCAAGGTGTTCCTGATCGATCCGGCCGGCGACATCCGCGAGATCTATTCCTCGATGTTCCTGCATCCGCAGATCGTGCTGAACGACATCGAGACGCTGCTCACCGAGGAGAAGTAACTCTCAATTCGAGAAACACCAGCACCGACCCGAGCGCCGCTCCTGCGGCGTCGCTCCAGCGCGCCCAGGCGGCGACCTCGTCGGGGGTGAGCAGCGCGAGGCCGGCCGCGATGAAGGCGAGGCGCCGCCACGCCCCCAGGGGGCGGGCGAGGTAGCCGGTCATGCCGGCCGACACCAGCCACACGCCGGCCACCGCGGTGACGAGCGTGATCGCGGTCGTGGTCCACGAAGGGTCCTGCAGCAGCAGGCTGGGCGAGAACACGAACAGGAACGGCACGAGGTACGCGGTCCAGCCGAAGCGCATCGCGGTAAAGCCGGTGCGCATCGGCTCGGCGCCGGCCAGGCTCGCCGCGAAGAAGGCGGCGATCGCCACCGGCGGCGTGATGAACGACATCATGCCGAGGTACAGGATGAACATGTGCGCGGCGAGCGGCGAGAAGCCGACCTCGACCAGCGAGGGCGCGACCAGCACCGCGAGCAGCACGTACACGCCGAGCGTCGGCATGCCCATGCCGAGCACGATGCACATCAGCGCGGCGATCACGAGCAACGCCACCAGGTTGCCGCCGCCGAGATCGACCAGCGCCGCGGTGAGCGCGAAGCCCAGGCCGGTGGTCTGCAGGATGCCGGCGATGAAGCCGGCGGCGGCGGCGATCATCAGGATGTCGAGCGAGGCGATCCCGGTCTGCTGCAGGCTCTGCAGGAGCTGGCGCCAGCGCATGCGTTTCCCCTCGTAGCCGAGCGCGAGCCCGAGCGCCAGCACCGTCGCCGCGGCATAGAGCGCCGCGAGCTCGGCTTCGTAGTTGAGCCAGAACAGGGCGTAGATCAGCACCGCGAAGGGCAGCAGGAAGATCCAGCCGCTCCTGAGCACCCCGGCGAGCCGCGGGATCTCGGCCTCGTCCACGCGCCGGATGCCGAGCTTCGCCGCCTCGAGGTCGGTCTGGATGAACAGCGCCACGTAGTAGAGGATCGAGGGCACTAGCGCCGCGATCACGATGTCGCGGTACGGGAGCTGCAGGAAGTCGGCCATCAGGAAGGCCACCGCGCCCATCACCGGCGGCATCAGCTGGCCGCCGGTCGAGGCGGTGGCCTCGATCGCCGCCGCCTGGCGCGCGCTGTAGCCGGCCTTCTTCATCAGCGGGATGGTGACCACGCCGGTGGCGAGGATGTTCGACACCACGATCCCCGAGATCGAGCCGAACAGCGCCGAGGCGGTGACCGAGATCTTGGCCGCGCCGCCGCGGTAGCGGCCCATCAGCGCGAGCGACAGGTGGTTGAAGAAGCCCGAGCCGCCCGAGTGCAGCAGCAGCTGGCCGAAGAACACGAACGGGATCACCACCGTGACCGCCACCAGCATCACCAGCCCGAGCATGCCGCTGGTGTCGACGCCGAGGTAGAGGATCAGGCGGGCGAGCTCGACCTCGCGCGTCTGCAGCGCGCCCGGCACCAGGTGGCCCACCAGCGCGTAGCCGGTGAACGCCACCAGGATGACGACGAGCGCGTTGCCGACGCTGCGGCGCAGGCCCTCGAGCGCGAGCAGATACAGGACCGCGGCGGTGGCGATGCCGTCGGCCGGCTGCTGGAACTGCCGCGCCACCAGCTCCGGGTAGAACCAGGCGAGATAGCTGCCAGCAGTTATCCCTGAGATTGAAAGAATGAGATCGGGCCAAGGCACAGCCTCGCGGCTCGCGCCGGCGCGCGCCGGGAAATGCAGGAACACGAGCGCGAGCCCCGCGCCCAGCACGGCGGCGAGGAACTGCTCGGGCAGGAAGACGAGCCCGAGGGCGCGGTAAAGGTCGGCGGCCCAGGCGAGCGAGGCGGCGGCGATGGCGAGCGCCAGGGCGCCGCGCACCCGCCTCACCTCAGTCGCCTTTCCAGATTCCCGCTTCCTTGTAGAACTTCACCGCGCCGGGATGGTACTCGGCGCCGACGTGCTTGACCGCCATGCCCTGCGGCGTGAAGGCGTTGAACGAAGGGTGGCCCTTCACCAGCTGCGCCTTGGCGCCGTGCAGCGCCTTCACCAGCTTGTAGACCGTCTCGTCGCTGGTCTGGCGGTTGGTGAGGATGTTGATGTAGTAGGCGAGAAGCGGGGTCGGACCGGCCACGCCGGGCAGGAAGGGCGCCGGGTTCACCGTGGCGATGTGATATTCGGGGCGCACCTGCTTCATGCGCTCGAGCGCCTCGGGGGTGTCCACAAGAGGCAGGAAGCGCACGCCGCCGATCGCCGCATGGATCTCCGCCACCTTCGGCGCGCCCACCGCGAACTGCGCGCCGTCGGTGCGCCCGGCCTTGAAGTCGTCGGCGGCGCGCAGCAGGTTGGCCGCCGGCACGCCCTGGACGTCCTTCAGGCTCATGTTCGCGGTGGCGAACATCGCGTTCGCGAGCGGAATGCCCTGCAGGAAGCCCTGCCATCCGGTGGCGAAGCGCTTGCCTTTCATGTCGGCGATGCTGCGGATGTCCGAGTCGGCCTTCACCATGATGCCGACGCGAAACGGCAGCACCGTCAGCGCGACGCGCAGGTCCTTCATCGGCTGGCCTTTGTACTCGTCGGTGCCGCGGATCGCGGCGCCCGCCTCGTCGTTGCTCGTGAAGGTGAAGTCGGCCTGCCGCGCCTGCACCGCGCCGATGATCGCCGAGGGCGAGTTGAAGGTGATGACGCGCATCTGCAGGTCGGAATTTTCCTGCACCGTCTTGGCGATCACGGTCGCCTGGACGTTGTTGATGGCGCCCGGCGGCAGCGTCGAGATGGCAATCGGCTGGGCGGCAGCCGCGGTCGTGAACAGCGCGCCCGCCAGGGCGGCGGTACGCAAGGATTTCAGCATGTTGGCCTCCTCTCTGCAGAGAGGCCAGTATAGTAACTGGATGAAGCCGTTCCGCGAGCGCCTGCCCTATTCGGCCATCGTCGACCGGCCGCGGCTCGAGCTGCCGGACGGCGCGCGCGTCGCGGTCTGGACCATCGTCAACGTCGAGGAATGGTCGAGCGAGCGGCCGATGCCGCGCACCGTGCTTCCGCCTCCCTTCGGCCAGCCGCTGCTGCCCGACCTGCCGAACTGGGCCTGGCACGAGTACGGCATGCGGGTCGGCTTCTGGCGCTTCGTCGAGGTATTGAAGGCGTTCGACATAAAGGCCACGCTCGCCATCAACGGCTCGGTCATCAGGTCCTACCCCCGGGTGGCGCAGGCGGCGCTCGAGGCCGGCTGGGAGCTCATGGGCCACGGCTACGTCCAGCGTCCAATGCATCACGTGGAAGACCAGCGCGCGGCAATACACGACACGATCCGTGAAATCGAGGGATTCACGGGAAAAAAACCGAGAGGCTGGGAAAGCCCGGGCCTCACCGAGACCTACGACACCATCGACTGGCTCGCCGAGGCGGGAATCGAGTACGTCGCCGACTGGGTGCTCGACGACCAGCCCTGCCGCATCGACACCGCGCACGGACCGGTGATCTCGGTGCCCTATACCGTCGAAATGAACGACATCTCGATGATGGCGCTGCAGCACCACCCCTCCGAGGAATGGCTGCGGCGCGGCATCGACCATTTCGACCGCCTCTACGCGGAGGGCGGGAAGAGCGCGCGCGTGATGGCGATCAGCATCCACCCTTACATCACCGGCGCGCCGCACCGCATCGGCTATCTGGAAAAGCTCTACGCATACCTCCGCCAGCGTCCCGGCGTGGCGCTGTGGACCGGGGAGCGGATCCTCGACTGGTTTAATGCCGCCCACGCCTAAAGAGCTGCGGGGAAGGGCCGAGCAGCTCCTCCCCGTGCTGAAGGAGCGCGCGGCGAGAAGCGAGGAGCTGCGCCGCATCCCGGAGGACACGCTGCGCGATTTCCACGAGGCGCAGCTGTTTCGCATCCACCAGCCGAAGCGCGTCGGTGGCGCCGAGCTCGAGTTCGCCGCGGTGGTCGAGTTCGGCGCGCTTTTCGCGCGCGCCTGCGCCTCGACGGCGTGGAACTGGGTGAACTTCGCCGCCCATCACATGATGCTCGGGATGTTCCCGGCGCAGGTGCAGGACGAGATCTGGGATGCCTCGCGCGATGCGCTGATCGCCTCCTCCTTCGTGTTCCCGGCCGCCAAGGCGAAAAAGACGAAGGGCGGCTACGTCGTCTCCGGCCGCTGGCCGTTCTCGAGCGGTGTCGACCCGAGCGAGTGGAACATGCTCGCGGGCCTCGCCTTCCTCGACGAGCATGCGCCGCCGGAGCAGCGCGTGTTCCTGCTGCACAAATCGCAGTACCAGGTGATCGATACCTGGTTCGCCGGCGGGCTGCGCGGCACCGGCAGCAAGGACGTCGAAGCGCGGGAGCAGTACGTGCCCGAGCATCGCACGCTCGCGGTCGCCGACACCAAGGGCGGGCCGACGCCCGGCAGCGCGGTGAACCCGGGGCCGCTCTTCCAGCTCCCGGTGTTCGCGCTTTTTCCCTACATGCTCTCGGGCGTCGCGCTCGGCATCGCCGAAGGGCTGATCGACGATTTCGCCGCCAACACCCGCAACCGCAGCGGCCGGATGACCGGCGCGCGGGTCGCCGAGATCCAGAGCACCCAGATCCGGCTCGGCGAGGCGAGCGCCTACGCGCGCGCTTCGCGCCTGGTGCAGCTCGCGAACTGCCGCGAGGCCGAGAGCATCATCGCCGCCGGCGGCGTCCCGGACGCGCAGGCCAAGGCCCGCTACCGCCTCGAGGGTGCCTATGCGGTCGAGTGGGCGGTGCGTGCGGTCGATGCGATGTTCGGCCTCTCCGGCGCGGGCGGGCTCTACGAGTCCGGCCACACGCCGCGCGCCTTCCGCGACGCGCACGCGGTGAAGCAGCATTTCTCGTTCAATACCGACATCGCCGGCACCACCTACGGCCGCGTCGCGCTCGGTCTGCCCAGCGACAATCCCACGCTGTAGCCGCGGTCAAATCCGCCCCGGCAGGCACGGGGCTTGCACCGTACGGGAGGACTCGCGTCCTCAATTCCACTGGATTCTGAAAGGAGCTACGAATGAAGCTTCAATACATTGCTATCGCAGTCAGCGCAGCGTTCGCTACCGGCGCGTATGCGCAGTCCGCGACGACGCAAGACACCCCGTCGCGCAACATCGAAGAGCGCTCGAAGTTCTCCGGCCCGGCGGCGACCGGCGCGGGCGCGGGTGCTGGCACGCAGGCCGAAAGCCGCACGCAGCCCCAGGCTCAGCAGCAGCAGCAGCCGGACCGGGTCACCGGTCAGGTCATCGCCGTGGTGCCGCAGGGCACGCTCGCGCTGACGCCCGAGATGGTGACGCAGGTGCAGCAGCAGCTGCAGCAGGAAGGCTACGCCGTGGGCGCGATCGACGGCATGTGGGGCCCGCGTACGCAGCAGGGCGTGCTCGAGTTCCAGCAGGCCGAGGGCCTCGAGGCGACCGGCCAGCTGAACGAAGAGACGCTTGCGGCGCTGGGCATCGGCGGCGAGTCGGCCGCCACCGGCGGGACCGGCAGCGCCGCGGACAGCGAGCGCAGCGGCAATCCACCGCTCCCCTCGCGCAACATCGAGGAGAAATCTAAGTTCTCGGGCGAGCCGGCGACCGGTGAGGAGCGCGGCGCTGGAAACAGCTCCGGGGCGGGTGGCACGCTCGAGCCCGAGCGCGCGCCGATCCCCTCGCGCAACATCGAGGAGCGATCGAAGTACTGAGGACGCTCTCCGCGGCGGGCACGATGATTGCACCGGGTGTCCGCCGCAGTTTCCCGATCATTATCCTAAGGAGTCGACGATGAGGCTTACACACCTCGCCCTCACGGGCGTGACGGCGTTCTCGCTCGCGACGTTCGCGCTGGCGGCGGACGAAGCGAAGCAGGGCGCCCAGCAGCAAGGCAGCGCGCAGACCGAGCAGAGCGCGCAG
>DATKAX010000044.1:0-6147 GCA_035514595.1 Burkholderiales bacterium
GCGCGCGGCAGCATGGCGAGCACGATCGCGAGCATCACCAGCGTGCGCCAGAACAGGATCTCGAACGGCCCCATGCGGGCGAGCAGCTCGCGCGCCGCGATCGCCATGGCGGCGAAGGACAGCACCGCGCCGCTCATCCACAGCACGCCGCGCAGGGGCGCGCTCACGAGTCGAAACCGGGGCCGGCATGCATCGCGCCTATGTTATTTTGTCCCCATGCCCGAGCGCACCCCGTTTCGCTCCAGGAAGGCAGGGAGAGCCCCATGAAGCTGGACATCTTTCCGCACATCTTTCCGCTCGCCTACTTCGAGCGCATGAAGCGCATCGCCGAGGGCAATCCGGCGCTCGCCGCGCAGCTCAAGCGCTGGATGCACATCCCGGTGCTGTGGGACCTCGAGCGGCGCATGAAGATGATGAAGCGCTGGCCGGACTACAAGCAGATCCTCACGCTGTCGATGCCGGCGATCGAGTTTCTGGGCGATGAAAGCGAGACGCCTGAGCTGGCGCGGCTGGCCAACGACGGCATGGCCGAGATCGTGCGCGAGCATCCCGGGCAGTTCCCGGCGTTCGTCGCCTCGCTGCCGATGAACAACGTCCCCGCCGCGCTGGAGGAGATGGATCGCGCGATCGGCGTGCTGGGGGCGAAAGGCGTGCAGATCTTCACCAACGTCAACGGCCGGCCGCTCGACGACCCTGAGTTCTTCCCGATCTTCGAGCGGATGAGCAGGAAATACGACCTGCCGATCTGGGTGCACCCGACCCGCACCGCGAAGTTCGCGGACTATGCCTCCGAGCAGAAGTCGAAATACGAGGTGTGGTGGCTGTTCGGCTGGCCCTACGAGACCAGCGCGTTCATGGCGCGGCTCGTGTTCTCCGGCATGTTCGAGAAGCTGCCCAAGCTCAAGATCATCACGCACCACCTCGGCGCGATGGCGCCGTACTTCGTCAACCGCATCTGGTACGGCATGCAGCAGTTCGGCAGCCGCACCTCCGACGAGGACTACGAGGGGCTCCTCAAGCGCATGAAGAAGCGCCCGGTCGACTATTTCAGGATGTTCTACGGCGACACCGCGATCAACGGCTCGGCCGCGGCGATCCGTTGCGGCATCGACTTCTACGGCACGGGCCACGTGCTGTTCGGCACCGACTGCCCCTTCGACCCCGAAGGCGGCCCGCTGTTCATCCGCGAGTCGATCAAGGCGATCGACTCCCTGAAGCTCAAGAAGGGCGACGCGCGCCGCATCTACTTCGGCAACGCCACGCGCATGCTGCGCCTGAAGCTGCCCAGGCCGGCACCCAAGAAGCGCAGCAAGAGATAATCGGGGACGTCTACCGATTTCTTCATGGAACGGAGGGTAGATGGACCGCAACGACTTCGAAGCGCGCCTGAAAGCCGAAGGCTGGCCCGAGATCCGGGAGAACCAGCTCGAGCCGCATCGCCACAACGCCGAGCACAGCCATGCGTTCGACGTGCTGGCGCTGGTGCTCGACGGGGACATCACGCTCACCATCGGCGGAGCGGCGCGCACCTACCGCCCAGGCGAGGAGTTCTCGATGCAGGCGGGCTGCGCGCATGTCGAGGACGCCGGCCCGGCGGGCGTGCGCTACCTCGTCGGCCGGCGCCCGCGCCCGTAATTCGGGCTCTGACCCCGAATTGTTCCAGGACCACAGCGCGCTGCAGGCGGCCGGGCAGCTGATGCTCGCGTTCGCGTTCCTGGCGAGCGGCATCCGCAACGCGTTCTGGAAGTTCGGCCAGCACGTCGAGCGCATGGCCGCGCTCGGCGTGCCGCAGCCGAAGTTCGCCCTAGTAGCCGGTTTGGCGCTCAATTTCGCCGGCGCGATCCTGCTGGCGCTCGACTACCAGCGCGTCCTCGGCGCCTGGCTGCTCGTCGTCTTCACCGTGGCTGCGAGCCTGATCTTCCACCGCTGGTGGCTGATCGGCGAGCCGCTGCTGCGCCACCTGCACATCGGCAACCTGCTGGTCAACGCGGGCGTGGTCGGAGGGCTGCTGCTGGTGGCGGCGATCTGAGGGAAATCGGTAGACGTCCCCCGATTCTCATTTGAAGAGCAGGCTAAGGCCGGGGACGAACACCAGCAGCATGAGCACCGCGAGCATCACCAGCACGAAAGGCGCGGCGCCGGCGAAGATCTGGTTCAGGGTGACGCGCGGGTCGTCGAGCGTGGACTTGACGACGTAGCAGGAGATGCCGAAGGGCGGGGTGAGCAGCCCCATCTCCACCGCCACCGTGGCCACGATGCCGAACCAGACGAGGTCGCCGCCCAGCGCCTTCACCACCGGCACCGCGAAGGGCAGGGTGATCACCATGATCGACACCGAGTCGAGGATGGTGCCCAGCAGCACCGCGAGCGCGATGAAGGCGAGGGCGAAGCCGTAGAGCCCCAGGTCGGCGCCGGCGACCAGCGCGCTCATCTGCTGCGGCAGGTTCGACATGGCGAGCATCTGGCCGAAGATGCGCGCGGCGAGCAGCAGGAACAGCACCGACACCGTCACGTAGCCGGTCTCGACCAGGGTGCTCCACAGCACCTTCCACGTGAGCTTGCGGCGCGCGATCGCGATGAGAAGCGCGCCGAGCGCGCCTGCCGCCGCCGACTCGGTGGGGGTGAAGATGCCGCCGTAGATGCCGCCCAGCACCACCACGATGAGGGCGACGATCGGAAGCAGCTTGAGCGCCGCCCGGCGCAACGTTTCCTTTTCGATATCGGGATTGCCTGCCTGGCCGCCGACGTAGCCGGGCGCGAACACCGCCATCAGCACGATGGCGAGCGCCATCGCTCCCGCGAGGATCAGCCCCGGCACGATCGCGGCGAGGAACAGCGCCCCCACCGACTCCTCGGCGATGAAGCCGTACACGATGAGCAGCAGGCTCGGCGGGATCAGCATGCCGAGTACCGAGGTGCCGGCGACCACTCCCACGGCGAAGCGGGGCGTGTAGCCGAAGCGCAGCATCTCCGGCGTGGCGATGCGGGTGAACACCGCCGCCGAGGCGATCGACGAGCCGGTCACCGAGGCGAACAGCGCGTTCGCCGCCACGGTAGCCACGCCCAGCCCGCCGCGCACGCGGCGCAGCGCCCAGCGCGCGACGTCGAACGCGTCGCGGCCGACATCCGAGCTGCTCACCAGCAGCCCCATCAGGACGTACAGCGGCACCACGCCGAAGAAGTAGTTCTTCAGGTACTCGCTCGAGCTGCGCGAGAGCGTGCGCACGCCGAGCTCCGGGTCGCCGCGGATCAGCCAGATGCCGGCGAACCCGGTCACGATCATCACCACGCCGATCGGCATGCCGCTGTAGAGCAGCAGCACCAGCAGCGCGATGCAGGCGAGCCCGACCTGGATGTTGGAGAGGCCGCTCGAGGCGATCGCCGCCCCGGCGGCCGCCGCGAGGGCGAGCGCCGCGACGACGGGCCAGCCCGGCCGGACGGCGCGCCGCGCCGCGCCCGCGAGCTGGATCAGGAACTCGAGCGCGGTCGCCGCGGCGCCGAACACGATGACGCCGAAGAACGGCCACAGCCGGAACGTGAACACGCCGGGCGTGCCGGTGATCTCGCCGGTCGACCAGGCGGTTGCGAAGCGCGGCCAGGTGCCCCAGGCAATCGCCCCGAACACCGCGGCGCCGGCGAGGTGGTACAGCGCCTCGAGGAGCGACGCCGCCCCGGGCCGGCGTGCCTGCAGGCCCGCGATCAGCAGCTCGACCCGGGTGAAGCGTCCGACGTGCAGCGTGTTGGGGAACGCGAGGAACAGCGCCGCGACCACCGAGAAGCCCACCATCTCGGCGGCGCCCTGGATCGGGGCGTCGAAGAGATAGCGCCCGGCGACGTCGGCGCAGATGAGGAACGTCAGGCAGAACAGCCACAGCGTCCCGACGCTGTTCATGCCCAGCGTCAGGGCATTGAAGCCCTGCCTGGCGCGGCTCAGAGCTGGCTATCCCACTGCCGCAGCGGCTTGGCGCCGCGCTTGCGCGCTTCCTCCATGAAGATCTTGAGCACCTGCTTGCCGGCGTCGCCGTTGCGCCGCGCCCAGTCGCCCGCCACGTCGGGCAGGGCCTTCGCCCACTTCTCGCGCTCGGCCTGCGACAGCTCGCTGATCGTCACGTTCGGCATCTTCGAGAGCACGGCCCATGCGCCGGCCTCGCGTTGCGCCACCAGCTCGGCGCAGCGCAGCGCGTACTCGCGCCCGAGCATGCGGAACAGCACCTTCATGTGCGGGGGCAGGCCGTCCCAGGTGTTCTTGTTCATCGCCAGCGCGCCCGAGAACACCGCGCCGAGGTCGACCTTGGTCATGTAGGGCGCGACCTCGTGCAGCTTGAAGGGCAGCACCCCGGTGATCAGGATCACTGCGCCGTCGGCCACGCCGGTCTGCAGCATGTTGTAGAACACCGGCAGGCCGGCGTCGACCGGGATCGCCCCGGTGCCGTGCACGCGGCTCGCGATCGCGCCGGGCGCGAGCAGCTTCCTGCCCTTGATGTCCTCCAGGCTCTTCACCGGGAACTTGGTGACCAGATGGTAGGTGTCGGCGACCTGCGCCCCGAGGTACACCGTGTTGTGCTTGGTCCACTCGGCGGCGAAGGCCGGGACGCGGTCCATCAGCTCGTCCTGGATCTCCATCAGCGCGCGGAAGTCGCCGGTGACGAACGGCGAGTAGTAGGCGACGTTCTGCAGCGGCTGCTTCGCCGGCTCCCACAGCGAGCCGACCCAGCCGATGTCCGCGAGCCCGTCGCCGATGCCTTCGAGCGTGTTGTTGAAGTCGTAGAGCGCGCCGCCGTAGGCCTCGGTCCAGCGGATGGTGTCCGGGATGCCGAGGTCCTTCAGCACCTTGTTCGACTGCGGCACGATCAGCGTCTTGAGCGGCAGCGTCCAGGGCAGCACCGGCGGATGGCTCGAGCCCATCGTCATCTTGTACTCGCGGGCGTGAACGCCAAAGGACATCGCGGCAAGCAAGGCAATAGCGATCAGGGTCTTCATCGGTTCTCCCTCTCGACCATGGAAAAGCGCTCGTCCGCGGCGAGGCACTCGGCCTGCGGCAGGCCGAGCTCCTTCCGCACCAGGTTGGTTCCCTGCACGATCGACACCATCTTGTAGTAGGCGTGGCGCCGGCTCATGCCCTCGCGCCCCATGCCGCAGTCCGAGGCGAGCACCAGGCGCTCGGCCGGGATGTGCTCGAGCGCCTTGCGCACCAGGCCCGCCACCTGCTCCGGGGTCTCGACCTGCAGCGTGTGGTGGTCGACCACGCCGATCGCGATCTTCTTCTCGCGGATGCGCCTGCCGATCGCCTCCAGGTCCATGCCGCCGGAGCTGCAGGTCTCGAAGGTGATCACGTCCGCGTCGACGCGCGCGAGCGGATCCAGCGCCGGCACGTAGCTCGGCTGCTGCGCGAAAAGCCGCTGCGCCGCCGGGTTGCCCCAGCAGGTGTGGCACCACACCTCGGTTTTGCCGCGCAGGCCGCGCACCGTGTTGTTGAACACCTCGACCATGAAATCCGGGTTGAGTACCTTGTCGCTGAGCCCCTTCGCGGCGAGCAGGTGGATCTGGGGCTCCTCCATCTGGATCACCTTGCAGCCGGCGTCGGCGAGCTCGTGCAGCTCCTCGTTGAGCGCATCGCTGATCGCGAGGATGGCCTTGCGCAGGTCCTTGTAGTGCAGGTCGCGCACCGCCATGGCGATGAGCTCGGGCATGATGGTGCCGAACTTCACCGGCCGGGTAGTGAGGCGCTGCGCCGCCTTCCAGATCGCCGTGTACTGGAGCGTGCCGCGCCCGACCGGACCGACCAGGTCCGGCATCATGCGCGTCTCGAGGACGTCGTGCAGGATGTGGCCCGGCTTGTGCGGAAACCCCGCTTTGCCGCCGGCCCGGTAAAAGGAGCCCCCCGCGAAGCCGCTCATGCGCAGCGGCGCATAGGAAAACCAGTTGTGGCCGGCAACGTCGGCGTCGAAGCGGCAGTCGCCGTCGGTCACGATGTCGAGCCCCGCGGTCTCCTGGTCGCGCAGGTAGGCCGACACCGCGTCGAGGTACTGCTCGCGGTAGCCGCGCTCGACCATCGCCTCGCGGAAATTTCGCCGGCCGAGGTTCTCCGTGTACCACCCGGGCCGCGGCAGCGAGCCGATGATGGTCGTAGGCAGGACGATGCCTGCC
>DATKAX010000045.1:0-2339 GCA_035514595.1 Burkholderiales bacterium
CGCCGACACCGTGGTGGTCGCCGGCTGCACCACCTCGGGCTGCGTGCGCGCGAGCGTGGTCGATGCGCTGTCGCACAACTTCCGGCCGATCGTGGCGCGCGACTGCGTCGGCGACCGCGCCCTCGGCCCGCACCAGGCGAATCTGTTCGACATGGCGCAGAAGTACGCCGACGTCCTCGAGCGCGACGCGATCCTCGACGAGCTGCGGCGATGAAGGTCCGGCTGGCACGCGCTTCCGGCGCCAGCTTCGGCGTCGACGACATCTCCTGCGCCGCCGCGACGCAACTCGGCCTGTTCGCCGCCGAGGGACTGGAGGCGCGCTGGTCCGACTGGCGCGGCGGCGTCGCCGCGATGCGCGCGGTGCTCGAAGGCGAGGCCGACGTCGCCTACGCCGGCTTCGGGCCGGTGCTCGCGCTGCGCGCCGAGGGCCGTCCGTGCCGCATCTTCGTTTCCCAGGCGCGCGCGCTGGCCCAGGCGCTGGTCGCCTCGCGCAGGTTCCGCACGGCAGACGACCTGAGGCAGTGCGTGTGGGCGGTCGACGCGATCGGGGCGCTGAGCCATCACATGGCCCGCCTCGTGGTGCGCGCGCTCGGCATCGCGGAGAGCGACATCCGCTGGGAGGCGGTAGGACCTCCGCCGCAGCGCATCGCCGCGCTGCTCGAGGGACGCGCCGACGCCTCGCTGGTGCGCACCGAGGAGGCGCTCGCCCTCGACCGCGACCACGCCGGGCGCGTGCACCGCATGCTCGATTTCGACGCGCTCAAGCGCCTGGTGCCGCTGCAGCCGCACGGCGTGCTCGCGACCACCGAAGCCTTCGAGGGCGCGCATCCCGCAGTGCTGCAGGCCTTGACCAACGCCATGCTGCGGGCCTCGCGGGCCTTGCACGATGACTTCGAGGTATTCGACGCCGTGCTCCGCGAGCACGTCACGGTCGCTCTCTCCACGGAGGAAAGGCGCATGCTGTGGCAGCGCGAGCACGACAACGGCGGCTGGGCTGTCAACGGCGGCATGGCGCGCTCGCACTGGGAAGCGCAGCTCGCGCTGTTTCACGAGCTGAATCCGCAACTGCCGCGGCTGGAGCGCGACCGCGTGCTCACCGGCCGCTTCGTCGCCACGGCGCTGGCAAAGCTCGGCGCGCACCCCGCGCCATTCGACCAAGGAGTCACTGCATGACTGATTCCCTCGGGCACCGCGGCAAGTTCGGCGTCCTCGCGCCCTCAACCAATACCTCGGTGCAGCCCGAGTTCGAGGCCATGAAGCCCTGGGGCATCACGCACCACCACTCGCGGCTCGTGATCCCGGATACCCGGGTCACCGACGACGCGAGCTTCATGGCGATGATGGACAACATCCGCGCGGCGCTCTTCCCGGCGCTCGAGGCGGTGATGAGCTGCCACCCGGATTTCGTGGTGCTCGGCATGTCGGCGGAGACGTTCTGGGACGGGCTCGACGGCTCGAAGAAGCTGCAGCGCAAGCTCGACAGCGTGGCGAAGTGCGGCGTGGTCATGGGCTCCGACGCCTGCCGCGCGGCGCTGCGCGCCTACGGGCGCGGCATCAGGCGCCTGGGGGTGATCACGCCCTACATGCCGGTGGGCGACCGCCAGGTCAGGCGCTTCTTCACGGAGTGCGGCTTCGAAGTGGTGAACCTGCTCGGTCTGAAGTGCAGGAGCCCGGTGCTGATCGCGCACGAGTCCAAGAAGACCCTGCGCGACGCGATCCTGAAGGTGAACCGGGGGAAGGTGGACGCGATCGTGCAGGTGGGCACCAACCTCGCGATGGCGGAGGTGGCGGCGATGGCGGAATTCTGGCTCGACAAGCCGGTGATCGCGATCAACACCGCGACCTACTGGTACGCGCTGCGCCAGTACGGCATCAAGGACAAGGTGCACGGCTGGGGCTCGCTGCTGGAGAAGCATTGAAGCGGGTCCTGGTCGCCGGCGCCGGGCCGGTCGGGCTCACCGCGGCCTACGCCCTGTCGCGCGCCGGCATCGACGTGACCGTGTTCGAGCGCGGCGCCGTCCTCGCCGAGGACCTGCGCGCCTCGACCTGGCACCCGCCGACGCTCGACATGATGGAGCGGCTCGGGCTGATCGACGAGATCGTGCGCGACGGCCTGAAGGCGCGCTACACGCAGCACCGCGACCGCAAGACGGGCGCGATCGCCGAGTTCGACCTCGAGCTGCTGCGCGGCGAGACCTCCCACCCCTACCGCGTGCAATACGAGCAGTTCAAGTACACCCGCCTCGTGCGCCGGCGGCTGGACGCCGAGGTGCGGTTCAGCGCGGGGGTCGCCACGGTCTCGCAAAGCGGTGCGTTTGTGGAGATCACGCTGGAGGACG
>DATKAX010000046.1:0-3391 GCA_035514595.1 Burkholderiales bacterium
TGATGTGCGGATGGTCGAACGGCGGAATCAACGTGAGGCCGCGCGCCTTCGCCAGCCGTGCAGCGATCTCCTCGCGGTCCTCGCCCTTCTGATAGACGATGACCTCGCCGCCGTAGCCGCGCGTCGCCTCGAGCTTCACCTGCGGCGCGTCCGCCGGCATGACGATTGTGGTTCCTGTTTTCAACAGGTTCCCCGCCAGGGCGACCGCCTGCGCGTGGTTGCCCGAGGAAAACGCCAGCACGCCGCGCTTTTTCTCCTCCGCCGTCAATTGCGAGAGCGCGTTGTAGGCGCCGCGGAACTTGAACGCGCCCATGCGCTGGAAGTTCTCGCACTTGAAGAACACCTTCGCGCCGGTCAGCGCATCGACCGTCGCCGAGGTGAGGACCGGCGTGCGCTTCGCCTGCGCCTTGATGCGCTCGTGCGCCGCGGCTAGGTCTTCGAAAGAAACCATTGCGCCACCTCGTCGCCCCATTCCTGCAGAAAATGCCCGCCGTCCTCGAGCACCAGCGGCTCCGGGCAGTTGCGGATCCAGCTCCGCAGGAGCTGCATCGCCGGCAGCCCGAGCACCGGGTCCTTCGCCCCGATCGCCATCAAGGTCTCGCCCTGCCATTCGTTTTTCAGCCAGTCCCGCGCCTTGCGCGATATCGCGGCCCCGGGATCATTCTCATGCTCCGGGACGAGCTTCGGAAAGGCGCGCACGCCCGCCTTGTAGCGCGCATCCGGGAACGGCGCGTCGTACGCCGCCGCCTCCGCCGGCGTGAGATGCGGGCAGGCGCGCGCGAGCAGCCTGCCGCAGGCGAGATCTGGATTTCTGCTCGAGTAGGCGCGCCAGGCGATGAAGCCCTCGGTGAGCGGCACGTCGCCGGTGCCGAGCGCGGTATTCATGACGAGCAGGCGCTCGAAGCGCTCCGGCATCTCCATCGGCAGGGTCAGGCCGAGCAGCCCCCCCCAGTCCTGCACCACCAGGGTTATTTGCCCGAGGTTCTTGCTTTCGATGAATTCGAGCAGGAATGTCCTGTGAGAATCAAACGAATATTCCGCCTCGTCCTCGGGCTTGTCGGAGCGGCCGAAGCCGATGAAGTCGGGCGCCACCACGCGCGCACCCGAGGCGACGAAGGGCGGGATCATGCGCCGGTAGAGGTACGACCAGGTGGGCTGCCCGTGCAGGCACAGCAAGGTCTTCTCCCCGCTTCCTTCGTCCACATAATGCGCGCGCATGCCGCGCCACTCGAGGTAACGGGGCCGGAAGGGAAAGCCGGGCAGGCCGGCGAAGCGCGCCTCGGGCGTGCGCATGCGCGAATTGTAGAATGCCGCGCATGGACTACACCGGATACCGCGAACTGAAGATCCGCCGGCTCGAGCCCGGCATCCTCGAGATCGTGATGGGCGAGGAGGGCAAGCTTTCGATCGCCACCGCCCGCATGCATGCAGAAATGGCGCAGGTCTGGCTCGACGTCGACCGCGACCCCGAAACGCGCGTCGCGATCCTGCGCGGCGCCGGAAAAGGGTTCTCGGCGGGCGGCGACCTCGCGATGGTCGAGGAGATGACGCGGGACTTCGCGCTACGCGCACGCGTCTGGCGCGAGGCGCGCGATCTCGTCTACAACCTCATCAACTGCTCCAAGATCGTGGTCTCGGCCATGCACGGCCCGGCGGTCGGGGCGGGGCTGGTGGCGGGCCTGCTCGCCGACATCTCGATTGCCGCGAAGAACGCGCGCCTGATCGACGGCCACACGCGCCTCGGCGTCGCCGCCGGCGATCACGCGGCGATCATCTGGCCGCTGCTCTGCGGCATGGCAAAGGCGAAGTATTACCTGCTGCTGTGCGAGACGATCAGCGGCGAGGAAGCCGAGCGTCTCGGCCTGGTCTCGCTCGCCTGCGACGAGGCCGAGCTGCAGGCGAAAGCGCTCGAAGTCGCTCGCAAGCTCGCCGCCGGCGCCCAGACCGCGCTGCGCTGGACCAAGTACTCGCTCAACAACTGGCTGCGCATGGCGGGACCCGCCTTCGACGCCTCGCTCGCGCTCGAGATGCTCGGCTTCACCGGCCCCGAGGCGAAGGAAGGCGTCGCCTCGCACCGCGAGAAGCGCAAGCCGAGCTTTCCTCCGGAACCGCCGGGGTTCTAGGCAAAGGGAGTCCTGTGAAGCTGAACGACCTGGAGCGCGCGATGCTCGGCGGCGAGCTCGGCGGCGCGGTGAAGAGCGCGATCGAGCACCAGATCAAGGTCGGCGGGTTCCTCGGCGCCGAGGACTTCGTGCCGGTGACGCAGGCGCACGTCATGGCCGACACCGAGAGCCTGGGGGAGGCAGGCGTGGCATGGCTTGAAGCTGTTGCCAATGATCAGGGCCGGGTGCGCGTGCCGACGATCACCGATCCGCGCGGCACCGACTTCGCCAAGACCGCCGTGCTCAGGCATCCCGCCTGGATCGTGGAGCTCGAGCGCCGCGCGGTGCAGGCCTTCACGCGCCTCGGCGTGATGATGACCGACACCTGCATCAACTACCAGACGATCCAGGCGCCGGCGCGCGGCGAGTCCGTGGCGTTCGGCGATACCGGGGTCGTGATCTATGCCAACTCGGTGTGCGGCGCGCGCTCCAACTACGAAGGCGGACCCTCCGCGGTCGCGGCCGGGCTCACGGGACGCACGCCGCGCTACGGCTTTCACCTCGACGCCGCGCGCCGCGCGACGCTGCGCATCCGCGTCGACTGGACGCCGCAGACGCTCAACGACTGGGGCGCGCTCGGCGGCCTGATCGGAAAGCTCGCGGGCAACTACTGGGCGGTGCCGTTCGTCGAGGGGCTCGAAGGCTCGTCCGGCTCGGATGCGCTCAAGCATTTCGGCGCCGCGATGGCGAGCTTCGGCTCGATCGCGATGTACCACCTCGCCGGCATCACGCCCGAGGCGGCGGATGCAGGAAGTTCTCGATTGCCCTTATCCCACAGGGTGGGTGAAACCGATGTAAAAGCGCTGACATCGGCCTACGCAGGCGAGGAGGAGATCGACGTCGTGGTCTTCTCCGCCCCGCAGCTCTCCCTCTACGAGCTGCGGAGCCTCGCCGCGCTGTGCGACGGGCGGCGCTTCGTGAAGCCGCTGCTCGCGGTGACCAGCCCGCAGGTGAAGCCCGACGCCGACCGGTTCGGCCTGACGGCCTGTATCGAGGCCGCCGGCGGGCACGTCCTCTCCGGCATGTGCTTCTATCAGTCCTACGCGCGCGAGATCGCCGAGGCGAACGGCTGGAAGCGGCTCGCGACGAACAGCGTGAAGCTCGTCAACATCCTCGGCGGCTACGGCTACGTGCCGCTGCTCGCCTCGATGGAGCGCTGTGTCGAGGCGGCCGAGAAAGGACGGCTGCCGCGATGATTTTCACCGCGCGGCACGCGATCGGCAGCCCGG
>DATKAX010000047.1:0-4783 GCA_035514595.1 Burkholderiales bacterium
ATGCCCGCTCCCGGGGTGGAATCTGGCGTCCCGTCGGATCGCGCCGCGAGCCGCTGCCACGAGCTGAGCGGTACGCTGCGCGAGCAGTGCCTGCGCGAGATCGACGCCGCCGCCGGAGGCACCCGCGGCCTGCCCGCCGGCAGGGACCCGCGCACCGCTCCGCCGCCGCATAATCCACGCCAGCGCTGACCTGGAGATGTCCGTGTCGAGAACCCGCGCGGTGCTCGTGCCGTGCCTGCTCGCCCTTGCGGCCGGGGCTGCGCTTGCCGCCGGGCAGGAGTACCAGCCCTATTCCGGCCAGCCGGGCAAGGATGTGGTCTGGGTGCCCACTCCCTACTCCCTGGTGGAGAAAATGCTCGACATGGCGAGGGTGACGCCGCAGGACTACATCATCGACCTCGGCTCGGGCGACGGGCGCAACGTAATCGCCGCCGCGAAACGCGGCGCGCGGGCGCTCGGCGTCGAGTACAACCGCGAAATGGTGGCGCTCGCGAGGCGCAACGCGGTGCAGGAAGGCGTCGCCGACAAGGCGCGCTTCGCGCAGGGCGACATGTACGAGGCCGACATCTCGCAGGCCACGGTGCTCGCGCTGTTCCTGCTTCCCGCCAACCTCCAGAAGCTGGCGCCGAAGTTCAAGGCGCTGCCGCCCGGCACGCGCATCGTCACCAACGGCTTTCCGATCGACGGCTGGGAAGCGGTCGAGACCGGCTTCGCCGAAGGCGAGTGCGGCGCCTGGTGCCGCGCCTACCTGTACGTCGTGCGCTAGCCCGAGGTCCAGTCGCGGATCAGCGCCTCGTAGATCGCCACCGAGCGCTCGAGGCGCTCCAGGCTGCAGTACTCGTCGGTCTGGTGCGCCATCTGCGGCTCGCCCGGGCCGAGCACCACGGTCGGCGCCCCGCCGTATACCTTGCGCAGATTCGCCGCGTCGGTCATGTAGGTCGCGGTGCGCGGCTGCGGCACTGCGCCCAGCTGCGGCTTGCAGATCTCGAACACGCGCTGCATCCACTCATCCTCAGGCTCGGTCCACACCGCCGGCAGATCCGAGAACACGTCGAGCTCTATTTCTTCCCCAAGGAGATGTTTCAACTTGTGAAGAAGATCGACATGGTCCATGCCCGGCACCGTTCGAATGTCGACGCCGATCGAGGCGGCGTCGGGCACCAGGTTGACGCCGCTGCCGCCCGAGAACGTGCCGACGTTGATCGTCGGGGCGCCCATCACCGCGTGCGGCGTGACGCCGAATTCGAAGCCCTCGAGCTGCGCCACCGCCCGCGCCGCCTTGTAGATCGCGTTCACGCCGAGCTCCGGCATCGAGCCGTGCGCCGCCACGCCGCGAAAGCGCGCATGGAACTTGAGCGAGCCTTTGTGCCCGACGAACGGATAGTTCGCGCTGGGCTCGCCCACCACGATCGCGCCCGCGCGTCCCATGAGCTGCGGCAGCGCCGCCAGATGCCGCGAGCCGACGCAGCCATCCTCCTCCGAGGCGGTGAGCACGAGCACCAGCCCGGGCGTCCCGGCGAGCCTCTTCCCGAAGCGCCTCGCCGCGAGCAGCATCGCCGCAACGCCCGACTTCATGTCCGACGCTCCGCGCCCGTACAGCCTGTCGCCGTCGGCTTCGCCGGCAAACGGATCCCTGGACCATTTCGCGCTGCCGAGCGGCACCACGTCGAGGTGCCCGGTCATGCACAGCGGCGCCTTCGCCTCCGAGCCGCCCGCGCGCGCGATCACGCTGGTGCGGCGCTCGTCGAACTCGCTGTAGTCGACCTTGAACCCCCACGCCTCGAGCATCGCGCCCGCGTAGCGCGCGCAATCGCGCTCGCGGCCGGGCGGGTTGACGGTGTCGAAGCGCAGCAGGGAGCGGGTGAGAGAAGCGGCGTCCTGGTCGCTCATGCCGCCATGTTAAGCACTCTAGAGCCGCACGCTCGCGGTGAGCAGGATGAAATCGATGCCGCCGTTCGGCTCCTTGATGCCGGCGTTCGACAGGTGCTGGATCGCGACGCCCACCGTGGCGGCATCGCCGAGGTGCAGGCCCGCGCCGAGATGCGAGCCGAACTGGAACGACGAAGGAAGGCGCGTCGTGTCGTTGTTGACGGTGTGCGAGAGGAGATGCGCGCCGAAGCCCGCCTCGAGGTAGCCGAGCCTTCGCTCGGCGCGCCACACCGCGCTCGCGCCGGCGTCGAAACGCCGGGTGCGCCCGTCGAGCTGCGGGACGCGCCAGATGCCCGCGCTGAATTGCAGGTGCGTGGGCCACCACCAGTGCGCGCCGTTCGGCGAGAGCTCGCGCCGGTACGCCAGCCGCACCACGTCGATGTCCTTGGAGGCGCTCGCGCGGCCGACGGAGAGCGCGAGCTCCTGCGCCGAGGCGGCGGACGCGCCGGCGAGCAGGATCGCCGCCAGCAAGCCAAAAAAAAGACCCCTCCGGCCATCAGGGTCCTCCAGGGGAGGAGGAGGAGGTTGTGGTGGACCCTGACCAGCGGCCGGGAGGCCTGCGTCGTCTTGACGTGGAGCCAGTATCGCGCGGCAAGGTTTCACCAGCATTTCCCGGCCGGGTGCCATCGTTACCACTGAAACAGTGCGCCCACCGCGTCCGGCGCCTGCCAGCCGCCGCCAAGGGCGCGGATCAGCGCTACCGTCGAGGCGGCGCGCGCGCCCCGGATCTGCGTATCGAGGCGCTGGACGGCGAGCAGGCTGCGCTGCGCGTCGATGACATCCAGGTAGCCGGTGGCGCCGCTGCGGTAGCGCGACTGGGCTATGGCGAAGGCCCGGCTCGCCGCCGCGGCGGCGGCGCGCGTCGCCTGGCCCTGCTCGTCGAGCGTGCGCACGTCGACCAGGCTGTCCTCGACTTCCGCAAAGGCGGCCAGAACCTGCTGGCGGTAGCCCGCCACCGCTTCCTCGAGCGCGCTGTAGGAGCGCTCGAGGTTCGCCTGGTTGCGGCCGCCGTCGAAGATCGGCATCGTCAGCAGGGTGCCGAACAGCGGGCCGAGCGCCCAGGTGCGGCTGGACCACTTGAACAGATCCGACAGCTCGCCGGACTCGTAGCCGCCCTGCGCGGTGAGGTTCAGCACCGGGAAGAACGCCGCCTTGGCGACGCCGATGCGCGCGTTCGCCGCCGCCATGCTGCGGCTCGCCGCGGCGATGTCGGGGCGGCGCTCGAGCAGCGACGAAGGCAGCCCCGCCGGAATGGCGGGAAGCGCCGTGACGAGCGGCGCCCGCTCGAGGTCGAAGGCCGCGGGCGCCCTGCCGAGCAGCACCGCGAGCGCATGCTCGAGCTGCGCGCGCCGGCGCTCGAGCGCGATCGCCTCGCTGCGCGTGGTCTCGAGCTCGGTGCGCGCGCGCGCGAGGTCGAGCTCGCTGATGTCGCCGAGGTCGAAGCGCCGCTCGAGCAGCCGCACGCTGTCCCCGCGCAGCCGCACCGTGCCGCGCAGCAGCTCGAGCTCCTCGTCGGCCTCGCGCAGCGCGAAATAGGTCTGCGCCACGTCGGCCTGCAGCGCGAGCTGGACCGAGAAATACGCCGCCTGCAGCGCCTCGAAGTCGCCGCGCGCTGCCGCGATGCCGTCCGAGATGCGCCCGAACAAGTCGACCTCATAGCTCACGCTGACCAGTCCCCGCCAGGCGGTGGCGGCAGGCGCCTGCGGCGGCTTGATGCGGCTCGGGCCGAAGCCGGCGTCGACCCGGGGCGTGCGCTCGGAGCGCGCCACGCCGACCAGCGCGCGCGCCTGCGATACGCGCGCGGCGAGCGCCTTGAGGGTCTGGTTGCCGGCGAGCGCCTCGGCCTCCAGCGCGTCGAGCGCCGGGTCGCCGAAGGCGCGCCACCACTCGCCGCGCGGCTGCGCTTCGGCCGGCTGCGCGGTCTTCCAGCGGCCGCGCTCCTCGGGCGAGAGCTGCTTGAACTGCGCCGGCACTTCGACTTGCGGCTGCTCGAGCCTGGGAGCGAGCGAGCAACCCGCGAGACCTATTGAAAGGATGAAGGGAAGGATTTTTCTCATGTTGGGACAAGCGCAGCCCGTGCCCTTTGGCGGCGCGCGAGGAGGACATAAAAGACCGGTGTGAGGAAAAGGCCGAAGAGCGTCACGCCGATCATCCCGGAGAAGACCGCGATGCCGATCGCCTGGCGCATCTCGGCGCCGGCGCCGGAGGAGAGCACCAGCGGCACCACGCCCATGATGAAGGCGATCGAGGTCATCAGGATCGGGCGCAGCCGCATGCGCGCCGCCTCGAGCGCCGCGCGCACCGGGTCGTGCACCCCTTTCAGCTCGAGCTCGCGCGCGAACTCGACCATCAGGATGGCGTTCTTGCAGGCGAGCCCCATCAGCACGAAAAGCGCGATCTGCGTGAAGATGTTGTTGTCGCCGCCGGCGAGCCAGACCCCGGCGATGGCGAAGAGCATCGACAGCGGCACGATCAGGATCACCGCGAGCGGCAGCCTGAAGCTCTCGTACTGCGCCGCGAGCACCAGGAAGACGAGCAGCACGCAGAGCGGAAACACCAGCGCGGCGGAATTGCCGGCGAGGATCTCCTGGTAGGTGAGGTCGGTCCACTCGAAGGTGATGCCGCGCGGCAGGGTCTCGCCGGCGATGCGCTCGATCGCCGCCTGCGCCTGCCCGGAGCTGAAGCCCGGCGCCGCGGCGCCGTTCAGGTCCGCCGAGGGGAACGCGTTGTAGCGCATCGCCCGGTCCGGGCCGTAGCTCTGCTCGACCTTGAGCAGCGAGCCGAGCGGCACCAGCTCGCCGCGGTCGTTGCGCGTCTTCAGCGCCGCGATGTCCTCGGCGCGCGAGCGGTATTG
>DATKAX010000048.1:0-8414 GCA_035514595.1 Burkholderiales bacterium
CCTCATCCCGGTCGTCGGCATCGGCGCCTCGGCCGGCGGGCTCGAGCCCATCGGCGAGCTGCTGGAAGCGCTCCCGGCCCCGACGGGCATGGCTTTCCTGATCGTGCAGCACCTCGATCCGGCGCGAGCGAGCATGCTCGCCGACATCCTCGGCAAGAAGACTCCGATGCCTGTGGTCGAGGTCAGGGCCGGCATGTCCATCGCGCCCGATCATGCCTACATCATTCCTCCGAACACCCTGCTCTCGCTCGACGGGGACACGCTGCATCTCCAGCCCCGGCCCGAGGGCCGGCAGCCGTCGATGCCGGTCGATTTCCTGTTCCAGTCGCTCGCGGCACAGCGCGGCCACTACGCCGTCGGAATCGTGCTTTCGGGCACCGGCTCGGACGGCACGCGGGGCCTGCACGCGATCAAGGCGGCCGGCGGCATCACGCTCGCGCAGGAGGAGGCTTCGGCGGGCTTCCCCGGGATGCCGAGGAGCGCCATCGAAGCCGGGTGCGTGGATTTCATCCAGACGCCGCGCGAGATGGGCGAAACGCTCGCTCGCATCGGCCGGCATCCCTACCTGCAGGTCGCGGGGGCCGGCGGCGAGCCATCCGTGGCGCCGGCGCCCGCTGCGCCCGCGGAAAAGGCCGCCGTCGCGCGGATGTTCCGCTTGCTGCGTACGTCGAGCGGGGTGGATTTCACCCACTACAAGCGGGCCACCATCGATCGGCGACTGGCGCGCCGCATGGCGCTGCACCACCTCGACGACCTGGCGTCGTACGCGGAGCTGGTGCAGAACGACCTGGCCGAGCTGCAGGCGCTGTCGGAGGACCTGCTGATCGTGGTGACCAGCTTCTTCCGCGACCCCGGCGGCCTCGAGGCGCTCTCGCGCCTGGCGTTTCCGGCGCTGATGGGAGAGCGCTCGCCGAAGGATCCGCTGCGCGTCTGGGTGCCCGGCTGCGCCAGCGGCGAGGAAGTCTACTCGATCGCGATCAGCCTGCTCGAGTTTCTCGGCGAGCGCAGCACCGCGACGCGGATCCAGATCTTCGGCACCGACGTGAGCGAGCGGGCGATCGAGCGCGCGCGCGCCGGAATCTACCCGGAAAGCATCGCCGCCGAGGTTTCGCCGGAACGGCTGCGGCGCTTCTTCCTCAAGCTCGAGGGCCGCTACCAGATCGCCAAGTCGATCCGCGAGATGTGCGTCTTCGCCAGGCACGACGTCACGCGCGACCCGCCGTTCTCGCGGCTCGACCTGGTGAGCTGCTGCAATCTCCTCATCTATCTCGATCAGGCCATGCAGCGCCGGGTGCTGTCGCTGTTCCATTACGCGCTCAAGCCTCGCGGGTTCCTCATGCTGGGGCCTTCCGAGAGCGTCGGGGAAAGCGCGAATCTGTTCGAGTCGATGGACAGGCACTACCGTATCTATGCGCGCAAGGCGGCTGCTTCAGGGCACAGGGGGCTGCTGTTCGAACGCGAGCCGGCCGAACCAACCGCGCGCAGCGCCGCCGCGGCAAGCGAGCCGGTCGTGCTCGAGGCCGAGCGCATACAGCGCGAAGCCGACCGCGTGCTGCTCGCCCGCTACGCCCCCCCCTGCGTCCTGATCGACGAAGAGCTGAACGTGCTGCAGTTCCGCGGGCAGACCGGGCCTTATCTCGAGCATGCGCCGGGTCCCGCGAGCCTGAGCCTGCGCAAGCTTGCGGCGCCGGCGCTGGTGATCGCGCTCGCGCGGGCCATGGAGGAGGTGCGCAAGACCGGCGAGCCGGTGCGCTCCGGGGCGGTGCGACTGGAGGCGCCGGGCGCGGCGCGGGAGATCTGGCTGCAGGTGAGCCGCGTGCAGGTGGCCGAGGCCGGCCTGCACGGCTACCTGGTGGCTTTCGAAGAGGCTCCGTCCGGGCGCGCCGGCGGGCCGGCGATTTCATTGTGGCGCGGGTTGCTGGGATGGTGCCGGCGCCTGAGCGCCGGCGCGGCGCCTGCGCAGGAGGGAACCGAGAGCGCGCGGCTGCAGCGCGAGCTGACGGCGACCCGCGAGTATCTGCAGTCGGCGATCGGGGGGCACGAGGCCGTCAAGGAAGAGCTGAAATCCGCGCACGAAGAGCTGCTCTCGGCCAACGAGGAGCTGCAAAGCACGAACGAGGAGCTGCAGACCGCCAAGGAGGAGCTGGAGTCGACCAACGAGGAACTGATCACGACCAACGAGGAGCTGACCAACCGCAACCGCGAGATGGCGTCGGTGAACGAGGCGTTGCGGGCAGCGAGCGACTATGCCGACGCCATCGTCCAGACCACGCCGTCGCCGCTTCTCGTGCTCGACGCCTCGCTGAACGTGATCAATGCCAACAGCGCCTTCTATCAGGCGTTCCAGACCCGGGGCGAAGACACCGAGGGCCGGTACCTCTACGAACTGGGCGACCGAGACTGGGACATCGCGGATCTGCGCGAGGCCCTGCAAAAGGTTTTCCGTGAAGACGGGTCTTTCCGCAACCTGGAGGTCAGGCATTCGTTCAAGAATCTCGGCGAGAGGGTCATGCTGCTGAGCGCGCAGCCCCTGCGCGGTGGCAGGACTCGACCCGAGATGATCCTGCTCAGCGTCCAGGACGACACCCAGCGCAAGCGTGTCGCGGACGAGCTTGCGGAGGCCAACCGCAACAAGGACGAGTTTCTCGCGATGCTGGCGCACGAGCTGCGCAATCCCCTCGCGCCGATGCGCCTTGCCGCCGAGACCATGCGCACCATCGGCTCGGCGGACCCCACGGTCACCTTCGGCGCGGCGGTGATCGGCCGGCAGGTGGCGCACCTCTCCCGCCTGGTGGACGATCTTCTCGACGTCTCCAGGATCAACCGCGGCATGATCGAGGTGCAGAAAAGACCCATCGCGCTCAGCGAGGCCGTCGGCGCCGCGATCGAGATCAGCCGGTCCTTGATCGAGGAGCGGGAGCACCATCTGGCCGTGGTGGAGGCCCCCGGGGCGATCTACGTGAACGGCGATCTCGATCGCCTTGCCCAGGTCATCTCCAACCTCCTCAACAACGCCGCGAAGTTCACCCCCAATGGAGGCGAGATCACGCTTTCGACGCAACTCCAGGGCAGGGACGCGGTGGTCAAGGTGAGGGACAACGGCAACGGCATTCCGGCCGGGCTGCTGCCGCGTTTGTTCGACCTGTTCGTCCAGGCCGAGGCCTCGCACGGGCGTGGATACGGCGGCATGGGGATCGGCCTCGCGCTCGCTCGCCGCCTGGTCGAGCTGCACGGCGGCAGCATCGAGGCGAAGAGCGAGGGCGAAGGCAAGGGAGCCGAGTTCATCGTGCGGCTGCCCCGGTGCGATGAAGCGCCCGCCGAACCGCCCAGACCGGAACCCGTCGTGGCCGGGCAAGCGACCCGGACGAGCTACCGCGTCCTCATCGTGGACGACAACGTCGATGCGGCGGAGACGACGCAGGTGTTCCTGCAGGCGCAGGCGCACCAAGTGCGCTGCACCTTCGACGGGCTGTCCGCGCTCGGCCTCGCGCGAGAATTCAAGCCCCAGCTCGTGCTGCTCGATATCGCCATGCCGGGAATGGACGGCTACGAAGTGCTGCGCCGGCTGCGCGAGCAGGCAGGAGCGGCCCAGCCGGTGGTCGCGGTGCTGACGGGTTACGGGTCGGAGACGACAAGGGAGCGCATGAAGCAGCTCGGCGTCGAGCACTACCTCGTGAAACCGGTCGCATCGCAGGCGCTGCTGGCGCTCATCGCATCGCTCGCCTGAGCAACGAAAACATGTTCGTCGAGCAGGCGGCGCGGGCGGTGCTCGACGATCGGCCCGTCAGTGCGGGACGAGATCGTGCAGCATGCTCAGCAATGTATCCGCGGCGAAGGGCTTGCGCAGCACCAGATCGGCGCCGATATCCGCTGCAATCGGCAGATAGTCCGTTTTGAAGATTCGCCCTCCTCCCGACATGGCGATGATCTTCACCTGCGGGAACGCGGACTTGAACTGATGGATGAGCTCGATCCCGTCGCGCTCGGGCATGAAGATGTCGGTGATGAGCACATCGACGGGATGCGCGCGCTGCAGATCGAGCGCGCGTTCTCCGTCCGCCGCAACCTGCGCCTCGAAGCCCGCTCGCTCCAGCACGATCTTGACGAAACACCGCAAGTCCGCATTGTCGTCGACGATCAGAACTGACGTCGGCTTGGCGAGACCGCGCCGAACGTCGCCGTCGTTCCGGCTGGCCTGAGCCGTCATTGGCAACACTGTGCACTCCCCTTCAGAACGAGTTCGAGTCATTGTGTACCGTAGTCTGCCAGCGAACATTGGGCCCGCCCCCTGTTGCCCCAGCCCGACGCTCAGGCTGCCTTCGGCGTGGGTGGCCTTACGTGGCGATGCTCGATGAGGAAACGCCCAAGTTGGCGGAGCGGACGGGACTCGAACCCGCGACCCCCGGCGTGACAGGCCGGTATTCTAACCAACTGAACTACCGCTCCTTGTGGTGGGTGCTGAGAGGGTCGAACTCCCGACATCTGCCTTGTAAGGGCAGCGCTCTACCGCTGAGCTAAGCACCCTCTGCGCAGCAAAGGGGCGCTAGTTTATCGCGTCCTTCAGGGCCTTGCCAGCGCGGAACTTGGGAAGGCGCGCGGCCTTGATGTCCAGCGCCTCGCCGGTGCGCGGGTTGCGGCCGGTGCGCGCCGCGCGCTTGCCGGCATAGAAGGTGCCGAAGCCGACCAGCGTCACGGCTTCGTCCTTGCGCAGGCTGGACTTCACCGCGCCGACCAGCGCGTCGACCGCGCGCTCGGCAGCCGACTTCGAGATCTCGGCGGCCTGCGCGATCTGCTCGATCAGATCGCCTTTGTTCATGGAACGGTCCTCAGTGCGTGGTCACGGCGCCCGTCTGGTCGTCGGGCTTGGGCGGCATCGGCGCCGACTCGTCGGGCTCGGGCAGCGGGTCGGGCTGGCGCTCGAGCGCGATCTCCAGCACCTTGTCGATCCACCTCACCGGCATGATCTCGAGCCGGTTCTTGATGTTGTCCGGGATCTCGACCAGGTCCTTCACGTTCTCTTCCGGGATCAGCACGGTCTTGATGCCGCCGCGGTGCGCCGCGAGCAGCTTCTCCTTGAGGCCACCGATCTGCAGCACCTCGCCGCGCAGCGTGATCTCGCCGGTCATGGCGACCTCCGAGCGCACCGGGATGCCGGAGAGCACCGACACCATGGCGGTGGCAATGCCGATGCCGGCGCTCGGGCCGTCCTTCGGCGTGGCGCCCTCGGGCAGGTGGATGTGGATGTCGTTCTTCTGGTAGAAGTCTTCCTTCACCCCCAGCTTGCGCGAGCGCGCCCGCACCACCGACAGCGCCGCCTGGATCGATTCCTGCATCACCTCGCCGAGCTTGCCGGTGGTGATGGTCTTGCCCTTGCCGGGCATGGCCGCGGCCTCGATCGTGAGCAGCTCGCCCCCGACCTCGGTCCACGCAAGTCCCGTCACCTGCCCGACCTGGTTCTCCTTCTCGGCCATGCCGAAGGTGTAGCGGCGCACGCCGAGGAACTTGTCGAGGTTCTTCGGCGTCACGGTGATGCGGTGCGGCCTGACCGCCTTGTCTGCCTCCGCCGCCTGCTTCTCGGTCAGGAGCTGCTTCACCGCCTTGCGGCAGATCTTGGACACCTCGCGCTCCAGCGCTCTGACCCCGGCCTCGCGCGTGTAGTAGCGCACGATGTCGCGGATCGCGGCCTCGGAAACCGAAAGCTCGCCGTCCTTGAGGCCGCTGTTCTTCATCTGCTTGGGCAGCAGATAGCGCACCGCGATGTTCATTTTCTCGTCCTCGGTGTAGCCCGAGAGGCGGATCACCTCCATGCGGTCGAGGAGCGCGGGCGGGATGTTCAGCGTGTTCGCCGTGGCGACGAACATCACCTCCGAGAGGTCGTACTCGACCTCGATGTAGTGGTCGACGAAAGTGTGGTTCTGCTCCGGGTCGAGCACTTCCAGCAGCGCCGAGGACGGATCGCCGCGCCAGTCCATGCCCATCTTGTCGACCTCGTCGAGCAGGAACAGCGGGTTCTTCACCTGCACCTTGGTCATGTTCTGCAGGATCTTGCCGGGCATCGAGCCGATGTAGGTCCGGCGATGCCCCCGCACCTCGGCCTCGTCGCGCACCCCGCCGAGCGACATGCGCACGAACTTGCGGTTGGTCGCCCGGGCGATCGACTGGCCGAGCGAGGTCTTGCCCACGCCCGGGGCGCCCACCAGGCACAGGATCGGCGCCTTCATCTTGTCCACGCGCGTCTGCACCGCGAGGTACTCGACAATGCGCTCCTTCACCTTCTCCAGGCCGTAGTGGTCCCTGTCGAGGATCTCCTGCGCCGCCTTGATGTCCTTCGAGATCTTCGACTTCTTCTTCCACGGCAGGTTGACGATGGTCTCGATGTAGTTGCGCACCACCGTGGCCTCGGCCGACATGGGCGACATCAGCTTGAGCTTCTTCAGCTCGCTTTCGGCCTTCTTGCGCGCGTCCTTGGGCATGTGGGCGCGGCGGATGCGCTTCTCCATCTCCTCCAGGTCCGCCCCCTCCTCGCCCTCGCCGAGCTCTTTCTGGATCGCCTTCACCTGCTCGTTCAGGTAGTACTCGCGCTGGCTCTTCTCCATCTGGCGCTTGACGCGCCCGCGGATGCGCTTCTCGACCTGCAGGATGTCGATCTCGGTCTCGAGCTGCGACAGCAGATGCTCGAGGCGGCTCTTGACGTCGAACATCTCGAGCACCTGCTGCTTCTGCTCGAGCTTGAGGGGCAAATGCGCCGCCACCGTATCCGCGAGGCGCCCGGCCTCGTCGATCCCCGAGAGCGAAGTCAGGATCTCGGGCGGGATCTTCTTGTTCAGCTTCACGTACTGGTCGAACGCCGAGAGCAGCGCCCGGCGCATGGCTTCGACCTCTGGCGCGATGGCGCCCTCGAGCGCCACCGGCAGCGCCTCGGCCACCCAATGCGAGCGCACGTCCACCACCTCGCGGATGCGCGCGCGCGAGCCTCCTTCGACCAGCACCTTCACCGTGCCGTCGGGAAGCTTCAGCATCTGGAGGATGTTGGAGACACAGCCGATCTCGTACATGTCCTCCGGGCCCGGGTCGTCCTTGGCGGCGGACTTCTGCGCCACCAGCAGGATCGATTTCCCTGCCTCCATCGCGGTTTCCATCGCCTTGATGGACTTCGGGCGCCCCACGAACAGCGGGATCACCATGTGGGGAAACACCACAACATCGCGCAGCGGCAACAGCGGATACTGGACGATGTCAGGGCTGGGGGGATCGGTATCGGACATTTAGATTAACCTCTTCAAGGGGTTGGAGCATCCGCGGGGATGCAGGTTCCCCAGAAAAATCAATGGGCAAAGCGTACACGCAACACGTGGACGCTGCAATGCGGAAAGCGTTACCCGATGTTACGCCGAGGTTACGCGGACCCGCCCGCGACCTTGTGCTGATCGGAGTAGATCAGCAGCGGCTTGCCGTCGGCGGAGATCATCTGCTCGTCGACCACGACCTTGCTCACGTTCTCCAGCGTCGGCAGCTCGTACATGGTGTCGAGCAGGACCGTTTCAAGGATCGAGCGCAGGCCGCGCGCGCCGGTCTTGCGCGCGAGCGCGCGCTTGGCGACCGCCCCGAGGGCGCCCACGCGCACCTCGAGCTCGACGCCCTCCATGTAGAACAGGCGCTGGTACTGCTTGATGAGCGCGTTCTTCGGCTCGGTGAGGATCTGGATCAAGGCGTGCTCGTCCAGTTCCTCCAGCGCCGCCACCACCGGCAGCCGGCCGACGAACTCCGGGATCAGGCCGTACTTGATCAGGTCCTCGGGCTCGACCGCCTTGAGCAGGTCGAAGATCGCCTTGGAATTGGCGGGCGAGCGCACCTCCGCGCCGAAGCCGATGCCGGTCTTCTCCGTGCGGTTGCGCACGATCTTCTCCAGCCCGTCGAACGCCCCGCCGCAGATGAACAGGATGTTGGTCGTGTCGACCTGCACGAAGTCCTGGTTCGGGTGCTTGCGCCCGCCCTGCGGGGGCACCGAGGCGATGGTGCCCTCGATCAGCTTCAGCAGCGCCTGCTGTACGCCCTCGCCCGAGACGTCGCGCGTGATCGAGGGGTTGTCGGACTTCCTCGAGATCTTGTCGATCTCGTCGATGTAGACGATGCCGCGCTTGGCCTTGTCCACGTCGTAGTCGCAGTTCTGCAGCAGCTTCTGGATGATGTTCTCGACGTCCTCGCCGACATAGCCGGCTTCGGTGAGGGTCGTGGCGTCGGCGATGACGAACGGCACGTTGAGCAGGCGCGCGAGGGTCTGCGCCAGCAGCGTCTTGCCCGAGCCGGTCGGCCCGATGAGCAGGATGTTCGATTTCGCCAGCTCCACCTCGTCGTTCTTCGACAGGTGCTTCAGGCGCTTGTAATGGTTGTAGACCGCGACCGAGAGGATCTTC
>DATKAX010000049.1:0-8166 GCA_035514595.1 Burkholderiales bacterium
GTCCTGCATGGCTTTGAGGATGGCGCGGTTGTTCGGCTGCTCGCCGTTGTGGTTGAACCAGGCCTCGCGCAGGTACTCGATCACGTCCCAGTGGTCCTGGGTGAGGGTGAGTCCCTCCGCGGCGGCGATCGCCTGCGCCACGTCCCTGTCCCAGTCCTCCTGCGATACCAGATAGCCGGCTTCGGTCGTCTCGAGCACTTTTCCGTTCACTTCGTACGTCATGATCCCCCCTCTTCGGGCGCTCCCTGCCACAACATTTCGTACCCGAGCTCCTTGCTGTCCGAGCACATCTTCGCCAGCGCCTCGAATTTGTTGGCGAAGATCGCGTCGGCGTGCGATTTCTCGTGCTCTTCGAACGAGCGCCAGTACGTGACGATGACGTAATGCTGGTCTGCGCTGCGGGATGCGTTGAGCGAGCCCTGGTCGGAAACGAAACCGGAGAACTTGAACACCTGGCCGGCGATGAACCCGCCCTTGTCGCCGCCGTAGGTTTCCTTGACGACGTTGCACATCTCGCCCACGGCGAGCTCGACGTCCTCGAACTTGACGCCCGGCTTGAGCGTAACGGTGTTGAACAGCATCTTGGCGCCGAATGGCAGCGTGATGGGATTGAACATCGGGCTTTCTCCTAGTCGGTCCTCGAGCGCAGGTCGGCGATGTCCTTGTGCGGGATGAACAGGCCGCAGCCGAACCTGCGCCCGCCGCCCAAGCCGCTTTGCTGCAGCAGTAACGATTGCTCGAGCGTGAGGCCGGCGAGCATCAGGCTGCGCCCCTGGTAGGTGCGCTCGGGGGTCGCGACCGGCGTGACGCGGCCGCACACCATCCGTTCCGCCCGGATGCCGAGCGCGCCGAGCTCCTCGGTCGCGGCGCTGACGAACGCCGCCTCGTCGCCTGCCGCGAGGACCACGCAGCGCGAAAAAAGCGTCGTGATCCGCGACAGCGGCCGCAGCGCCATTTTCTCCACGTGCAGCGGCCAGCCGGCCACCTGCAGGGTGCGTCCCACCAGCGCGGCGGCCTGCTCCGCGCGGTGCGCGGGCAGGCGCAGCGCGAGCCTGGCTCGATGCGACAGTTGCAGCAGGGCGTGCGCGCCCTCGGGCCGCATCCAGCCGCTGCTCGAGGCTGCGCCATGCACGGTGTGCAGGCCGGCCTGCGGCTCCTGCGCGAACCAGGGCAGCGCCTCCTCGATCGCCTGCTGCAGCGCGTACGCGTGATCCACCGGCAGGCAGGGGCAGGCAATCGCGAACACGGCGTCCACGATTTGTTCTTTCTCAACCATCAATCCGACGGCAGCGCGGCTTGCAGCGCTTCACGGTCGAACCACCATTCGTCCTGCACCAGCACATCGACGACGTTGCGCAGGCGCGGCAGGAACAGCGCCGGGTCGTTCAGCTCCATGTCCTCGAGCCACTGGTTGAACGCCTGCTGCCCGTCGACGCCGCTGTGCCGGCGCGCCACCGTGGCGAGCACCTGGTTGGCGTAGAGCAGCAGGTGCTCGCGCTGGGGATCGCGGGCGCGCAGATCGACCAGGTAGTACGCCGTGACGGCCGCCACCGCCGCGCCGTCGGCGTCGGGCGGCGTCTCCTCGACCACGTGCTGGAGCAGCGCGACGCTCAGCTCCGGATCGACCGGGTAAGTCACCGCAAGCCAGATGCCCTGGCCTAGCGCGGCGAGCGACTGCGGCTCGCCGGCGAGGAACAGGATGTCGCAGGCCTGGGCCGCGCCTTCCCAGGCCTGCTCGGCCATGTAGAGGTCGAACGCCTCGCGCGCCGCGGCCCAGGCTTCGGGCCGCTTCTCCAGCCGCACCAGCGCGCGGCCGAGCTGCAGCTCCAGATCGGCGCGACGCAGCGCTTCCGCGGCTGGGGAAAGCGCCTCGAGCTGGCCGCGCAGGTCGGCGACCAGGCGCTCCAGCATGCCGGTCGATTCCCTCGCGTCCGTGCTGTCGTCGGCGTTGCCGACGCCGGGGTCTTCCTTGATGTACTTGAGCGGGATGGTCTTCATGCCGACGCGACACGATCGAAATAGCGGGCCCGATAGACCAGACGGCCCTCGCCGGGCGCGTCGGTGAACGCGCTGCGGTCGTGCAGCACGTTGTTGCACACCAGGCCGTGCCCGCCCTGGAGCCTCAGCCTGAAGACATACGGCGAGTCGGAGTCGAGGATCTGCTTGAGATGGCGCACCGCGGCCTGCGTGACCTCGTCCGGCTGCCACTCGATGCTGCGTGTGCGCGCAGTGTAGCGCATGTGCAGCGCGCCGCCCTCGTGCGAGAAGACGGGACCCGTCTGCGCCGCGCGCTGCGCAGCGGGATCCTCTTCGTTGGCCGGAATGGTCATGGCATCGGGCGCAGACAGCGCCGCGACGTAGCGCGGGTCGGCGTCGCGCAGCAGGAGGTAGGCGATCTCGGGATCGAGCAGGCGGTTCTCGCCGCCCGCGGCGGCAGGCCGCACGCAGTGCAGGATGAATGCGCGGATGCGCTGCTCAGGGGCGTTGTAGTAGCCGTCGGTATGCCAAAGCAGCCGCCGGTTCGAGTAGGGAATATAGCCGCGCCCCGACTTTTCCGGCGCCACCTCGAGCGAGCTGATGCCGTCCTCGTCGGCGAGCGGGTTGGCGTGCAGGCGCGCAAGGCCCAGGCGCGCGCCGAGCCGCCGGGCAATGTCCTTGTCGGCCAGGCCGGCGAGCGGGCTGGCGTAGACGGCCATGTTCGCTGCGCCGCAGACGCGCCGGAGTTCCGCGGCCTCGCTGTCGCTGAGTTGGCGCGGGTCGCGCACCTCCACGATCAGGTCCTCGGCGCGGCGCGGATAGCGCGCGAGCTTGCGCTCGCGCCAGCGTTCGAATGGGTCTTGCAGGACGGCGTTCAAGGCGAACACAACGTACCGCATTTGCGGCTGTTTTGGGCATAAGCAACCCGTATATCCCTAAAGGGAGAGGGATACCCCTGCGGCCTATCCCCAATGACTAGGTGGGTGCGCGATGCGGCGTCATTACACTGGCGCAGCCCGATTTCGCACCATCTGGAGGAGCGATGTCCGAAGCCCCCAAGCAGCCCAAGGATCCGCGACGGCACAGCACCTACGTGCCGAAGGAAAAGAAGTCCACCAAGGCGTTTCATCCGACGCCGATGCTCGACCAGCTCGAGAGCGGTCCGTGGCCGAGCTTCGTCACCGGGCTGAAGCGCCTGGCGCACGAGAACAACATGATGGTCGACCTGCTCGGCCAGCTCGAGCATTCCTACAGGACGCGCCTGGGCTACTGGAAGGGCGGCACGGTCTCGGTGTTCGGCTATGGCGGGGGCATCATCCCGCGCTTCTCCGAAGTCGCAGCCATGTTCCCGGAGTCCAAGGAGTTCCACACGCTGCGCGTGCAGCCTCCGGCGGGCAACCACTACACCACCAAGCTGCTGCGCCAGCTCTCGAGCTCCTGGAGCAAGTGGGGCTCCGGGCTGATCGCGTTCCACGGCCAGACCGGCAACATCATGTTCATCGGCTCGACCACCGAGAACACCCAGCATTTCTTCGACGAGATCAACGCGTACGGCTTCGACCTGGGCGGCGCGGGCCCGTGCGTGCGCACCGCCATGTCCTGTGTCGGCGCGGCGCGCTGCGAGCAGTCGTGCGCGAACGAGCACCGCATCCACCGCACGCTGGTCAACAACTTCGTCGACGACATGCACCGCCCGGCGCTGCCCTACAAGTTCAAGTTCAAGGTCTCGGGCTGCCCGAACGACTGCATGAACTCCATCCAGCGCGCCGATTTCGCCGTGATCGGCACCTGGCGCGACGACATGCAGGTCGACCAGCAGGGCGTCAAGGCGTACGTCGAGAGCCATGGCCGCAAGTACACCATCGACAACGTGATCGCGCGCTGCCCGACCAAGGCGCTGTCGCTGAACGACGACGACACCCTCGAGGTCGACAACAAGAGCTGCGTGCGCTGCATGCACTGCATCAACGTCATGACCAAGGCGCTCAAGCCCGGCAAGGACCGCGGCATCACCCTGCTCATCGGCGGCAAGCGCACTCTCAAGATCGGCGACACCATGGGCACGGTGATCGTGCCGTTCATGAAGATGGACACCGACGAGGACTACGACAAGCTGCGCGCGCTCGCCGCCACGGTGATCGATTTCTGGGCGGAGAACGGCCTGGAGCACGAGCGCTGCGGCGAGATGATCGAGCGCATCGGGCTGGCGAACTTCCTGGAGGGCATCGGCGTGGAGGTCGACCCGAACATGATCGCGCATCCGCGCACCAGCTCCTACGTACGCCTGGACGACTGGGACCAGGAAGCCGCGAAGTGGGTCGAGCGCCAGAAGCAATCGGTGGCCTGAGTCCGGACTGAGGAGATCGCAGTGGCACAAGCACAGGTAGTCGAGAAGAAGCAGATGCGCACGCCGATCGAGAGCGGGTGTCCCGACGGCATGCAGTACATGCATCCGCTGATGATCAAGAACTTCGGCAACTGGAAGTACCACGACCGGCCGCGGCCGGGCGTGCTGCACCACGTCGCCTACTCGGGCGACGAGATCTGGACGGTGCGCGTCGGCACCCAGCGCCAGCTCGGGCCCTACGAGATCAACCTGCTGTGCGACATCGTCGACCAGTACGGCGAGGGGCACGTGCGCTTCACGATCCGCTCGAACCTGGAGGTGATGGTCTCGAAGTGGGAGAAGGTCGGCCCGCTGATCCAGGCCTTCAACGACGCGGGCTACCCGGTCGGCGGCACCGGCAACTCGGTGACCATGATCTCGCACACGCAAGGGTGGCTGCACTGCGATATCCCGGCCACCGACGCTTCCGGCGTGGTGAAGTCCCTGATGGACGAGCTGTACGAGGAGTTCATCAAGGAGGAGATGCCCAACCGCGTGCACATCACCACCTCGTGCTGCCAGATCAACTGCGGCGGCCAGGGCGACATCGCGATCAACGTGCAGCACACCAAGCCGCCGAAGATCAACCACGACCTGGTGGCGAACGTGTGCGAGCGCCCTTCGGTGGTGGCGCGCTGCCCGGTCGCGGCGATCCGCCCGGCGATCGTGAACGGCAAGCCATCGCTCGAAGTGGATGAGAAGAAATGCATCTGCTGCGGCGCCTGCTACCCGCCGTGCCCGCCGATGCAGATCAACGACCCGGTGCACTCCAAGCTCGCCATCTGGGTGGGCGGGAAGAACTCCAACGCCCGCTCCAAGCCGATGTTCCAGAAGCTGGTGGCGGCGGGGCTACCCAACAACCCGCCGCGCTGGCCGGAAGTCGCCGCGGTGGTGAAGAACATCCTCTACACCTACAAGAAGGACGCGCGCGACTGGGAGCGGGTCGGCGACTGGGTGGAGCGCATCGGCTGGCCGAGGTTCTTCGAGCTGACCGGGCTGCCGTTCACCAAGTTCCACATCGACAACTGGCGCGGGGCGCGCAACAGCCTCAACGCCTCGACCCACATCCGATTCTGATCATGAAGTTTGGCATTCTGGTCAACGAGGGGCCCTACACCCACGAGGCCTCGGACACGGCCTACCAGTTCGTAAGAGCGGCGCTGGCGAAGGGGCACGAGATCTACCGCGTGTTCTTCTATCACGACGGCGTGAACAACGGCACGCGGCTCACCGTGCCGCCGCAGGACGAGCGCAACATCGTCAAGCGCTGGAGCGAGCTCGCCGCGAAGCACAAGCTCGACCTGGTGGTGTGCATCGCGGCCGCGCAGCGGCGCGGGCTGATGGACGCGGCCGAGGCCAAGCGCAACGGCAAGGACGCCGACAATCTCGCCCCGGGGTTCCGCATTTCGGGCCTGGGACAGCTCATCGAGGCGGGCATTCAGGCCGACCGGCTGGTGGTGTTCGGTGACTGAGGAAAACGCAGGCGGCGTCGCCAAGCGGTTCCTGTACGTGAACCGCAGGGCGCCCTACGGGTCCATCTACGCGCTCGAGTCGCTCGAGGTGGTGCTGATCGGCGCGGCGTTCGAGCAGGACGTGAGCCTCGCGTTCCTGGGCGACGGCGTCTACCAGCTGACCAACGGTCAGGACACCAAGGGGCTGGAAATGAAGAACTTCTCGCCGACCTTCCGCGCCCTGGAAGACTACGACGTCACCAAGCTCTACGTCGAGAAGGAAGCGCTCGAGGCGCGCGGGCTGAGCGAAGCCGACCTGGTGGTGCCGGTCGAGGTGGTGAACGCGCAGCGCATGGGCGAAATCATGGAAGCCCAGGACGTGATCCTGAGCTTCTGAGGACCGGAACCATGCTGCATACCGTCAACAAATCGCCGTTCGAGCACCGCGCGCTGGAGACCTGCCTGAAATTCGCGCGGCAGGGAGCCGCGGTGCTGCTGATCGAGGACGGCGTGTACGCGGCGGCCAGGGACACGGCCGTCTCGAAGCAGGTGCAGGAAGCTCTGAAGACCGTTTCGATCTACGCCCTCAAGCCCGACGTCGAGGCGCGAGGCATGCAGCACCGGGTGATGGACGGCATTCGCCTGGTGGACTACGGGGGGTTCGTGGACCTCGTGGCGGAGCACAACGCCGTGCAATCCTGGCTTTGACCCTAGAGGATCCTGAAATGTCTATCGAAGTGAGCGGCAAGACCATCGAAACCGACGAGGAGGGCTATCTCGCCGACCGCACCGACTGGAACGAGGAGGTGGCGAAGGAAATGGCGCGCCTCGACAGCTGCGACCTGAGCGAGAACCACTGGGAAGTGATCAACTTCCTGCGCGAGTACTACGACGAGTATCAGATCGCCCCGGCGGTTCGCGTGCTGACCAAGGCCATCGGCAAGAAGCTCGGCGCGGACAAGGGAAACAGCAAGTACCTGTATGAGCTGTTCCCGTACGGCCCCGCCAAGCAGGCCTGCAAGTACGCGGGACTGCCCAAGCCGACCGGCTGTGTATAGGAAGGAAAGCATCCGGAGCGAGCGTTGTCGGCGCTGAGCGTCCTCTACGCGCTGCTCTTCTACGTCGCCGCCGCCACGCTCGCCGGCGGCGTGGCCTGGAAGTGCTGGGTCTATGCGCGCACCCCGCAGCCGCTGAAGATCCCGATCCCGCCGGCGCCGACCACGCGCCGCGGCGTCGTGCTGCGCATGCTCCTCGAGGTGACGCTGTTCCGCAGCCTCTACCGCTCCAACAAATGGATCTGGCTGTTCGGCTGGATGTTCCACGTCGCGCTGCTGGCGGTGCTCGCGCGCCACCTGCGCTATTTCACCGAGCCGGTCTGGGCCTGGGTGGCCCTGATTCAGCCCTTCGGCCTGTACGCCGGCTTCGCCATGCTCGCCGGCCTCGGCGGGCTCTGGGCGCGGCGCTTTCTCGTTGATCGCGTGCGCTACATCAGCAGCCCCTCCGATCACCTGATGCTCGCGCTGCTCGCGGCCATCGCCGCGAGCGGGCTTGCCATGAAATACCTCGCGCACACCGACATCGTCGCGCTCAAGGCGTTCTTCCTCGGCTTGATGGCGTTCGACTGGCAGCCGCTTCCCGCCGACCCGGTGCTGCTCGTGCACCTTGCGCTGGTCGCGGTGCTGATGATCGTTTTTCCCGTGAGCAAGCTGCTGCACGCGCCCGGGGTGTTCTTCAGCCCGAGCCTGAACCAGGTCGACGACGCGCGCGAGCGGCGGCACGCGGCCGGCTGGTCGACGCGCATCGTGCACGTCAACCGGACGCGCGGAGGCTGAATGGCCGCATTCGAGACGCCGCCGCTGGGCGAGTATCCGGTGATCCCACCGGTGCGCGAGGGCGCCATGGCGCACAGCAAGCCGTTCGTGGCCAAGCCCGATCTGCAAAAGCCGCTCGGCTTTCCCGGCGAGCTGGTGCCGGACTGGGAGAAGGTCGCGGTCACCAAGCTGGGCGAGCTCGTGTCGCAGTCGCGCGCGCTGCAGGTGTTCCTGGACTCGTGCGTCAAGTGCGGCGCCTGCACCGACAAGTGCCACTACTACCTCGGCACCTCCGATCCGAAGAACATGCCGGTGGCGCGCCAGGACCTGCTGCGCTCGGTCTACCGGCGCTACTACACCTTCGCCGGCAAGCACTTCCCGAAGCTGGTGGGCGCGCGCGACATGACCAAGGACGTGCTCGACGACTGGTACAGCTATTTTCACCAGTGCTCGCAGTGCCGGCGCTGCTCGGTGTTCTGCCCCTACGGCATCGACACCGCCGAGATCTCGATGGCGGCGCGCGACATCATGGACAGCGTCG
>DATKAX010000050.1:0-7731 GCA_035514595.1 Burkholderiales bacterium
GTGTTCGGCGTCGGGTCGCTCGCCAGCCTGCCGGCGGAGCTCGACCGGCTCGGGGCGAAGCGCGCGCTGCTGCTTTCCACGCCGGAGCAGGCGGAGACGGTGAAGCAGGTCGCGGCGAGCCTGGGGGCGCGCGCCGCAGGCCTGTACGACCGTGCGGTGATGCATGTGCCGATCGAGGTGGCGGAGGAAGCGCGGCGCGTCGCGAAAGAGCTGGGCGCGGACTGCTGTGTGACGGTGGGCGGGGGCTCGACCACCGGCCTGGGCAAGGCGATCGCGCTCGTCTCGGCGCTGCCGATCGTCGCCGTGCCCACCACCTATGCCGGCTCGGAGATGACGCCGATCTACGGCATTACCGAGGGCGGGGAGAAGAAGACCGGGCGCGACGCGCGCGTGCTGCCGAAATGCGCGATCTACGACCCGGCGCTCACGCTCAGCCTGCCGGCCGCGGCCTCGGCGGCGAGCGGCATGAACGCGATCGCCCACTCGGTGGAGGCGCTCTACGCGCAGGACGCCAACCCGATCATCTCGCTGATGGCGGAAGAGGGGATTCGCGCGCTTGCCGCTTCTCTTCCAAAAATAATTATTGACGTGAAAAATTTGGAGGCAAGATCCGAAGCCCTGTACGGCGCGTGGCTGTGCGGGGTGGCGCTCGGCGCGGCCGGCATGGCGCTGCACCACAAGCTGTGCCATGTGCTCGGCGGCAGCTTCAACCTGCCGCACGCCGAGACGCACTCGATCGTGCTGCCCCATGCCATGCGCTACAACCACGACGCCGCCCCCGAGGCGATGCGCCGCATCGCGCGGGCGCTCGGCGGCGCCGACGCGCCGGGCGCGATCTACGACCTCGAGGCCGGGCTCGGCATCCCGATGAAGCTCGCCGAGATCGGCATGCGGGAGGCCGACCTCGAGCGCGCGGCGCGCCTTGCCGCCGGCGCGCCTTACCCCAATCCTAGGGAGGTGGAGTACGCGCCGCTGCTGGCGCTGCTGGGCGATGCCTGGCACGGGCGTCGTCCTGCCCCGGCGCGCTCTTGAGGCCGGCGGTGAGGATGAACTTCATCGCGTCCTCGCGCGACATCGCGACCGGCCGCACGCACTCGCGCGGCACGAACACGGTATAGCCGCCGATCTGGTAGCTGAAGGGCAGATAAAGGGCGATGTCGCCCTCGCGCGCGACCCCGTCTGGCAGGTCGGCGAGCTCGGCGCGCGTGACGAACCCGAGCAGCCGCCAGTCGGTGCCGGGAAGCGTCGCGACCACCACCTGAAGCGACGGCTCCTTGTGCTGGGCGAACAGGCCGAGCAGGTCGCGCAGCGCGGCGTAGATCGAGCGCACCAGCGGGATCTCGAGCAGCACGCGCTCGGCCCAGCCGAACAGGCGCCGGAACAGGATCCCGTGCATCAGCAGGCCGACGCCGAACACTGCCGTGAGGGCGACCAGCAGGCCCATGCCGGTGCGGTAGTACTCGTCGGGCATCAGCAGCATCAACTGCTTGCCGAAGAAGCGCTCGGCGCCGGCGAGCAGCCACAGCGTGAAGTAGAGCGTCGCGAGCACCGGGAGCACGGTAAGCAGCCCGGTAAGGAAGATCCTGCCGACGTAGGCTTTCATGTCTTCTTCTCCTGAAGTCCGCGCCGAAGTATAGTGAGGCCGCCATGATCGCAGTGATCTTCGAGTTCACGCCGGCCGCCGGCCGGTTCGACGACTACCGGAAGGTGGCCGAGGCGCTCAAGAGCGAGCTCGACCGCGCCGAAGGCTTCCTCTCGATCGAGCGCTTCGAGAGCATCAGCGTCCCGGGGCGCTTCGTGTCGCTCTCCTTCTGGCGCGACGAGGACTCGGTGCGCAGATGGCGCAACGTGCAGGAGCACCGCGAGGCGCAGGCGAAGGGCCGCGCCGGGATCTTCAGCGCCTATCGGCTGCGGGTGGCGCAGGTGGTGCGCGATTACGGCATGCAGGAGCGCGCTGGCGTCCCCGAGGACAGCCTGAAGGCGCACGGTTAACCTTGCACACCTTCCTGTTTCAGGAAGGAAGCTGGAAGGCCGAGGGCGAGTACCGCGACGCGGCGGGATTCGCCGCCCCGGTGAGCGGAGAGACGGTGATCCGCCACGGCGGCGGCCGCTGGCTCTCCGAGGGCGTGCTGCGGGTGCGCGGCGAGCGGCCGGCGCTGCACCACAGCCGCTACGAGATCGAGCCCTTCGCGCCCGGCGCGCGCTCGACGCACTGGAGCTGCAACAATCCCGCGCTCGGCGCGCTGCGCGGGCGCTTCGTGCTCACCGGCGACGCCATCCTGTCGTTCTACGCCAGCCCGACCGGCCGCTACCGCGGCTTCGAGTGCCTGCAGCAGCGCGACGCGACGTGCTACGCGGTGCGCGGCGCGCTGCTCGAGGAGGACAAGGTGATCTCCACCTGGGCGCTGGAGCTCGCGCGGCTCTAGCGCGGCTTACAGCAGCCCGGGATTGCGCTGCCAGACCGCGTAGGTCAGCGCGGCGGCGAAGCCGACCCAGGCGAGGTAGGGCGCGAGCAGCGCCGCCGCGGCGCGGCGCACGCGCCAGAACGCGGCCATCGTGGCGGCGATGAGCAGCCACAGCACCACGATGGCGACGAACGAAGCCGCTCCCTGGCGCCAGGCGAAGAAAAGCCAGGTCCACAGGGCGTTCAGCGCGAGCTGGACGACGAAGAGCGCGATCGGACCGTATGCGCGCCGCCGCCAGACCAGCCATGCGGCGACGCCCATGAAGGCGTAGAGGACGGTCCACACCGGGGCGAAGAGCCAGCCCGGCGGCGCCCATGCCGGGCGCGCGAGCTGCTCGTAGAAGGCGCCAGCGTCGTGCGAGGCGATCGCGCCCGCGCCGGCCGCGGCGAAGCACGCGAGCAGCCAGGCGACGAGGCTCTTCAGGCGAGAGGGGAAAGCTGGATCGGGCGCGCGCGCTCGAAGGCGCGCGCGGCGCGCAGCACCAGCGCGTCGGCGTAGCGCGGGCCGACGATGTGCAGCCCGACCGGCAGGCCGGCCCGGGTGAAGCCGCAGGGGATGGAGGCAGCGGGCTGCTGGGTGAGGTTGAAGGGGTAGGAGAACGGCGTCCAGTCGGTCCAGCGCTTCGCGCCCTCGGGGGCTTCGCGCCCGACGTCGAAGGCGGCCACCGCGAGCGTCGGCGTGACGAGCAGGTCGTAGTCGCGGTGGAAGAGGTTCATGTGCGCGCCGAGCGCGGCGCGCTTGAGCTGGGCATCGAGGATCTCGTGCGCGCCGATCGCTTCGCCCTGGGCCGCGATCTCGAGCAGTCCGGGATCCACCAGGTCGCGGTTTTTTATTGTCCTGATGAGAAATGCCGCGCCGGAGAACCAGTGCGTCCGGAATATCGGCTCCGGGGTTTCGAAGCCCGGATTCTTCTCCTCGACTCGCGCCCCCAGTTCTTCAAAAACCTTGACTGAGTTGCGAACCAGCGAAGCGACCTCGGGATCGACCTTCGCGTAGCCGAGGTCGGGCGACCAGGCGATGCGCAGCCCCTCGACGCCGTGCTCCAGGCCGCTTCGCCAGTCGCGCGGCTCGGGCGGCAGCGCGTGCCAGTCGCGCGCATCCGGCAGCGCGAGCACTTCGAGCATCAGCGCCGCGTCGGCGACGCTGCGCGTGATCGGGCCGACGTGCGCCACCGTGCCGAACGGCGAAAGCGGCCAGGCGGGAACCCGGCCGAACGAGGGCTTGAGGCCGAACAGCCCGGTGAAGCCGCAGGGAATGCGGATCGAGCCGCCGCCGTCGGTGCCGACCGCGAGCGGTCCCATGCCGGCGGCAACCGCGGCCGCGGCGCCGCCAGAGGAGCCGCCCGGCGTCTTCGCCGGGTTCCAGGGATTGCGCGTGATCCCGGTGAGCGCGCTGTCGGTGACGCCCTTCCAGCCGAACTGCGGCGTGGTGGTCTTGCCCAGAAGCAGCGCGCCGTGCTCGCGAAGCCGCGCCGTGGCCGGCGCGTCGTCGTTCCAGGGTCCTTTCGGATCGATGCTTTTCGAGCCGCGCAGCGTCGGCCAGCCCTTGGTGAGCAGCAGGTCCTTGATCGAGACCGGCACGCCGTCGAGCAGTCCCTTCGGCTGCCCGGCCCGCCAGCGCGCTTCCGAGGCGCGCGCATCCTCGAGGATACGCTCCGATACCAGGCAGAAGGCGTTGAGGCGGGGATTGAGCTCGCCGATGCGCCGCACGACCGCCGCGGCGACTTCCACCGGGGTGATCGCGTGGGTGCGATAGCCCTCGAGAAGCTCGACGGCGCTGAGGCGGCACAGATCGGCGCTCATCCGGCGATTGTAGGGGAGCCGCCGCCTCGGCCCCCGCCGGGATAAGCGACTATGCCGGCATGTAGTCCCGCCGCCGGTCGCCGAGGGCGGTGCGGCGTTCGCGCGCCACGGGAGCCGTGCGCTCGCGGCGGTCGGAGACGTTGCTGCGGCGGTCGGCCTGCACCGCCCCGCGGCGCCAGCCGAAGTAGGCGGCGATGGCCGCAGTGCCGCCGTGCAGCCAGATGTCGTGGCCGTGCAGCGGGATCAGGCCGAACACGGTGTTCAGCCCGGGGATCAGGCCCATCACCGCGAGCACGCCGAAGATGATGGCGAGGCCGCGCGCGTAGAGCACCGAGCTGGTTGCCCCCGACCAGGCGGCGAGGCCCCACATCCCGATCGCGAGGTGCACGCCGGTGTGCAGCAGGTTCACCGGGAACAGTCCCAGCAGGTAGCCGTAGAGCGCGGTGAAGCGGGTGGGCGGGGCGTCCAGCGGCGGAGGCGCCAGCATCGCGGGAATCAGGCCGAGGAATCCCACCAGGAGGTAGATGATGCCGAAGACGAGGGCGAAGGTCGAGGTTCTCATGGCGTCTCCACTTGGTTCGAGTTTCGGGGACTGGCGTACTCGCGGGCGATCCTCACGCCGCCGTTGGCTTCGACGATCGCGACGCGGCAGCGGCGCTTCGCTTTCGCCACGCGCACGGCGTGCTTCATCGCGCCCCACTTGGTAGGAAAGTAGGCGATGGCGACGCGGCTGGGGCCGCGCTCGTTCACGCTCCAGACCCCATCCCGGGTGAGCGAGACGGAGAGCAGCGACGTGCCGGCGCTCGCCACGGTTACTCGGCGGCGGCCGGCGCGGCGAGGAACAACGCAATGGCGAGGATCGAAAGCGGTTTCATCAGGATCACTCCAATCTAGTCGAAGACCAGGACTCCCAGGATGACCCCGAACACCAGGATCACCAGGAAGATGAGGAAAGCGATGCCGAAGAGCACCTTGGAGAGGGTTGCGGCGCCCGAGGAGACGTTGCTGAAGCCCAGCCACCCGGTGATGAGCGAGATGACGAGGAAGATGATCGCCCACTTCAGCATCTCAGCCGCCTCCCGAGGGCGCCTGGGCGTGGACCACCGCCGGCTTGTCGATCGGCGGGCGGCGGATCTCCTGCTCCAGGCTCTGGCGCTCGCGCCGCTCGAAGCGCGCGAGCTCGACCGGGCGGCCGGTCTCGATCGAGCGGTACAGCGCGCGGATCACGCGCACGTCGGCGAGCCCTTCCTCCGCGGAGGGCTCGGGGTCGCGGTTCTGCAGCAGGCAGTCGGAGAAGTACAGCAGCTCGGGCGCGAACTGGTCGCGCTTGGCGAAGCGCCGCTCGCGCGGCTCGCCGTCGATGGTGAGCCGGTGCTTGAGCGGCTTGGCGTACTCGTAGGCCGGGTCGAGCGCGAGCTCGCCCTTGGTGCCGACGATGCGGTACTCCGAGACCCTGGCGGCGCCGAAGCTGGCGGTGAAGCCCGCGAGGCGCTCGCCGGGAAAGCGCAGCACCGCGCTCACCGACTCCTCGACCTCGCCGCTCCTGCCGGCGGCGAGCGCTGCGACCTCGACCGGCTCGTCGCGGAACAGGCCGCGCGCGGCGTTGATGCAGTAGATGCCGATGTCGTAGAGCACGCCCCCGCCGGTCTCGCGCCGCAGGCGGATGTTGCCCGGCACCACCTGCATGGCGAAGGTCGAGTTGAACAGCCGCGGCTCGCCGATGCGCCCGGAGCGCGCCACCTCGATCGCCTCGAGGTTCGCGCGCTCGAAGTGCAGCCGGTAGGCGACCATCAGCCTGACGCCGCCGTCGCGCGCGGCGCGCGTCATGCGCAGGCACTCTTCCTCGGTCACCGCCATCGGCTTCTCGCACAGCACATGCACCCCGGCGCGCGCGGCGCGCTCGGCGTATTCGCAGTGCAGGTGGTTCGGAACCGAGATGTAGACCGCGTCGATGCCGCTTTTCAGGCAGGCGTCGTACTGCTCGTAGGTATAGGCGCGCTCGACGCCGTACTTGCCCGAGAGCTCGTCGCGCTTGACCGGGTCGCCGGACACGATCGCGGCGAGCTTCGAGTTGCGCCGCGCGTTGCCGAAGGCCGGCAGCACCGCCACCTGGGCGATGTGCCCCAGCCCGACTACGGCGTAGCGGATCTGACGCCGCGGCATCAGGCCCGGTCCCGCACTCGGTCCTCGCCCGCGTGGCGCGCGCAGTGCGCGCAGCAGTACATCGAGGCGCCCGCCTCGACGCCGTGGCCGAGGATGCGGCACCCGCAGTGGGCGCAGCTCGGCGCGAGCGCCTGGATCGCGCACTCGAAGCTATCGAAGGTATGCTCGCCGCCCCCGGCCACCGTGACCGAGAGCGTCTTGTCGTAGTCGTTTCCACAGGTTTCGCAGCGTGCCATGGCAGCCTGCTACGCAAGCGGCGTGCCGCCTCAGGCGGCGCGGCGCCTGCGGGCGCGTCTGGGCTTTTCCTGCCGCGCCGGCGCTTTCTTCGCGACGCTCTTCTTGAGCAGCGCCATCAGGTCGATGACGTCGGCGCCGGCCGCGGCCGGCTCCGCCTCCTCGCCCGGCTTGGTAATCTCCTCGGTCTGGCCGGCCTTGACCTTCTGCTCGATGCGCTTGAGCAGGTCTTCCCGGTAGGTACCCGACCGGCGCGAGGTCGCGCCGGTCGAGCAGAGTGAGGTCGATCTCGCTCGAGCGCTTCTGCGCCGAGTGAAGCTCGACCGGCACGTGCACCAGGCCGAAGCTGATCGCGCCCTTCCAGAGGCCGCGCGCCACGCCCGGTCCGGGCGCCTACTTCGGGGTCGCGCCGCCGCGCTCGGGCCGCGCGCTGCCGCCGCCGGCCGCGGTGCGGCGCTCGGGCTGCTTCGCGGCGTACTGCTGGCGGATCTGCGCGCGCGCCTGGTCGCGCTGTTCCTTCGCCTGCTTCTCGCACTGGTCCTTGGCTTCGCCCTTCTGGTCGTCGCAGCGCTGCTTCGCCACGTCGTACTCGGCGTTCACCTTGGCCTCGGCGGCCCGGCGCTGGTTGCGCGGGGACGGGTTGTGCTTGGCGTCGAGCTCGGCCTTCGCGATCCGCTCCTGGCCTTTCGCCTCGGCCATGCAGAGGTCCTTGGCGTTGCCCTTCATCTGGTCGCAGCGCTCCTTGGCGGCCTTGGCCTGCGCCTCGATGCGCTCCTCCTCGGCGTCCTTCGCCTTGCGCGCCGAGTCGTCGGACTGGGCATGGACGGCCGTCGCGAATGCGAACGCTGCGGCGGCGGCGATGCTGCAATGCTTCAGCTTCATGGTACGGCTCCTTCGGATCAAAGTGGGATCAGGGTCTTCTCAGGAGTCCCGCGACGAGCGAGACCAGGAAAAGCACGACAAACACGACGAACAGGATCTTGGCGATTTCGGCCGCGCCGGCGGCGATGCCGGTGAAGCCGAAGACCGCCGCGATGATGGCGATGATGAAAAACGCAAGCGCCCAG
>DATKAX010000051.1:0-7705 GCA_035514595.1 Burkholderiales bacterium
GGGCAGCTTCGAGTACAGCAGCGGGCTGATCGCGTGCAGGCTGTTCAGCGTCAGGAACAGCGTGTAGCCGTCGGGCGCCGAGCGCGCCACCTCGGCCGCCGCCACGTTGCCGCCCGCGCCGGGCTTGTTCTCGACGATCACCGACTGGCCGAGCTGCGCCGAAAGCTCGTGCGCGAGCGCCCGCGCGGTGATGTCCACCCCGCCCCCGGGCGAGAACGGGCACAGGATGCGGATCGTCTTGGACGGAAACGCCTGCGCGCCGGCGGCATGCGGCAAAACAAGCGCGACAGCGGCAAACACCGTGGCGAGCACGATGCGGTTCATTGGAAGTCCCCAAAGTGAAGTCCGGCTAATTATGCGCGACTGCCCGTTGAATCCCAACGAGAAACCCGGGCACGTACTGCATGTTGAATTTGAAGTTGCCGGGCGGTTTATCTGCATGCTAGGTTGTATACAGATCCGTATAACGTCAGTAAGGGAACTCCTGGAGGAGGAAAAATGGTTTCGAGACTGTTTCGGCTGGCGTCGTGCGCGCTTCTGCTCTCCGCGACCTTCGGCGCGCATGCGCAGAACTTCAAGATGGGCATGGCCACCGGGCCCGACAGCCCGCAAAGCGTCGGCGCGGAGAAGTTCGTCGAGCTGATGCGGCAGAAGACCGGCGGCGCGATCGACGGCAAGGTCTACCTGAGCGGCAGCCTGGGGGGCACCACGCAGCTCCTGCAGAGCATGGTGCTCGGCACGGTGCACTCGACCATCACGGTGGTGCTGTCCTCGTACGTGCCCAAGTCCGGCGTGTTCCTGCTGCCGTTCCTGTTCCGCGACCAGGCGCACTTCTACCGCGTGACCAACGACATGCAGCTCGTGAACGAGATCCTCGCCGACGCGCCCTCGAAGGGCCTGCGCGTGCTGTCGGTGTGGGACAGCGGGTTCCGCCAGATCTGGGTGCGCGAGAAGCAGATCAAGAGCATGGCCGACCTGAAAGGCCTCAAGCTGCGCGTGCCCGAGGCCAAGATCTGGGTCGACACGTTCAAGGCTTTCGGCGTGAACGCGACGCCGATGCCGTACTCGGAGGTGTTCTCCGCCATGCAGCAGGGCGTGATCGACGGCCTGGAGAACCCGATCCCGAACTACTACACGAACAAGCTGTTCGAGGTGGGCAAGATCATGGTCGACGTGAGCTATATGGCCGGCCCGGCGTTCCTGATCATCAGCGAAAGGTGGTGGAAGTCGCTCACCCCGGCGCAGCAGAAGGCGGCGCTGGAGGCCGCGCAGGAGGCGCGCGACCTGGAGCGCAGGCTCAACAGCGAGGCCGAAGGCAAGCAGGTCAAGCTGATGCAGGACAAGGGCCTGATCGTCAACAAGCCCGACCTCGCCGAGTTCCGCGAAGCCTCGAAGCAGGTGTGGAAGCAGTATGAAGCGGTGTACGGCAAGGCGCTGATCGACAGGATCTCGAGCTACTAGAGGCCGCCCCCGGCAAGCCGTCGATGTCCGGTTCGGGCGTTCCTGCGCGCCGCGCTGCGCTCTGGCGCAGCGCGGACGACTTCGTCAACGTCGCGCTGCTCGCGGTGATCGCGGTCGTCCTGGTGGTCCAGGTCTTCAGCCGCTACGTGCTCAACGTGTCTCTGGGCTGGACCACCGAGCTGGCGAGCACGCTGCTCGGCTGGCTGATGTTCCTCGGCGCCCCGGCAATGCTCAAGCGCCAGAGCCACATGGAGATTTACCTGTTCGGCGGCCTGCGCCGCGTGCCGCAGACGGTGATCCGCATCCTCATCGAGCTCGCCAGCGGCGCGTTCTACGCCATCGTGCTGATCGGCAGTTTCGACTACGTCGCCTCGACCCAGTTTTTCGAGACGCCTGCCCTCGGCATCCGGGGGGACGTCATCACCGCCGTGATCCCCGTCGGCAGCGCCTATCTGCTGGTGCGCACCGCGATCCGCATCCGCGACCTGCTGCGCCCGGAGCGGCCGCGCTGGATCCGGGAGCACCTCTGAGCCTGCCGTGACGCTCGCCCTCGTCGCCATCGTCCTCGTCCTGATCCTGCTCGGCGTCCCGATCGCCATCTCGCTCGGGCTCGGCTCGGTGATGGCGCTGGTGTTCTGGGCGGACAACCCGCTCGCGGTGGTGAGCCAGAAGCTGTTCGAGGTGCGTGATCACTACTCGCTGCTCGCCATCCCGATGTTCATCTTCGCCGGATTCCTGATGGACGCGAGCGGCATGTCGGAGCGCATCGTGCGCGCGGTGGCGGCGGTGCTCGGCTTCATCCGCGGCGGACTGTCCATCGTATCGGTGGTGACCTGCATGCTGTTCGCCGGGGTCTCCGGCTCGGCGGTCGCGGATGCCGCGGCGGTCGGCGCGGTGATGCTCAAGCCGATGAAAGAGCGCGGCTACGAGCCCGCCTTCTCCGCCGCCCTGATCGGCGCCGCCGGCTGCATCGGGCCGATCATCCCGCCGAGCATCGCCTTCATCATCTTCGGCGTCGCCACCGAGACCTCGATCACGGAGCTGTTCCTGGCGGGGGCGATCCCCGGCATCCTGATCGGGCTGTCCCTGATCGTGGTCGCATACGTCACCGCGGTGCGCCGCAACTACCCGCGCGAGCCGCTGCCGCCGGTGCGGCAGATGGTCACCGACCTGCTGGGCGGCCTGCCGGCGATGTTCATGATGGTGATCGTGCTCGGCGGCATCCTCGGCGGCATCTTCACCGCCACCGAGGCGTCGGTGGCCGCGCTGGCCTACGGGCTGGCGATCGGGACGCTTTTCTACCGCAGTCTGAGCTGGGCGCAGATCTACGCCGCGATGATCCGCACCATGGATGCCACCGTGACGGTGCTGTGGCTCATCGCCTGCGCCTCGCTGCTGTCCTGGATCCTGACGAGCGAAGGCGTGCCCGATGCGGTCGGCAAGTTCATGTTCGGCCTCACCACCGACCCGCTCTGGCTGCTCTTCCTCATCGCCATCCTGTACCTCGTGGTCGGCATGCTGATCGACGTCGCGCCCGCAATCCTGATGCTGATCCCGGTGCTGTTCCCGGTGGCCACCAAAGCCGGCATCGATCCGGTGCACCTCGGGGTGGTCACGATCACAGGACTCGCGATCGGGCTGATCACGCCCCCTACCGCGCCCTGCCTGATGATCACGGCGGGAATCGCCGAGGTGAGCGCGGCGCGCGCTTTCCGCGCGGTCTGGCCGATGGTCCTCGTCATGACCGCGGTGCTGTTCCTGGTCGTTTTCTTCCCGCAACTCGCGCTCTGGCTGCCCCAGCTGGTGCGCAATTGAGGCAGGCGTGAGAGTCATCGACTTCCGGCTGCGCCCGCCTTTCGGCGCGTTCGCCGATCTGATCGTATTCCGCGACCCTGCGCGCACCGCGCGCCTCGCCAGGGAGCTCGGCTTCGAGATCGCGCCCTCGGTGCGAGAGCGCTCGATGGACCTGCTGCTGCAGGAGATGGACTCGATCGGCTGCCGCTGCGGCGTGATCACCGGCCGCACCGGCACGGTGTTCGGCTCGATCGACAACCGCGTCATCGGGGAAGTGGTCGCCGCCCATCCCGGGCGCTTCGTCGGCGCCACCTATGTCGCGCCGCACGACCGCAAGGCCGCGCTCGCGGAGATCGACCGGGCGATGCAGGCCGGGTTCCGGGCGGTAGTGATGGAGCCAGGGCTCGCGCAGCCGCCCTGGCACATGGACGACGCGCGCCTGTATCCGATCTACGAGCGGCTCGAGAGCGCGAACGTGCCGCTGGTGTTCATGGCGGGAGGCAACGCCGGCCCGGATCTCGCCTACACCTCCCCCGAGCATGTCGACCGCGTCGCCCGGGACTTTCCGGGCCTGCGCATCGTGCTCGCCCACGGCGGCTGGCCCTGGGTGAGCGAGATCCTGCACGTGTGCTACCGCCGCCCCAACCTTTGGCTCTCGCCCGACATGTACCTGTTCGGCGGCATGCCGGGAGCGCTCGACTACGTCAACGCCGCCAACGGCTTCATGGCCGAGCGCTTCCTGTTCGCTTCCGCCTACCCGGTGCTCCCGCTGCCGGCGGCGGTGCGCGCCTTCCTCGACTTCCCGATCCGACCGGAGGTCGCCGACCGCCTGCTCTACCGGAACGCCGCCCGCTTGCTCGGCCTGGACTGAATAGCAAAATTTCCTTCGACACGAGGTAACCGAGATGAAAGTAATCGACTTCCGGCTCCGCCCCCCGGCCCGCGGCTACAACAGCACGATCATGTTCGAGCAGGTCGAGCGCACGGCGCGCATGTCGCGCGACATCGGCCTGGACGTCGGCAAGTCCTTCCGCGAGCACTCGATCGAGCTGCTGGTGAAGGAGATGGACCGCGCCGGGATCGCCGTCGGCGTGATGACCGGGCGCACCAACACGGTGATCGGCTCGGTGCCGAACGACGACCTGGCGGCGATCGCCAAGGACTATCCCGGCCGCTTCGCGCCGTTCGCCTCGGCGGATCCGCGCGATCGCAAGGCCGCCACGGCCGAGATCGAGCGCTGCATGCGCATGGGGTTCAAGGGCGTGGTGCTGGAGCCGGGCCTGATGCCCGCCCCGTGGTACCTCGACGATGCCCGGCTCTACCCGATCTACGCCATGCTCGAGGACGCGAAGATTCCGCTGGTGTTCATGGCCGGCGGCAACGCCGGGCCCGATCCCACATACTCCTCGCCCGAGCACATCGACCGTGTGGCGCGCGACTTTCCCACGCTCAAGATCGTGTCCGGGCACGGCAACTGGCCCTGGGTGTCGCAGATCATCCACGTCTGCTACCGCCGCCAGAACGTCTACCTGTCGCCCGACATGTACATGCACGGCACCTTTCCCGGCGGGCAGGACTACCTCAACGCGCTCAACGGCTTCATGGCAGACCGGTTCCTCTACGCGTCGGCGTACCCGTTCCTGTGCGTGGAAAAGGCGCTCGCCTCGTTCCTCAACATGAAGATCCGCGACGAGGTGAAAGAGAAAGTGCTCTACAAGAACGCCGCGGCGCTCCTCGGGCTCTGATCTGCAGGGCGTGATCGACTTCCGCCTGCGCCCGCCGCTCGGGGGCTTCCTCGAGGCGGACATGTTCGCCAATCCGGGGCGCGCCGCAGGCAAGGCCGCGGGCGTCGGGTCGGGCCTCGCCGCCTCGGCGCGCGAGCGCTCGATCGCGGCTTTGATCGAGGAGATGGATCGCGCCGGCATCGCGCTCGGCGTGGTCACCGGGCGGGCGAACTCGGTGCTCGGCTCGATCCCCAACGACGACCTGCGCGCGATCGTCGCGCGCCATCCCGGGCGCTTCGTCGCCTTCGCCGGGATCGACGCGAGCGACCGGCATCGGGCGCTCGCCGAGATCGATGCTGCGACGGGGCCGGGATTCAAGGGCGTCTCGCTCGAGCCGGGCCTGTATCCCGATCCCTGGCACCTCGACGATGCCCGCCTCTACCCGCTCTATGCGCGCTGCGAGGAGCGGGACATCGTGGTGCTGCTGATGAGCGGCGGCAACGCCGGACCGGATCCGACGTTTTCCTCGCCCGAGCACATCGATCGCGTGGCGCGCGACTTTCCCGGCCTCAGGATCGTCGCGGGCCACGGCAACTGGCCGTGGGTCTGCGAGATCATCCACGTCTGCTACCGCCGTTCGAACCTCTGGCTGTCGCCCGACGTCTACCTCAACCCGATGGTGCCGGGGGCGCGCGACTACGTGGCGGCGGCCAACGGCTTCATGGCCCGGCGCTTCCTGTTCGGCTCCGCCTACCCGTTCAGCGCCCTCGAGGACGCGGTGCGCTTCATGCACGCGCTCCCCTTCCGCCCCGAGGTGCTCGGCCTGGTCATGCGCGACAACGCGCGCCGCCTGCTCGGTCTCGACGCCGGCGAGGCGAGCTCGTGAACCTGGAGCTCGCCGCCCGGGTGTGCATCGTCACCGGCGCGAGCGCAGGCATCGGCCGCGGCATCGTCTCCTGCCTCGCGGCGGAGGGCGCCAGGGTCGTGGCGGTCGCGCGCCGCGGCGCGTTGCTCGGCGAGCTCGCGGACGATATCGAGCGCCGCGGCGAGCCGCGCCCGCTGCCGCTCGCCCTGGACGTCACCGCGGCGGGCGCGCCGGCGGCAATCCGCTCCGCGGCGCTCGACGCGTTCGGCGGCATCGACGTGGTGGTGAACAACGCCGGCCGCTCCGGCGCGGTCGGGCCGGGGGCGCCCGAGCGCGTCTGGAGCGAAGCCATGGAGCTCAAGTTCGCCGCCGCCCGGCGCCTGGCGGAAGCGGTCCTGCCCGACATGATCGCGCGCGGCTATGGGCGCATCATTAACATCACCGGCTCGAGCGAGCCGGCGACGACCAACGCCGCCGTGGCTGCGAACGGCGCGCTGTATGGCTGGGCGAAGGGCCTGTCGCGCGACGTGGCGCGGCACGGAATCACCGTGAATTGCGTGGGTCCCGGCCGCATCATGAGCGAGCAGATCGCCCGCCTGTACCCCTCCGACGAAGCGCGCCGGCGCTTTGCCGAGGCGCACATTCCGGCCGGCTGCTTCGGCGAGCCGCAGGACGTGGCGCGACTGGTCGCGTTCCTCGCATCTCCCGCAGCCCGCTACGTCACCGGGCAGATCGTGGGAGTCGACGGCGGAATGTCGCTTTTCGCCTTCTGAGGGCGCATCAATGCCGCGACGTGCGCCGGTCGAGAAACGCGCGCAGCGCCTGGCTGCACTGCGCCCCGTGCGACAACGGCAGGCCATGCTTGGCATGGCGGAAGATCTGCATTTCGGAATCGGGCAGGCCGGCATGCAAGTCCGCGGTTATCGAAGCCGGAATGAAGGGGCTGGAGTCGCCGTGGAGCAACAATACGGGCACCGGGATTTCCGACAGCTTCGCCGTAAGATCGACGCCGCGCAGCACGCCGAGCGCATTCAGGCACGAATCCGCAGAACATGCTTCCTGTGCGCGACTGAACCACGCCCGTTCCGCTGCCTCGAGGCCATCGTCGTAGAAGCGGTGCTGCGTCATCATCGCGGACCAGCCCGTCATGCCCCGGTCCCTGATGACATCGCGCCAGTCGTTCAGATTCTTGAGCGTTGCGCCGATATGGGCGCCGTTGCTCACGGTAATCGTGCGGATCGACTTGGGATCATGGAAATAGCTGCAAAGCCCGACCGTTCCGCCCATCGATTCACCGACAAAGTGAAAGCGCCCGGCGCCCGCGGCTCGCGCCACGGCGAACAGGTCGCCCGCCAGGAGATCCATGCTCCATGCAGCGTCGGCGGGGGGAACGCTCGAGAACCCGAAGCCGCGCATATCGAGAAGCACAAGCCGGTAACCGTCGATCAGCGCGGGGATCCATTTCGTCCACATCCGGTGATCGATGCCGATGCCGTGGTTGAAAACGACGGTTTCCGGCTCGGCGCACCAGGGCGCCGTCCTGTCGATCACGTCATAGAAAATCCTGGCGCCCTTCGACTCGACAAACGGCATCGCAATAGCCCTCCACTGGATCGTATGGTAGATTGTATACAGATCAGTATATCGCTATGAAAACTCCGGAAGCCGCTGCTGAGCTGGACCGCCGTCCCTTGTATGAGCAGGCTTACGAAGCGATCCGGAAAATGATCGCCGGCGGGGTGCTGCGGCCTCGGCAGACGGTATCCGAGACCGAGCTCGCCGAGGCCCTCAAGGTGAGCCGCACGCCGGTCCGCGAGGCGCTCAAGCGGCTGATCTCCGAGAACCTTCTCGAGGTGACGGG
>DATKAX010000052.1:0-9948 GCA_035514595.1 Burkholderiales bacterium
GAGTTCGCCTGGGCGAACATGGTGAGCTCGGCATCGGTCGGATCGCGGCCCAGGCCGCGATAGGCGCGCTCCAGGTACTCGATCTCGTCGGCGCTCAGCGCGAGCCCGAGGATCGCGTTCGCCTCGCCGAGCTTCGAGACCGGGATGGCCTGCAGCGGCCGCGGCGGCACATGCTCGAACAGCCGCGCCGCCTCGTCGAACGAGCGCAGCACCGTCTCGGTCATCCGGTCGTGCAGCAGCGGGGTGATGTCTTTCGCCGGGTCGGTCCCGGAAACGAGAAACACGCTCCCCCGCTCGATGCGCTTCACCGCCTGCAGCCCGCAGTTGCGCGCGATGTCGGTCGCCTTGGAGGACCAGGGCGAGATCGTGCCGAAGCGGGGCACGGCGAGGTACAGCGCGCCCTGCCCCGGCCCCGCAGGCGCACCGTAATCGAGCAGGCGCTCCAGCAGGCCGCGCCCGGCCGCCTCCAGCGGGCGCTCGAGCTCGACGAAGTGGCGGAACTCGGCCGCCACCGAGCGGATGCCGGGATCGACTTTCTGCAGCGACGCGAGCAGCTTGGCGAGGCGGAACGCCGACAGGGCGCGAGGGCCCCGGAGCTGGAGGATAGGGGGCACTAGTTCCTGACCTGCGGCTCCTTCACGGTGCCGCCGAGGACCAGCGTCGCGCGCAGCGTCTGCGTCGCGGTCCTGACATCGGCGACGATGCGCCCCGACAGCGCGCCGCTCGCCGCGATGTCGGCGCTGGCGCCGGCGCTGAGCGCCCCGGCGCCGATGCTGACGTTGCGCAGCGCGACGGCACCATGCTCGTAGGTCGCGTGGCCGCTCATCTCGGCGAACTGGGTCCTGCCCTGCGCCTGGCGGCCCCCGGTCTGGATCGCCCGCGACAGGTCGAAGCTGCCGAGCACGCCGCGGCCCACCGCGAAGCTGCCCTCGATGCGCCCGGACGAACCGAGCTTGGCCGGCTCGGCGCCGCTCATCGAGAACCTCCCGGTGCCTTCGGCCCGCCCGTCAGAGAGCAGCGCCGGCGCGAACACCGCGGCGTTGATGCCGCGCGCCGTGATCACGCCCTCGACGCTCCAGCTCCGGCCCCAGCGCACGGCTGCGGTGCCCGAGAGCGTGCCGTTCAGCAGCGCGCCGTCCCATTCCGTGATGCGCATGCCCTCGCGGGTCGCCGTGCCCTTCATGGCGAACTGGCTGAGCGACACCTCGGGCGCGACCGGCAGCGTGAAGCTCGCCGCGCTCAGGTCGAACTCGAGCGCGGCGTCCCTCGGCGAGAGCCGCGCCACCAGGCCTTCCGGGCCGCGCACCGTCGCCGCGCGCACGTTGCCGCCGGTCCCGAGCGAGAGCTCTGCCTCCAGGCCGCTGGGCAGCGGCAGCGCCCCGGGCAGCTGGAGCCGCCGCACCTCGATCCGCGAGACCCGGAAGCGGTCGCTCCTCAGCCTGGCGAACAAGGCGTCGCCGAGCGCTTCCTGCGGCAGCGTCAGCCCTTCGACCTCCACCAGGCTGAACGTCTTGCGGTCCTGGTGCAAAGAGAAGATGCTCGGATGCGCGATCACCCGCGCCGCGCGGATGCCCTCGCCCGCGCTCACGTTCTCGAAGCGCAGCTGCAGGCCGGTGAACAGCCAGAAGCGGCCCGAGCCGATCCTGACCGGCCGGCCGAGCGCTTCGGTGGCGGCGCGCTCGTAGTCCTGCACATGGATCGGCATCACGTGGGCCACGGCGAGCGCCACGGCGAGCAGCACGGCGAGCACGCCGGCGATCGACTTGCTCCACGACCTGCGCCGGTGCGGCTTCGCGGACGCCATCTGCCTCGCCGCGCGCTGCCTGGCCGCCATCAGCTCGGCGTCCGCGGCCGGAACCTCGCTGCCGCGCTTCGCCGCCCGCGCCGCGCGCGCATCTTCCTCCTTCGCCTTGCGCTTGCGCTGTTCGGCCTCCTGCCTGCGGCGCTCCTCCTCCTCGCGCATCCTCGCCTGGGCCGTCTCCTCGCTCGCGCGGGATTGCTCTTCCTCTCGCTGTCGCTGGGCCGCGCGCTCCTGCCGGCGCCGCTCGGCTTCCTCCTTCTCGCGGCGCGCCGCCTCCTCGCGCTCGCGCTCGGCCTGCGCTTGCGCCTTCGCCTTGGCTTGGGCTTCCGCCTCCGCTTTGCGCTCGTCCTCCTCGCGGGTGGTGAAGGCATCGAGATCGGCCAGCAGATTGTCGGCGAAGCCGCCGGTCGGCGGCGCCGGTGCCGCTGGCTGCGGCTCGGCCTGCGACGAGAAGTCGAGGTCCGGCACCGGCTGCGGCTTCGCGCGGCTTGCTTCCTCCTCGAGCTCTTTCTTGCGCCGCGCTTCGCGCTGCGCGCGCTCGCGCTCCTCCTCCTCCTGCTCGCGCCGGCGCCGCGCCGCGCGCTCTTCCTGCTCCCTGCGGTCCTCTTCCTCGCGGCGCCTGCGCTCCTCCTCGAGCTGGCGGCGCTCCTCCTCGAACTGCCGGCGCAGGCGCTCGGCCTCCTCTCTCGCCTGGCGCTCGGCCTCCTCGCGCACCTGGCGCGCGTGGTCCTCCGCCTCCCGGCGCAGGCGCTCGGCTTCCTCTCTCGCCTGGCGCTCGGCCTCCTTGCGCAGGCGCTCGGCTTCCTCGCGCGCCGCCTTGATTTTCCCCTCCGCCTCGAGGCGCAGCCTCTCCTCGGTCGCGGCGCGCACCTTGGCTTCGGCCTCGAGGCGCGCGCGCTCGCGCTCGGCCTGGGCCTTCGCCTCGGCCGCCTGGCGCGCCTTGAAAAGCGCCGACTCCTGCTCCTTCGGCGGCACGGACGGCGTCGCGGGCGCGGGACCGGCCGGCGGTTGCGTCGAGGCGGCCGGCTTCGAAGGCGGGAACAGCGAGCTGAAATCGAGATCGGTCTTGGCGTCCGAGCCCTTGGCGGCCGGCTTCGGCGCGGCTGCCGGCCGCTTGGACGCGGCTGCCGGTCGCGCCGCCGCGCCGGCCGATACCTCGCGAATGAAGCCGTCCTTGTCGAGCTGCCTGATAAGCTGCTGGAACTCGGGGTCGAAGCTCTTGCCGACCTTCTGCGCCACGTCGGCAAGCGTCGCCCGGCCGTCGATCGCCGACAGCACCGCGCGGTCAGGGCGCTTGAGCAGGCTCGTCTTTCCCGAAGACTCCTGAACTCCCTTGCCCGACTTCGAGTAGATGGCGGTCGGATTCATTCTTGGCCCCGGCTATTATATTAGGCGGGCTCTCCATATCCCCCGCCGCCCGGCGACTCGATCACAAACTGATCATTGGCCGCCATCTCGGTCTGATCGTAGGGCCCGAGCTCGGTGCGGCTGCCGTCGGCGCGAATCACGTAATTCCGCCCCGCCAGGCCCGGCCCGCCGCCGGCCAACCCATGCGGCGGCACCCGGCGATGCCCGGAAAGGATCGCCGCGGTCATCGGCTCGAGGAACCGGATGCAGCGCACTGCGCCGTCGCCGCCGCGCCAGCGCCCGCGCCCGCCCGAGCCCTTGCGCACCTCGAAGCTCTCGAGCCGCACCGGGAAGCGCCATTCCAGCACCTCGGGGTCGGTGAGGCGCGAGTTGGTCATGTGCGTCTGCACCACGTCGGCGCCATCGAAGTCCGGACCTGCGCCCGAGCCGCCGGCCACGGTCTCGTAGTACTGGTAGTGCGCGTTGCCGAAAGTGAAATTGTTCATGGTGCCCTGCGAGCAGGCGAGCACGCCGAGCGCGCCATAGAGCGCGTCGGTGATGCACATCGAGGTCTCCACGTTGCCCGCGACCACCGCCGCGGGGTAGCGCGGCCGCAGCATGCTCGCCTCCGGAATGCGCACCTCGAGCGGCTTCAGGCAGCCGGCGTTGAGCGGGATGTCGTCGTCGACCAGCGTGCGGAACACGTACAGCACCGCCGCCATGCACACCGCCGCCGGGGCGTTGAAGTTGTTCGGCAGCTGGGCGCTGGTGCCGGTGAAGTCGAGGATCGCGCTCCTGCGGTCCTTTCCGATCGAGATCCTCACCCGTATCACCGCGCCGTTATCCAGCGCCAGATCGAAGCTGCCGTCCTTCAGCACCTCGATCACGCGGCGCACCGACTCCTCGGCGTTCGCCTGCACGTGGCCCATGTAGGCACGCACCACGTCGAGGCCGAAGTGCTCCACCATGCGGCCGAGCTCCTGCACGCCCTTCTCGTTGGCCGCGACCTGCGCCTGCAGGTCGGCGATGTTCTGCTGCGGGTTGCGCGCCGGGTAGCGGCCGGAGGCGAGCAGCGCCGCGGTCTCCTTCTCCCGCCAGCGGCCTTCCTCGACCAGCAGGAAGTTGTCGATCAGCACGCCCTCCTCCTCGACGCTGGTCGAGCCCGGCGGCATCGACCCGGGCGTGATGCCGCCGATGTCGGCGTGATGGCCCCGCGAGCCGACGTAAAACAGGATCTCGTTGTTCGAAGCATCCTTCTCGCGATGTTTCCATACGGGGGTAATGACGGTAACGTCGGGCAGATGCGTGCCGCCGTTGTAGGGGGCGTTCAGCACGTAGACGTTGCCCGGTTTCATCGTTCCGGCGTTTTCGCGGATCACGGTCTTCACCGACTCGCCCATGGAGCCCAGGTGCACCGGCATGTGCGGCGCGTTGGCGATCAGGTTGCCTTCGGCGTCGAACAGCGCGCAGGAGAAGTCCAGCCGCTCCTTGATGTTCACCGAGTAGGCGGTGTTCTGCAGCCGCAGCCCCATCTGCTCGGCGATCGACATGAAGAGACTGTTGAAGATCTCCAGGCGCACCGGGTCGACCTCGGTGCCGATAGCGGGTTTTGTTTTCCGTGTGGAGATTCTCTCGAGAAGGAGATGGTTGAGAGCCGTTACCGTTGCGCGCCATTCGCGCTCGACCACGGTGGTGGCGTTCGCCTCGGCGATGATCGCCGGGCCTTCCAGCACCTGCCCCGGGGCGAGCGCCTCGCGCCGGTAGAGCGGCGTCGCATGCCAGGCACCGCCGCTGAACATGCGCACCGTCTCGACCGCGGTTCCAGGCGTTCGGGCCTCGAGCGGCTTTTCCTTGAACACCTCGCCCAGTGCGATCGCCTCGACCGCGACCGCCTCGACCACGAGCGGCTTGCCGCGCATGAGGAACGAGAACTGCTTGCGGTAGGCGGCCTCGAAGCGCGCCACCAGGTCCTCGATCGGCCCGAGCTCGACGGCGAGCGCGGTGTCGGTGCCCTCGTACTTGAGGTGCGCGCGCCGCGTCACGCGCACGCGGTCGGCGGCGACGCCCTGCAGGCGCAGCTCCTCGCGCGCTTCGGCGGCGAGCGCGTCGCAGGCCCGGCCCACGTCCTCCAGCGAATGCGCGTCGAGCTTCGTCTCGAGCGAGCGCTGGCGCATCGCGGCCTGGTCGGCGAGCCCCATGCCGTAGGCCGAGAGCACGCCGGCGAGCGGATGGATGAACACGCGCGTCATGGCGAGCGCGTCGGCGACGCGGCAGGCGTGCTGGCCGGCCGCGCCGCCGAAGCAGCACAGCGTGTACGCGGTGACGTCGTGGCCGCGCTGCACCGAGATGTGCTTGATGGCGTTCGCCATGTTGCCGACCGCGATGTCGATGAAGCCTTCGGCGACCTGCTGCGCCGAGCGTCCGTCGTCGATTTCGTTCTTCAGCAGGGAAAACTTGTGTTCAACGACTTCCCGATCGAGCCGCTGCGCGCCGTCGGGGCCGAACACGCGCGGGAAGTAGTCCGGCTGGATCCTGCCGAGCATCACGTTGGCGTCGGTCACGGTGAGCGGCCCGCCGCGGCGGTAGCAGGCGGGACCGGGATTCGCCGCCGCGGAATCCGGCCCGACGCGGTAGCGCGCGCCGTCGAAATGAAGGATCGAGCCGCCGCCCGCCGCCACGGTATGGATGCTCATCATCGGCGCGCGCATGCGCACCCCCGCCACCCGCGTCTCGAGCTCGCGCTCGAGCTCTCCGGCATAGTGCGACACGTCGGTCGAGGTGCCGCCCATGTCGAAGCCGATGATGCGCTCGAACCCGGCCGCAGCCGAGGTGCGCACCGCGCCGACGATGCCGCCCGCCGGGCCCGAGAGGATCGCGTCCTTGCCCTGGAAGCGGCGCGCGTCGGCGAGCCCGCCGTTCGACTGCATGAAGAGCAGCCGCACGCCCTCGAGCTCGGCGGCCACCTGCTCGACGTAGCGCCGCAGGATCGGCGAGAGGTACGCGTCCACCACGGTGGTGTCGCCGCGCCCGACGAGCTTCATGAGCGGGCTCACGCGGTGCGAGACCGATACCTGCGTAAAGCCCACGCGCTTCGCGATCTCCTCGACCCGTACCTCGTGCTCAGGATGGCGATAGGCGTGCATGAACACGATCGCGACCGAGCGAAAGCCTTCTCGGTATATCTCTCTCAGATCCCTATCGGTCTTGTCGGAATCCAGGGGCAGAACCACCTCCCCCCGGGCACCGATGCGCTCCTCCACCTCGACCACCTTCGAATACAGCATCTCCGGCAGCACGATGTGGCGCTTGAAGAGGTGCGGCCGGTTCTGGTAGGCGATGCGCAGCGCGTCGCGGAAGCCCCGGGTGATGAAAAGCGCCGTCGGCTCGCCGCGGCGCTCGAGCAGCGCGTTGGTCGCCACCGTAGTGCCCATCTTGACCGCCTCGATCGTACCGGGCGCGATCGCCTCGCCCTCTTTCAGGCCGAGCACCTGGCGGATCCCGGCGAGCGCCGCGTCGCGGTAGCGCTCCGGGTTGTCCGAAAGCAGCTTGTGCGTGACGAGCTCGCCGTCGGGGCGGCGCGCGACCAGGTCGGTGAACGTGCCGCCGCGGTCGATCCAGAACTGCCACCGGGACGCAGCCATTAGAATCGAATCCTATCTTGAATAACAAGCCGACTTCCCCGGGGTTCACGGTGCTGCTCGCCGCGCTGATCGCGCTGCCGGCCCTGGGGACCGACCTCTACGTGCCGGCGCTGCCGGCGCTCGCCGCCTCGCTCGGGGCGCAGGTCGACGCCGGTCAGTTCACGCTTACCGCCTACTTCGTCGGGCTCGCCGCCGGGCAGCTCGCCTGGGGCCCGCTCTCGGACCGCTACGGGCGCAGGCCGGTGCTGCTCGCCGGGCTCGCCGTCATGCTCGCCTCTTCGGTCGCCGCGGTGCTAGCCGAGTCGGTGGCGGGCGTCGCGGCTTCGCGCCTGGTGCAGGGCTTCGCCATGTCGAGCGGCGCGGTGGTGACGCGCTCGATCATCCGCGATCTCTATGCGCACGAGAAGGCGGCGCGGCTGCTTTCCAGCGTCACGGTCGTGTTCAGCCTGGTGCCGATCTCGGCGCCGCTTGCCGGGGCGCTGCTCACCGAGGCCGGCGGCTGGCGCGCCGTGTTCTGGTGCATGGCGGGCGTTGCCGCAGCGCTGCTCGTCGCCGTGAGCGCGCGCCTCGCCGAGACTGCGCCGGCCGAGCGCCGCTCGATGCATCCGCTGCACATCGCGCGCACCTTCGCGACCGTCCTCGGCGAGCGGCGCTTCATCGCGCCGTTCCTGCTGGTGCTGTGCTCGCACATCGGCATCCTGGCGTGGGTCTCGAACTCGGCGTTCACGCTGATCGGCGGCCTGGGGGTGTCGGCCGCCGAGTACGGGCTGATGTTCGCGGCGGTGATGCTCGGGCAGATCGCCGGGGCCTGGGCGAGCGCGCGGCTGGTGCTGCGCGCCGGCATCCCGAGGCTGCTCGCCGCGGGCGCGGCGCTGATGCTCGCCGCAGGCGCCGCCGCCGCGGCGCTTGCCTGGGCCGGCGTCGGCCACTGGCTCGCCGTGGTGGCGCCGTTCACGGCATTTCTTTTCGGCACCGCGCTCATCGTGCCGAACGCGACCGCGGCGGCGCTCTCGCCGTTTCCCGCCTTCGCCGGCGCCGCCTCCTCGCTCATCGGCGCCATCGGCTTCACCGCGGGCGCGCTGGTCAGCACCGCGCTGGGCGCCGCCTACGACGGCACGGCGCGGCCGATGGCGAGCATGGCGGCCTTCGCCGGGCTGTGCGCGTTCGCGGTGCACCGCGTCTTCCTGCATGGAAAGACTTGACGCGGTCGTGCTCGGCGCCGGCGTGGTCGGCCTGGCGGTGGCGCGCGCGCTCGCCATGTCCGGCCGCGAGGTGGTAATCCTGGAGGCCGAGGATGCCATCGGCACGCACACCAGCTCGCGCAACTCCGAGGTGATCCACGCCGGCATCTACTACCCGAAGGGATCGCTCAAGGCGCGAAGCTGCGTCGCCGGCAAAGCGCTGCTTTACGAGTACTGCGAGGCCCACGGCGTGCCGCACCGCCGCTGCGGGAAACTGATCGTGGCCACGGACAAGGCCCAAATTAAACAACTTGAACTGATAAAGGCAAAAGCGCATGCAAACGGCGTGACCGACGTCGTCGACCTCGGCCGCGCGCAGGCGCTCGCCCTGGAGCCGGAGCTCGCCTGCGTCGCGGCGCTGGATTCGCCTTCCACCGGCATCGTCGACAGCCACGCGCTGATGCTCGCCTATCTCGGCGACGCCGAGCGCCATGGCGCGATGCTCGCGCTCAGGAGCCGATTCCTCGGGGCGGCCGTGCGGCCGGGCGGCTTCGAGCTCGAGGTCGCAAACGCCGAGCCGGTTTTCGCTCCCGTTCTGGTGAACAGCGCGGGCTTGCGGGCGCCCAGCGTGGCGAAGCTTATCCGGGGTTATGAGCAAAAGCTGGCGCCACGCGAGCTCTACGCCAAAGGAAACTATTATTCCCTTGCAGGGCGAGCGCCGTTCACGCGCCTGGTCTACCCGGTGCCCGAGCCCGGCGGGCTGGGGGTGCACGTGACGCTCGACCTCGCCGGGCAGGCGCGCTTCGGCCCGGACGTGGAGTGGGTCGAGCGCATCGACTACGGCGTCGACCCGGCGCGTGCCGAGCGCTTCTACGCCGCGATCCGCCGCTACTGGCCGGGGCTTCCCGACGGCGCGCTCGCGCCCGGCTATGCCGGCATCCGGCCCAAAACCGCCGGCCCGGGCGAGCCGGCGCCGGATTTCGAGATCCAGGGCCCGCGCGCGCACGGCGTCCCGGGCCTCGCGCACCTCTTCGGGATCGAGTCGCCGGGGCTGACCGCGAGCCTCGCGCTCGCGAGCCTCGTGGTGCAGGAAATACTAGGCTAAGATTCCGGCTCATTTCACAGGAGGAGCGATGGTCACCCGCAGAACTTTCATCGCCGCTGCCGCCGCGTCGCTGTTTGCGGCCGGGGCGCAGGCGCAGACCAAGTGGGACATGCCCACGCCGTACTCGGACGGGGAGTTCCACACCCGCAACGTGAAGGCGTTCGTGGAGGACGTGGCCAAGGCGACCGGGGGCAAGCTCGAGATCGTGGTGCACTCCAACGGCTCGCTGATCAAGCACCCGGACATGCTGCGCGCGGTGTCCACCGGGCAGGTGAACATCGCGGAGTTCCTGCTCGGGCAGTTCGGCAACGAGGAGCCGGTGTTCAACGCCGACAACGTGCCGTTCCTCGCCTCGGGCTACGACGCGGCGTGGAAGCTTTACGAGGCGCAAAGGCCGCTGCTCGAGAAGAAGCTCCAGGGGCGCGGCCTGCGGCTGCTGTACTCGGTGGCCTGGCCCGGCCAGGGCATCTACACCAAGGAGCCGCTGAAGTCGATCGGTGACCTGAAGGGCACGAAGTTTCGCACCTACAGCCCGCTGACCGCGCGCCTGGCGGAGCTCTTGGGGGCGAGCCCCACGGTGATCCAGGTGCCCGAGGTGCCGCAGATGTTCGCCACCGGCGCGGTGCACGCGATGATCACCTCGTCGGCCACCGGGACGTCCACCAAGGCCTGGGAGTTCGTGAAGAACTACTACAGGACGAGCGCCATGCACCCGAAGAACGCGGTGGTGGCGAACCAGCGCGGCTTTGCGCGGCTGCCGAAAGACCAGCAAGGCGCGCTCACCAAGGCCGCCGCCGCTGCCGAGAAGCGCGGCTGGGAAATGTCCAGGGCGCGCGAGAAGGAAGGCGACCAGACGCTGGCCAAGAACGGCAT
>DATKAX010000053.1:0-20860 GCA_035514595.1 Burkholderiales bacterium
GCAGTATCAAAGTTGCCATTACCATCGACAGTGAAACGCTGGAGCGTGTTGACGGTCTGGTGGCGAAGAAGGTTTTTCCCAACCGCAGCCGGGCAATTCAGTCAGCCGTGGCCGAGAAGCTCGCGCGTATGGAACGCGGCCGTCTGGCCGCCGAATGCGCAAAGCTCGACCCCAAATTTGAGAAGGCGCTCGCGGAAGAAGGCTGGGGGCAGGAGCTCGACGCTTGGCCCGAATACTGAGGGCCGAGATTCGGTGGGCCGACCTTAACCCGGTTCGCGGTCGCGAACAGGCGGGCTTGCGTCCGGTGCTGGTGCTGAGCCATGACGTATTCAATGAACGCTCGGGTACGGTCATCGCGGTGGCACTGACGAGCCAGCCTCAGCGCGCCGGTTTCCCGCTCACTGTCGAGCTTCAAGCGGCGAAGCTGCCGAAACGTTCGTGGGTCAAGGTCAGCCAGATTCGCACTCTTGCGGTAGAACGCATCGGGGCAAGGCTGGGCCGCGCTTCACCCGAGGAAATTGCGCAGGTCGTGGAGGGCCTTAATGAAATCATCGGAATCTAACCACGCGATGCAGCCGACCGCAAATGGCGGCGGCTGATCGCGGACGTTGGAGCGCAAGCCCATGGCAGCGCCTGTAGACAAATACGGCCGCGTCCTCAGTTGGCGTGGTACGCGGTGGCGCGCTCAACCTCGTTCTTCGAGCCCAGGATCACCGCGATGCGCTGGTGCAGCCGCTTCGGCTGGATGTCGAGGATGCGCTGGCGGCCGTCGGTCGCCGCGCCGCCGGCCTGCTCGATGATCAGCGCCATGGGATTCGCCTCGTACATCAGGCGCAGCCGGCCCTCGGTGTTCTTCGAGTCGCGCGGGTACATGAAGATGCCGCCGCGCGAGAGCACCCGGAACACGTCGGCCACCATCGAGGCCACCCAGCGCATGTTGAAGTCCTTGCCGCGCGGCCCGTCCTGCCCCGCCAGGCACTCCTCGATGTAGCGCTTCACCGGCGGCTCCCAGCGCCGCATGTTCGACATGTTGATCGCGAACTCCTGGGTGTCCTCGGGCACCCGGATGTCCGGATGCGTCAGGGTGAAGGTGTAGCTCTCGCGATCCAGCGTGAAGCCGTATACGCCGTCGCCGACCGTGAGCACCAGCAGCGTGGTCGGCCCGTAGACCGCGAAGCCGGCCGCGACCTGGGTGCGGCCGGGCTGCAGGAAGGCGGCCTCATCCGGCTCGCACATCTTCCCTTCGGCGGTCTTCGGGCAGCGCAGGACCGAAAAGATGGTTCCGACCGAGATGTTGACGTCGATGTTGGAGGAGCCGTCGAGCGGATCGAACAGCAGCAGGTACTCGCCGCGCGGGTAATGCGTCGGGATGGGGCTCGGCTCCTCCATCTCCTCGGAGGCGAGCGCGGCGAGGTTGCCGCCCCACTCGTTGGCGAGCAGCAGGATCTCGTTGGAGAGCATGTCGAGCTTCTTCTGCGCCTCGCCGTGCACGTTGTGGGTCGCGGCGTTCCCCAGGCCTTCGGCGAGCGGGCCCTTGTTGACTCGGGTGCTGATCGCCTTGCAGGCGCGCGCGATGGTCTCGATCAGCAGCCTGAGGTCGGCGTTGATCTTCTTCTCGCGCTGGCGCTCGATCAGGAACTGGGTGAGGTGAACCCGTCGCATGGGAGATCCTTTCGGGCGATCTTCGGCGAGCGGGCAGGCCGGCGTCAAGCGGCCGAGCGGTCCGTCTGCAGGCCGTAGAAGCGGTAGCCGTTGCGGCCCTGCGCCTTGGCCCGGTACATGGCGATGTCGGCGTTGCGCATCAGCTGGTGCCGGTCGGCGCCGTCCTGCGGCGCGATCGCCACCCCGACGCTCACCGAGAGGGCGAGCGCGTCGCCTTCGACCTCGCAGGGCCGGCTCACCGCGAGCACGATCTTCTCCGCCAGCTCGCAGACCGCGTCGCGGCTGCCGAAGTCCTCGATCAGCACCACGAACTCGTCGCCGCCGAGGCGGGCCACGATGTCGCTCGCGCGCACGCAGCCCGCGATGCGGGAGCCGATCTCGCGCAGCACGCGATCGCCGGCAGCGTGCCCCAGCGAGTCGTTGATGGTCTTGAAGCGGTCGGCATCGATGAACAGCAGCGCCAGGCTGCGGTCGTGGCGCTCGGCCTGCGCCAGGGCGTGGCGCAGGCTTTCGATGAAGAAGGCGCGGTTGCACAATCCGGTCACCTCGTCGCGCGTCGCCATGGCGTGGATCGTGGCGACCGCCTCGCGCAGCTCCTGGTTGCGGGCGGCGAGGCGCTCGCGCAGGGCGCTCATCGTGCCGCCGACGACGCCGAACCAGGGCAGGCTCGCCGCGAGCAGCAGCCAGTTCAGCCACTCCTGCCGCACGGAGGGCACCGACTGCGGCCTGAAGTGCATCAGCAGGTTGACCACCAGCGCGTACGCGGCAAGCGTGTAGAGCGTGAGCGTGAGGAACTCGCGGGTGTTGAGGCGGAACACGCCGAACAGGAACACCAGGAAGCACAGGCTCAGCGACAGCCCGCGCACCGCCTCGAGGTGGTAGAGCGCGAACATCAGCACGCTGATGCCGACGTAGAGCTGGATCTTGGTGAGGCTGGGGTCGCGCAAGCGCAGGTTCAGGCCGGTGCGGAAAACGGCGAACAGGGCGGCGTTCATCGCGAGGACGGTCGCGCCGATCGCGATCGCGGGGCCCAGCGGCACGAAGCCGAAGGCGTAGCCCGCAGAAAGCGGCAGCAGGGCCAGAAGATAGGCGAATGCCGCGAGCGACAGCCGCCTGAGGCGGATCGCCTGCTGGGCCTGCAGCGTCTGCGGTGCTTCGATCGTTCTTATTGGACTTTTCCCCCCGCAGCGGATTTTAGGGGGCCGCCCGGCCTGCGACGAGGACATTCGTCATGCCCGCCGGGCGGCGCGCCGGCCCGCGAGCCCGCTGGCGGCAAGCAGGCTTGCTGCCAGCACGACGAACACCGGCGCCATCCCGAGGGTCGCGGAAATCGCGCCGCAGGCGAGCGGAATGACGGTGTGGCTCGCATTCAGCATCAGGGTGCGCACGCCCACGGCCTCGCCCTGGCGCCCGGGCGGCGACGCCTCGTAGAGCAGCGACATGATGACCGGCTGCGCGCATCCCAGCCCCAGCCCGAGCAGGAAGGAGAGCGCCATGAGCGCCGGTGCGGCCGCGACCAGGGGAAACAGCAGGTACACCGAGCCCGAGACGCCGAGCGCGGTGGCAATGACGGTCCACGGGTCGATCCTTCTCACGAGCAGCGGCATGGCGAGGCGCACTACCAGGGTCGCTGCGCCAAAGGTCGACATGATGAGGCCGATGGTCGTGGCGGCGAGGCCGAGGCGCGTGCCGTAAAGGGGCATCAGGAAGGCGTACAGGTCCCATCCCATGGCGAGCAGGCCGCTGACCACCAGGGTGCGGCGCAGCGCCGGCGCGCGCAGCAGATCGGTGATGCCCGAGCGCCGCGCGCGCAGCGCGCGCTCGGGACGGGGCAGGGGGCGTCTGTGCACGGCGAGCAGGGCGAGCGCCAGTACCGGAAACAGCCCCAGAACGAGAAAGGCGCCGGCATGGCCGAGCTCGACGATCGCGTAGCCGGCGAACAGCGGCGCCAGCGATCCGGAAAACGAGAACGCGAGCGCCAGCCAGGAGAAGTTGAGCGCGCGCTGCTCGGGCGAGCCGTGCGAGCCGAACACGCTGTTCATCGCGATATGCACCACCATGAACGCGGTGCCGAGCAGCGTGCTGGAAAGGTACAAGGTTGTTAAATTCGGAAAAAGAAAAGGCAACGTCGCCGCGCAGGCGAGCGCGGCGAGCCCGGCGGCCAGGGGGCGGCGCGGGCCGGCGCGGTCGACGAGCCGCCCGGCGCTCACCGAGAGCAGCATCGGCAACAGGGCGAAGAGCGACATCAGCAGCCCGACGGTGAACGCCGAGGCGCCCAGCTCCAGCGCGAACAGCGTGGTCGTCATCCGGCACCCGACGAACGCGAGGTGGCCGAGCGCGTTGAGGGCTACGAAGTAGAGGAGCGCCAACGCGGTTTCCAGACAGTCATCGCCACGCCGGTACACGCGATCACCATGCCGGCCGTGGTGAGCGCGCCGGGCAGCACGCCGAACAGCCAGAGCTCGAGCGCCACCGCGAACACCGGGGGGAGGTACATCATGCTCGAGACGCGCGTCGCTTCGCCCTGGCGCATCAGGTGGTTGAGCACGCTGACGGCAAGGATCGAGGCGAAGATCACCAGGAACGCGATCGACAGCAGGAGCTCGATCGAGAACACGACTCGAAAGCCTTCCACGGCCACCGCGAGCGGGGCGAGCACCGCGGCGGAGGCGGCGAACTGCACCACCGCCGCCGCCTTGAGATCCGCTTTCGGCGAGAAGTGTCTCTGATAGAGCGTCGCCGCGGTGACGCCGCCGAGGGCGACGACGGTGCCGAGCAGGCTGCCCAGGGTCACTTCGCGCACGTCGATCTTGTGCCACACCACCAGCGCGACGCCGCCCAGGCCGATGACCACGCCGAGCCACTGGCCCGGCCGCAGCCGCTCGCTCAGGAACCGCGAGGCGACGAAGGCGGTGAACAGCGGCTGGCTCGAGATGATCAGCGCGGTCACCCCGGCCGACATGCCGAGGTACTGGGCGTAGTGGCTGCCGCCGAGCTGCACCGCGTGCATCAGCAGCCCGGCGAGCGCGAGGTGCGCGAGCTCGCCGCGGCTCGCGGGCCACCTCGGCTTCCAGAGGAGCACGACCGGGGCGAGGCACAGCAGCCCGAAGAGAAAGCGCAGGGTGAGGAAAGTGAACGGCGGGGCGTACTGCAGGCCGACCTTGGTGGCGATGTAGCCCGAGCCCCAGACCGCCACGAAGTACCAGGCGAGCAGCGCGTTCATGGGAAGCCGCGAATTCTACCGCCCGCAGTAGAATTGCCTCGAGGAGGAGTTCACGGTGTACACGACCGGCAGCAAGCGCCTGACGCTCGCGGGCGCGAAGAAGATGATGGACGCCGCGACGCGCGCAGCCGAGGGGGCGGGTCACGCCATCGCCGTCGCGATCGTGGACGCCGGCGGCCATCCGCTTCTCGTCCAGCGCATGGACGGGGGGCGCTTCCATACCGTCCACTCCTCGACCACCAAGGCGGTGTGCGCCGCCTCGAACCGGCGGCCGACGACGGCCAAGGGCGCCGCCGGGCAGCCGCTCGACACGATGCACGCCCTCGGCCTTGCGCTCGCGGCGGGGGCCGAGCGCTGGACCGCCATGGAAGGCGGTTATCCGATCATCGTCGAGGGCGAGTGCGTCGGCGGCATCGGCGTCTCGGGCGCCACCTGGGAGCTCGACGATGAGTTCGCGCGCGCGGCGCTCGACGCCATCGGCGCCGGCTACAAGGCTTGACCATGGCGGCCCCGGAACCGGTCAGGGCGGCGTGCCTGGGCATGGGCTGGTGGTCCGGCGTGCTGGCCGATGCCATCAGGCGCTCCGGACGGATCCAGATCCTGTCCTGCTACACGCGCTCGGCGGACAAGCGCGACGCATTCGCGCACAAATACGGCTGCCGGGCGGCCTCGAGCTACGAGGAGATCCTGAAGGACGAGCGCATCGAAGCGGTGATCAATACGACGCCGAACGGCGCGCATCTCGAGACCACGCGCGCCGCGGCGCAGGCCGGCAAGCACGTGTTCCTCGACAAGCCGATCGCCAACACGATCGCCGACGCGCGCGGCATCACGCAGGCCTGCCGCAAGGCGGGCGTGGTGCTCGCCCTCGGCTACCAGCGGCGCCGGGAAAGCCACTTCCGTTGGGTGCGCGGGCAGATCGACGCCGGCGTGTTCGGCAGACTGGTCAACGCCGAAGCGAGCATCAGCCGCGATCGCCTGGGCAAGATCGACCTCTCCTCCTGGCGCTACACCGCGGCGGGAATGCCCGGCGGGGTGATGCTCCAGATCGGCATCCACTACACCGACGTGCTGGAATACCTGGTCGGACCGGTCGCCGCGGTGAGCGGCCGGCTAGCGCAGCTCGTGCTGCCCGGGGACAACCCGGACGTCGCGAGCCTGATCCTCGAGCACGAGAACGGCGCGCTCTCCACGCTCAACGCGAGCTACGCTTCGGCCTCCGAGTACTACCTGATGAACGTCTACGGCAAGGAGGCGAGCGCGTACTATGACCTGCACCAGGGCCTGCGCTTCCTCAAGCGCGGCGCTGAGCGCTCCGATCCGGTGCGCTGCGAGAAGAACGACCCGATCCGCGAGGAGCTCGAAGAGTTCGCGGACGCCGTGCGGGGCGCAGGCCGGCCGGAAATGGACGGCGAGCGCTCGAGCGCCTCGCTCGCCGTGCTGCTCGCCGGCATCCGCTCGGCGCGCGAGGGGCGGCGGGTGGAGGTGAAGGAGATTCTGGCGGAATAGTCCTGCTTTTCACCATGAGGAGGAAGCTATGAAAACGATACTCGGTGTCATCGCCGCCGCCGTGCTGGGGGCGGCGCCGCTCGGCGCGCAGGGCGCCGATTTCCCCAGGCAGCCGGTGGAGATGACGGTGCTGTTCGGCGGCTCGAGCGCGACCATCGCGCAGCTGCTCGCCGACGCGATGGCGAAGGAGCTCGGGACGCCGGTGGCGGCCGTGAGCCGCACCGGCGCGGGCGGCGCGGTGGGCTACTCGCACGTCAAGTCCACGCCTGCCGACGGCCATTACCTCGTCTGGAACTCCAACTCCATCAGCACCGCGTTCCACAACGGCAACATGGACTTCGACTACCGGGCGTTCGACGCGGTGGCGCGCGTGGGCATGGAAGTGCCCGCGCTCGCGGTGCGGGTCGACTCCGGCTGGAAGTCGCTGCAGGAGTTCGCCGCGGCGGCGAAGAAGCAGAAGATGAAAGTGGGCATCTCGGGCCGCGGCTCCTTCACCCATCTTGCGTCGGCGGCGCTGTTCGACAAGCTGGGAATCGATGCGGTGTACGTGCCCTACGGCAAGGGCAGCGCACCGGTCGAGCTGCTCGGCGGGCGCATCGATGCCGCCCTGCAGTGGCCGTCGCAGTTCAAGCCCCATGTCGAGTCCGGCAAGCTGCGCGTGCTCGCGGTGACCAGCACCGAGCGGGTCCCGGTGATGCCCGACGTGCCGACGGCGAAGGAGCAGGGCTACGACGTCGACGTGGTGATGTGGCGCGGCGTCGCCGCCCCGCGGGGCACGCCCAAGGACGCGATCGCCAAGCTGCAGGACGCGATTCGCAAGGTGGTGGAAAGCCCGGCGTTCAAGGAGCGCTCCGCCAGGCTCGGGTTCGAGCCGGCGTTCCTGCCTGCCGGCGAGTTCGACCGCCTGATCGCGGCCGACGACCAGTCGATCGCCAGGCTGATGTCGCAGCTAGGGCTGAAGAAGCAGTAAGCGCGGGCGCAGCCCGATGCGCCTGGATCGCCTCGACCGCTGGCTGGGCATCGGCCTCGCGGCCCTGGCGCTCGCCTGGCTCGGCCTGGCGTTCGCCTACATTCCGGGCGCGCGCGGGGAAGGCGAGCCCGGCCCGCGCGCCTTTCCGATCCTGCTCGGGGTGCTGCTGTTCGTCCTGGGGGTAATGCTGGCGGCGGCGGGTTTTGGCAGCGCGCGGCGTCGCGCCGCGCCGGCCCAGGAGATCGAGCCGCCGACGCGCCGCGAGGCCGCGGTCGCGGCCGGCACGTTCGGCCTGCTGATGCTCTACGCCTTCCTGCTCGAGAAGGCCGGCTTCGTCGCCGCCACGCCGGTCGTAATCCTGCTCGCCATGCGCGGTCTGCTCGGCCTGCGCGCCTGGCTGCTCAATCTGTCGATGGCGGGCGGCGTTACCGCCGTATGCTGGCTGGTCTTCGTGGTGCTGCTCGAGACGCCGCTGCCGCGCGGCAGCTGGTGGTGGCTGCTCTGATAGCCGCGCTCCAGCCGGAGGCCATCGCCGCCACCGCGCTGGGCTCGGTGCTGGGCCTTTTCTTCGGCTCCATTCCGGGGCTTACGTTCTCGATGGCGCTGGCGCTGATGCTGCCGTTCACCTTCGGCATGCCGGCCGTGCCGGCGATGGCGCTGCTGCTGGGCATCTACGTCGGCGGCATGACCGGGGGCTCGGTCTCGGCGATCCTGCTCGGCATCCCGGGCACGCCCTCGGCCGCCGCGACCGTGCTCGACGGTCATCCGATGGCGCGCAACGGCCAGGCGGGGGTGGCGCTCGGCGCCGCGGTGATCGCGTCGGCCTTCGGCGGGCTGTTCAGCCTCGCCGTGATGATGATGCTGCTCGAGCAGGTCTCGGCGCTCGCCATCCGCTTCGGCCCGGCGGAGATCTTTGCGCTGGTGCTGTTCGGGCTGTCGACGATCTGCGGCCTGGCCGAGCGCTCGATGGTGCGCGGCCTGGTGGCCGGCGTGCTCGGCCTGATGCTCATGATCGTGGGGCTCGACGAGCTCGACGGCGTGGCGCGGCTCACCTTCGGCACGGTGCAGCTGCAGCAGGGCGTCAATCTGCTGGTGGCGATGATCGGCCTGTTCGCCGTGCCGCATGTCATCGCCATGTTCCTCGATCACGGGCGCGGCGAGCCGCGCAGGGTGCCGCACGGCGTGCGAGCGCGGCTGCCGTCGCTGGCGCAGCTGCGCCAGCGCCTGTGGCTGATGGTGCGCTGCGCCGGCATCGGCACCGGCATCGGCGCCATCCCGGGCACCGGCGGGCCGATCGCCGCCTTTCTCGCCTACGATCATGCGCGCCGCTTCAGCCGGCGCGGCGAGCGCTTCGGCGAGGGCGAGCTTTCCGGCGTGGTGGCGCCGGAGACGGCCAACAACGCGGTGACCGGCGGCGCCATGATCCCGCTGCTCGCCCTCGGCATCCCCGGCGATCCCGCCACCGCGGTGATCCTGGGCGGCCTGCTGATCCACGGCCTGCAGCCCGGGCCGATGCTGTTCAGCACCCACATCGAGACCATTTATGCGCTCTACATGGCGATCGTGCTCGCCTATGCCTTCGTCCTGGCGGTGCAGCTCTGGGGCATACGCGTGTTCGTGCGCGTGCTGGAGGTCCCGCCTCACCTCCTGGCGGTGTGCATCGTCGTGCTGTGCGTCCTGGGCTCCTATGCGATCCGCAATTCGACTTTCGACGTCTACCTCATGGGCGTAATGGGCCTGCTCGGCTACCTGCTGCTGCGATTGCGCATCCCGATTGCCCCGGTGGTGCTCGGCCTGGTGCTGGGAGAGACGCTGGAGAGGCAGTACCGCACCGCGCTCATCCTGAGCGAGGGCGACCACCGGATCTTCGTCGACAGCGGGCCGGCGCTGTTCTTCTACGCCCTTACCGCGCTCACCGTAGGTCTGCACCTCCTGTCGGTGCGGCACGCCCGGCGCCGCTAGCGTCGGGGAGATGAGCCTGCAGCAGGCCGTACAGCGCCTCGGGCTCGACCGGCTTGTGCAGCAGCGCGCGCACGCCGGCTGACTCGAGCTCGGCGCGGCCGATGCGCTCGCTGTGCCCGGTGTAGAGCAGGATCGGCAGCTCGGGCCGCGCCGCGGCCAGCTCGCGCGCCAGGTTGAGCCCGGTGATGCCGGGCATGGTCTGATCGAGGATCACCAGGTCGTAGGCGTCGGGATGGCGCGAGACGCGCTCCATGATGCCGAGCGGGCTGGTGGCGGCGCTGGCGCTGAGCCCCCAGCTCTCGAGCAGCTCGCGCATGAACTCCGCCACCGATTCCTCGTCGTCGACCACCAGCACGCGCCCGCTGAGTGGCGCTCTGCGGCTCGACGCGCGCGCCTGCGGGCCGCGGGCGGCGGCCGCGGCGCCGCGGCCGCACGCCGGGAACAGGATGCGGAAGCGGCTGCCGCGCCCGGGCGTGGTCTCGACCAGGATGTGCCCGCCGTGCTCGTGGACGATGCCGTGGACCGTGGCGAGCCCCATGCCGCTGCCCCTGCCGACGTCCTTGGTGGTGAAGAACGGCTCGAACATGCGCTCCAGGACCTGCGGCGGGATGCCCGAGCCGCTGTCGCCGACCGAAAGCTCGACGAAGTCCCCCTTGAAGCGCTTGCGGCAGCTCGCGCAGGTGGCTTTCGACACCAGCGCCGCCGGCCGCACCGCCACCTCGACCCGGCCCACTCCCGCGGTGGCGTCGCGCGCGTTGATCGACAGGTTGAGCAGGATCTGGTCGAGCTGCACCGGGTCGAGCATCACCGTCGCGGCGGGGGCCTCCAACTCGGTGGCGATCTCCAGCGTCGAGGGCAGCGAGGAGCGCATCAGCTTGAGCGAGTCGCTCACCGCGGGCGCGAGCGCGACGGCCCGCGGCATGCCGCGCTGGCCGCGGCTGAAGGTGAGCATCTGCTGGATCAGGTCGCGGGCGCGCCGGCACGAGGCGAGCGCCTGCTCGAGGTGCGAGCCGAGCTTGGGGTCGGCCGCGGCGGCCTCGCGCTCGGCGGCCAGCACCACGTAGCCCATGATGCTCGCGAGCAGGTTGTTGAAGTCGTGCGCGATGCCGCCGGTGAGCTGCCCGAGCGCCTCCATCTTCTGCGCCTGGCGCAGCCGCGACTCGAGCGCCTTGCGCTCGCTGATGTCCCGGCCGATATAGAGCACGTGCGGCCGGCCCTGGTGGCCGGTGCGCACCGCCCGCACCTCCAGGTCGAAGCGCTTGCCGTCGACGCGCATGCCGTCGATCTCGGCGTGCGCAGGCGCGCCCTCGAGGGCGCGGCGATGCAGCTCGCGCAGCGTCTCGGCGAGCCGCAGCGGATTGGCGGTGGTATGCCGCGCGGCGAGCACCTGCTCGCGCACGTAGCCGGTCATCTCGCAGAACGCCGGGTTGACGTCGACGACGCGGAACTCCGCGTCGCGCAGCACCAGGGCGTCGGTGGTGGAGTTGAAGATGGCGCGGTACTGCTCCTCGCTCGAGCGCAGCGCCTGCTCCGAGAGCTTGCGCTCGCTGATGTCGCGTCCGATGTACAGGACGTGCGGCTCGCCGCGGTGGCGGATCGGCACGCCGCGCAGCTCGAGGTCCGCCAGGGCGCCGTTCTTGCGCCTGAACACCGTCTCCAGCATCACCGGCTCGCCGGCAAGTGCCCGGCAGTGCAGCGCCTTGATCGGCTCGTCCATCTCCGGCGGGTTGGCGAGCACGCGGTCGGCGCCGATCACCTCGTCGCGCCGGAACCCGCTCATGCGCTCGTAGGCGGGATTGACGTCGACGATGCGGAAATGGGCGTCGCGCAGCACCAGCGCGTCGGCGGTGGCGTTGAAGATCGACCGGTACTGCTCCTCGCTCGCGCGTAGCGCCTGCTCGGCGCCCTTGCGCGCCGTGATGTCGCGCCCGACGTAGAGCACGTGCGGCACGCCCTGGTGCAGGATCGGCACGCCGCGCGTCTCGATGTCGAAGGGCTCGCCGCCCTTGCGCCGGGCGCGGGCCTCGAACATCACGGTCTCGCCCGCGAGCGCCCGGGCGTGCAGCCCCTTCACGTACTCGTTCAGCTCGGGCGGGCTCATGGTCAGGCCGTCGCGGCCGAGCGCTTCTTCGCGCGGGCGGCCGCTCATCGCCTCGTAGGCCGGATTGACGTCGACCACGCGGAACGCGGCGTCGCGCAGCACCATCGAGTCCGCGGTGGCGTTGAAGATCGCCCGGTACTGCGCCTCGCTCGCGCGCAGCGCCTCGTCGGCGGCCTTGCGCTCGGTGACCTCGCGCACGAAGGCGAGGATGCGCCGGCGGCCGGCGATGGTCGCCGCCTTGAGCGTGACCTCGAGCCACATCAGGTGCCCGTCCTGGTGGCGCCCGCGCCACTCGAAGCGCACTGGCGAGGCCTGGCGCTTCGCCTGCTCCATCAGGGCGGCGGCGCGCTCTTGGTAGCCGTGCATGTCGAGCGCGTGGGGGCTCGACTCGATGATCGCGCCGCTGTCCCAGTCGTGCACGAAGATGGTGTCCTCGCTCGCCTCGAAGATGGCGCGGTAGCTCGCTTCCGAGCGCGTGCGCTCGAGCTCCGCCGCGGCGCGCATGGCGAAGATCTTGAGCACCGCCTCGGCGAGCTCGGCGTTGGCGAGCGCGCCGCGGTGCATCGCGCCGATCAGCCCGAGCGTCTGCCCGGCGCTGTCGGCGAGCGGGTAGGCGGCGTAGCTCTCGACGCCGAGCTTCGCCAGCATGTCGCTCTTCGGGAACCGGCCGCGCGCGCCTTTCTCCAGGAAGCGGAACTCGCCGCCCGCCACCCCGGCGCATGGGGTGCCCTCGATAGCGTAGGAGAAGGGCCGGCGCGGCTTGCCGTCGAGGTGGAACGCCAGCATGGAGAGCTGCGAGCGGTCGCCCTCGGCGTAGACCGCGATGAAGGCGACGTCGACGCCGAGGATGCGGGCCAGGTTGGCGCACAGCCGCTCGAACACGTCGCCGCCGTCCAGTCGCGATACCGCGATGGCGGCGCCGAGGATCTGGGGCAGGTGCGACTCCGGCAGCATGCCGCCAGTGTAGGCCGGGGCCGGTGCGCCCGGGGGGGCGGTTACCCGGGGGCTACGATTGAAACACGCCGGTTACAGAGGCGCTACTTCTCGGGCGGCACGAACATGTAGCCGGCGCCGCGCACGGTGCGGATCGCCTGCGGGCGCTCGGCGTCGTCGCCCAGCTTGCGCCGCAGGCGCGCGATACGGATGTCGACCGAGCGGTCGAAGGGCTCCCATTCCCGGTTGCGCGTCAGGGTGAGAAGCCGGTCGCGCGAGAGCACCTGGTTGGGGTGCTCGACGAAGGCCTTGAGCAGGTCGTACTCCATCGCCGTGAGCGGGATCTCCGCCCCGTCCGCGCCGCACAGCCGGCGCGAGCGCAGGTCGAGCGAGCAGGGGCCGACGCGGATCGGCGAGGCCTTCGGCGCCGGCGGCGCCCTCCTGCCCTCGAGGCGGCGCAGGACGCTCTTCAGCCGCGCCCGCAGCTCGCGCGGGTCGAAGGGCTTGGCGACGTAGTCGTCGGCGCCGACTTCCAGCCCGGCGACGCGGTCCACCACGTCGCCCGCCCCGGTCACCATGATGATCCCCAGGTCGTAGCGCTCGCGCAGGAAGCGCGCGAGCGTCAGGCCGTCTTCCCCCGGAAGGCCGATGTCGAGCAGCACCACCGCGGGCACGCTGCGCTCGAGCTCGCTCCTCATCGCTTCGCCGCCTGCCGCCTGCGACACCTCGTAGCCGTGCGAGGAGAGGTACTCCACCAGCATCTGCCTGACGGAAGGATCGTCGTCGACCACCAGCACCCGCACCGCATCCATTCGTTCGTTTTCCTTCGCGCGGATTATACAAGCCGGCAACAAACCGTTTCCGGCCGGAAATCGCCGCGATACGCGCCCCCCGTACGCTGTGGTCCGTCATGCAAACGAAAGGAAGACAGATGACAGCAATCCTCAGGCGGGCCGTGGCGGCGTTCGTCCGCGCGCAGCACCAGCGCTGGCTCGCCCGCGAGCTCTCGCACCTCGACGCCCGCACGCTGAAGGACATCGGGCTCGAGGCCTGGAAGAGCGACCTCGGCGCGCGCGTCTGGTCGCAGCGCAACGGCATGTCCTGATCGAGGAGCCCGAGATGAGACCCGACGAATACCTGGTTCAAGGCAGCATCGGCATGACCCGCGGCAGCATCCTGCGCATCGAGGACGGCTGCCACATCCTGATCCACGTCTGGGAAGGCTCCCTGTGGCTGACCCAGGAAGGCGACCCGCGCGACCGCTACGTCGGCGCCGGGCGGTGGTTCCGTCTCGACCGCAACGGCACGGCGATCGCCTACGCCATGCGCCGCGCCGTGGTGACGCTCACCGCGCCCGCGGCCGCTAAGCCGTCCCTCAGCGCGCGGCTGCGCCGCTTCTGGGCGGGGCGGTTCGCGCCCCACGCCCGGCCTACGACGGCATCCCTTTGACCCACGCTTCTTTCCATAGGAGGAAACCATGCAAGTGAACCCGCAGCACCTGGATACCCGCCGCTACGCGAAGTGCATCGAGGTCTCGAAGCGCGTGCGCTTCGAGATCGAGCGCGACGTGCTGCGCGGGCGCACGCTCGACGTGACCAAGAAATTCCTTCCCGACGGCCTCGCCCGCACCGGCCGCCTGACGTTCCTCAACGCCGCGGAAAAGCGCTTCGCGAGCCAGGTGCAGGGGCGCACCTACGCCAACATGTTCGGCCTGGTCGAGCGCTTCATCGGGCCGAAGATCCTGGAGGTGAGCCGTGACCACTGGCTCGGCGACCAGGTGGCGCTCGAGGCGCTGGTACGCTTCACCGACGAGGAGCTCAAGCACCAGGAGCTGTTCCGCCGCATGGAGCGCCTGGCGGGCGAGGGCATGCCCGAGGGCTACGCCTTCCTGCCGCAGCCGAACGACGTCGCGGCCGCGGTTCTCGGAAAATCCACCTGGGCGGTGCTCGCGCTCATCTGCCACATCGAGCTGTTCGTGCTGGCGCACTACCGCCAGGCGATCGAGCCCGACGCGGAGCTTTCCGCGCTGTGGAAGGACGTGTTCACCTTCCACGCCCGCGAGGAGTCGCAGCACGCGATCCTAGACGAGCTGGAGTGGATGCGCGAGAACGGCAAGCTCACCGCGGCCGAGCGCGACGCCGCGGTCGACGACCTGATCGCGCTGGTCGGCGCGGTGGACGGCATCCTGCAGGTGCAGGCGCAGGCGGATGCTGCCTATTTCCGTGCGGCGTGCGGGCGGGATTTCCGCGAGGAAGACTCGTTGAAGATCGATCAGGCCTTCCTCGGCGCCTACCGCTGGCAGTACATCGTCTCCGGCGTGCAGGACGAGCGCTTCAACCAGATCCTGGGCGGCATGGTGAGCGCCGAGCAGGGGGCGCGCATCGGCGCCGCGCTCAAGCCGATCCTCGATGCCACCGCGCTCGATTGAGCTGCGCGACGGCCGGGCGGTCGACGCCCGGCCGGTGCGCGCGCGCGACGCCGGGCAGGTGCAGGCGTTCGTGCGCGCGCTTTCGCCCCAGTCGCGCCGCGAGCGCTTCTTCGCGCCGATCGCCGAGCTCTCGCCGCGCCAGCTCGAGCGCGTGGTCTCGGGTCCGGGCCTGAGCCTCGCGGCATGGCAGCCTGGCGGAAGCGTCGTCGGGCTGGCGCAGTACGCCCTGGGCGAGCACGAGGCCGAGTTCGCCGTGGTGGTGGCGGAGGACTGGCGCGGCAACGGCCTGGGCGAGGCGCTGGTCGGCATGCTTCTCGAGCACGCCGCCGGCCGCGGCGTCCGGGTCTTCGGGGGGGTTGCGCTCGGCCACAATCGCGCCATGCGCCTGCTGGCAGCCAAGCTCGGCTTCGCCTTCAGGCGAGACGAGGATCCGGCGCTGCTGCGCATGGAGCGGCTGCTCGCCGCCTGACTAGTCGCAGGCGAACTCCACCAAGTCGGTCGTCTCTTTGCGCGGCCGGCCGAAGGCGATCCAGCCGCGGCTCTGCAGCGCGATCTCCTCGCGCCGCAGCAGGATTTCCTTTTCCCCCTCCAGCGTCACATAGGTGCCGTTCGTGCTGTGGTCCTGCAGCACGAACTTGTCCTGGCGCCGCTCGATGGTGCAATGCTGCCGCGAAGCGGTGTGGTCCGCGACCACCAGCTGGCAGTCCTGGTCGCGCCCGATGACGACCGACTCGTTCGCGCGCCGGCGCGGCACTTCCCGGCCGCGATACCTGAGACGCAGTGTGCTCCTGGGCGGTCGCAGGCCGGAGAGCGTCGTCGCGAGGTCGGTGATGTCCGGGCTTTGACGCCAGACGAACTCGCACAGGACCAGCTCGTCGTTGCTGCCCTTCACCGGAATCGAGTACAGGCGCCGCATCGACTTGCGGATCACGGAACTGAGCATTGACGCGGTTTCGTCCGAGGTGAGCACCTGGCCTTTCATCGCCTGCTCGACCAGGCGCGAGGCGAGATTCACCGTCTCGCCGAAGATATCGTTGTCGCGCTGGATCACGTTCCCGGTCTGAAACCCGATGCGCACCGCGAGCTTGCTGCTGCCCACGGCGGGAAGCGACTCGACCGAGATGTGCATGCGCGCCGCCGCGGTCGCCGCGTCGTCCGGGGTCTGGAAAAGCGCCATGACCTCGTCCCCGATCGTCTTCACCACGCGTCCGCCGCTCGATTCCACCGCCTGGCGCAAGGCCGCGACGCAGCGCGCGATCGCCTCCGACGCCGCCGCGTCCCCCACCGCCTCGTACAGCCGGGTGCTCCCGGTGACGTCCGCGAACAGGACGGTGGTTTCTCTGCCGGTCTCCATTCCCGTCGAACGCTAGCCGAGAATCCCCGGTACGGCAATGTGCGCAGGACGGCGGGATAAAACCGCGCCCGCCGACGCCGGTCAGTCGGCGGCGAAGCAGTAGAAAAGGCCGTTTCCGCCGCTGGTGCGCAGCGCGTCCTGGCTGCAGCCGCGCGAGGGGTGCGAGGCGTTCCATGAGCGCGACGGGGCATCGTCGCGCAGTCCGATGCGATCGTGATGCCCGACCATGGCGCTGCCCGCGCCGCTTTGCGTCCAGTCGCCGCAGGTCATGTCCTTGCCGGCGGGAAACGCGCCGCCGTCGGGCTGCGAGCCGGTAAGGATGTCGTGCATGTTCGGCGAGTCGCCCCGGCCGTTGACCACGGCGCCTTTCTCGGTAAGCGCGCTCTGCTTGCCGATCCGGTTGTCGCCGTGCAGCGCCTCGAGGCTCGCGGCGATCACCTCGCCCCTGGCATTGCGCCAGGGACCGCGCCCGATGCGGCTGCGCGCGTCGACGCCGGAAGCGCTGAGGTAGGCGCGCCAGGTGCGGTGACCCGCCCCGACCGCCGCCGCGAGGGACTGGCAGTGCCGGTCGGCACCGGCGAGCCCGCCGAGGTCGGCGCCGCGCCCGGGACCGCTGCTGGTCACGAAGAACGACAGGTCGCTGCGCGTGCCGCCTTGCTGCGCCTGCGTACAGGCGGCCGAAAGGCAGGCGAGCGCCACCGAGGCAAGGAGCTGGACTGCGCTGGCTTTCATGGCCGGTCCTTCCGTAGGGATTGACCGGCATACATCCGCAGAGCCCCCGCTATTCCGGCGCAGCGCCTTGCGGCGGCTCAGCGCGACGCCTGCAGCGCGGCGATGCGCTGCTCGATCGGCGGGTGGCTCGCGAACAGGCCGAGGAAGCGCGACTTGCTCTGCTTAATGCCGTGCGCCTCGAAGGCCTGCGGCAGCTCGCCGGCGGGCACCCCGCCCAGGCGCGCGAGCGCGGCGATCATCGGGCGCGGGCTGCCGAGCAGCTCGGCCGAGCCGCGGTCGGCGCGGAACTCGCGCTGGCGCGAAAACCAGGCCACGATCATCGAGGCGAGGATGCCGAGCAAGATCTGGGCGACCAGCGAGGCGATGAAGAACCCGGGGCCCACCCCGCGCTCGGTGCGGAACACCACCCGGTCGACGAAGAAGCCGACGATGCGCGACAGGAAGATCACGAAGGTGTTCACCACGCCCTGGATCAGGGTAAGCGTCACCATGTCGCCGTTCGCGACGTGCGCGACCTCGTGGCCGAGCACCGCTTCGACCTCCTCGCGGCTCATCGACTGGAGCAGCCCGGTCGACACCGCGACCAGCGACGAGTTCTTGAACGCGCCGGTGGCGAAGGCATTGGGCGCGCCCTCGAAGATCGCCACCTCGGGCATGCCGATCCCCGCCTGCTGGGCGAGCTTCTGGACGGTCTGCACCAGCCAGTACTCGGTGGTGCCTTCCGAGCCGTCGATCACGCGCGCGCCGGTGCTCGTCTTGGCCATCCACTTGGAGATCAGCAGCGAAATGAAGGCGCCGGTGAACCCTATCACCGCCGAGAATACCAGCAGCGCGTTGTAATCGATGCCTTCCTCTGTGAGGAACCGCCCCAGGCCGAAAACGTTCACGATGATCGACAGCACCACCAGGACCGCGATGTTGGTGGCGAGGAACAGCACAATCCGCTTCATGGTCAGCGTCTCTCCTTGGTGCAGCGTTAAGTGGCGGCCGATTGTACGGAATTCAAGATCGCCTGTGCGCCCTTCTCGGCGATCACGTAGGTCGGCGCGTTGGTGTTGCCCGAGGTGATGCGCGGCATGACCGAAGCGTCGATCACGCGCAGCCGGCGCACGCCGCGCACGCGCAGCTCGTCGTCCACCACGGCGAGCCGGTCGGCGCCCATCCTGCAGCTGCCGACCGGATGAAAAATGGTCGTGCCCAGCTCTCCCGCCGCCTCTGCAAGCCCGGCGTCGGATTCGACCGCCGCGCCCGGCCTGAATTCCTCGGGCGCGTACTTCGCCAGGGCGCTTGCCGCCATGATGCGGCGGGTGAAGCGCATGGCGTCGAGCGCCACGCGGCGGTCCTCGTCTTCCTTAAGATAATTAAGCTTGATCTCGGGGTGGGCCGAGGGTTCTGGCGACTTGATGCGCACCCAGCCGCGCGAGGCCGGCCGCAGGTTGCACACGCTGGGCGTGATCGCCGGGAAGCGGTGCAGCGGGTCGCCGAACTTGTCGAGCGACAGGGGCTGCACGTGCCATTCGATGTTCGGCGTCGGCTGCGAGGGATCGCTGCGGGCGAAGGCGCCGAGCTGCGAGGGTGGCATGGTGAGCGGCCCGGTGCGCAGCGCGAGGTATTCCAGCGCCATCGCGGCTTTTCCCCAGAAGCTCGCGGCAATGCCGTTCAGCGTCCTCACGTTCCGGACCTTGTACTGCATGCGGACCTGCAGGTGGTCGTGCAGGTTCTCGCCCACGCCGGGAAGATGCTGGACCACCGGAATCTGATGTCTTCCGAGAAGCTCCGCGGGGCCGATCCCCGACAGTTGAAGGATCTGCGGAGAGCCGATAGCGCCGGCGGCGAGGAGGGTCTCGGCCGCGGCCCGCGCGAAGAATTTCTGCCTTTCCAGGACGAACTCGACGCCGCTGGCGGCGCCGTTTTCAATGCGTACCCCGGTGACCAGCGCGCCGGTGACGACCTTCAGGTTTTCCCGGTGCTGCACCGGGCGCAGGAACGCGCGCGTCGCGCTCCAGCGCCGGCCGCGCCGCTGGTTCATCTGGAAGTAGGCGCAGCCGAAGTTGTCGCCGCCGTTGAACGCCCTGACCTTCGGGATGCCGCATTCCTCGGCGGCGTCGCGAAACGCGTCGAGGATCTCCCAGCGCACGCGCGGGTCCTCGACGCGCACCTCGCCGCCCGCGCCGTAGCCGTCGAGCGCCCCGCGCTCGTAGTCCTCGAGCGACCTGAACAGCGGTAGCACCTCGTCCCACGACCAGCCGCGGTTGCCGAGCGCGGCCCAGTGGTCCCAGTCCGCCTTCTGGCCGCGCATGTGGATCATGGCGTTGATCGACGAGCAGCCGCCGAGCACCCTCCCGCGCGCGTAGTGGAGCGAGCGCCCCGCGAGGTGCTCGTCGGGCTCGGTCCGGTAGCACCAGTCGGTGCGCGGGTTGGCGATCGTGTAGAGGTAGCCGACCGGGATGTCGATCCAGAACCAGTCGTCCTTGCCGCCCGCCTCGAGCAGCAGCACGCGATGGCGCGGGTCGCGCGAGAGCCGGTTCGCAAGCAGGCAGCCGGCGCTCCCCGCGCCCACGATGACGTAGTCGAAGCTGCCGAAGGCCTGCATGCCGGAATTCGGGGTCAGAGCCCGAATTCCGGAGGTCTTCTTTCCATCCCAGCCACGCTGGTTTCCTCCGCGGGTAGAGAATACGCCATCATTTGGAACAAGGGGTAACCGGTAGACGTCCCCGATCTTCACCCGATTTTCAGGAGGCCAGATGCCCAGACTGCGATTCATCGAGGAGAGCGAGCTCGACGACGAGAAGCGCTCGCTGATCGCGTCCGCGGAGCGCACCGGCGCGCCGGACCCGCGGGTGGTGCGCATCATGGTGCGCTCGAGCGCCGGGACGGCGTGGGTGAAGTGCTGGAACGCGGTGCTCTACGAGGGCAGGCTGCCCCACAAGCTCAAGGAGATGTGCCGGATCCGGATCTCGGTGGCGCACCGCTGCGGCTACTGCTCCACGGTGCGCTCCAGCGTGGCGCGCCGTGACGGACTGACCGAGGAGCTGGTCGAGAAGGTCGTCGCGGGCAGGGTCGACGCCTTTTCGGCGCGCGAGCGGGCGGCGCTGGAGTACGCCGACCTCTTCAAGTCGGGGGACGATGCGGTCGATTCGGACGCGGTCTACGACGCGCTACGCGCGCATTTCAGCGAAGAGGAGATCATCGAGCTCGGGATGCTGTGCGCCCAGACCGTCGGGGTGGGTCGGCTGGTGCGATCGCTCAACATCCTGTCCTGGGACGAGGCCTGCGCGCTGAATCCCGCCCTGGAGAAGGCTTGAAACGGTGCCGGGCGGGGCAGCCGAGCTCGAGCAGTCCCTGGCATCGGCGAGGGCGGCGCACTTCGACGCCGGGGGCCACGCCTGCGACTACGCGGCGCTCGCGCGCTCGCCCGAGCGCGACCGGCTGGGGGCCTGCCTCGCCGCGCTGGAATCCTTCGACCCGCGGCGGGTTCGCATCCCCGCGCAGACCGCGTTCTGGATCAACGTCTTCAACGCTGTGGTGGTGCGCGACGCGTCGGAGCTCGCGCAGGCCGGCAGCGTGCGCGAGGTGGAAGGGTTCTTCGAGCTCGTGCGCCTTCGCGTCGGCGGACATGCCTACTCCCTCGACGATATCGAGCACGGTCTGCTGCGCGGCAACGTCCCCAAGTTCGGCCGTCTGCGGGCGCCCATGGAGCGCGACGATCCCCGCCTCGCGCACATGCCGCTCGCCTTCGACGAGCGCATGCACTTCGCCATGTACTCGGCATGTCGCGCCTCGCCGCCGCTGCGCGTGTTCGACGCGGGGCGGCTCGACCGCCAGCTCGAGGAGGCGACCGCCGACTACCTGCGCCGCACCGTGCGTGTCGCGCAAGACGGCGCGGTGGTTTTCCTCCCGCGCCAGTTCTACTGGTACGCCTCGGACTTCGGCGGCGAGCGCGCCGCCCTCGAGTTCGCCGTGGCGCGCCTGGATGACGAAGCCGC
>DATKAX010000054.1:0-3082 GCA_035514595.1 Burkholderiales bacterium
CACCGCGCGGCGCGCATCGATCACGCACGGAAGCTCCTCGTACTCCACCAGCGCCAGCTCGGCTGCGTCCTGCGCCGCTTCGCGCGTCGCAGCAACGACCGCCGCCACCGGCTGGCCGACATAGAACACCTTGTCCTGCGCAAGCGGCGTGCGCGGCGGCGCCGCCATCGGCGAGCCGTCGGCGCGCTTGAAGAGCGGCGGAAACGGAATGTGCCCGACGCCCTCGCGCGCGAGATCCGCCATGGTCCACGCGGCGAGCACGCCGGGCGCGCTTGCCGCCTCCTTCAAGTCGACGGAGACGATCCTGGCGTGCGCTTGCGGCGAGCGCACCAGCACCAGCCAAGCCTGGCTCGGAAGCTCCCGGTCGTCGCTGTAGAGCCCCTTGCCGAGGAGCAGCCGGTCGTCCTCGAGGCGTTTCTGGCTGCGCGAGGCGCCGAAGCGCGCCGCCGACGGGTCGAACTGCACCTGGAGCTGCGGAGTGGACATGGCGGGGCGGAAAAGCCCCATGTTATCGAATAAAATCCGCGTCCTTCCTCGCCGGGTTGCTAGCGCGCGGCCGGCGTGAGCTCAAGGGTTTCGCCTAGACGCCGCGCCGCGGCCTCGAGATCGCCGAGGTGGCGCGCCGCCAGTTGCGCCGGGGTCGCGACGCGCTCGACCCACACCATGTTGATGGTCGCCACCACCCGGCCCGCGACGCGCACCGGCACGGCGATGGCGAGCAGTCCGTCGTTGTGCTCGCGTTTGGGCCTGTGGAAATGCCCGCCGAAGCCCGGGTCGCGCGTGCCGTAGCCCTGCGCGCGCGTCTCTTCGATCATGCGCGCCACCCAGGCGCGGTTGTGCGCCAGGTCGTTGCCGCGCCTGCGACTCGCGCGCAGGCGCGCGAGCGCCGCCTCGCGCTCGGCGTCGCCGCAGAACGCGAGGTAGGCGCGGCCATGCGCCGTGAGCAGCATCGGCACCTTGAGCCCTACCAGCTCGCGGTTCAGGTGGATCGGCGCGCGCGGCCGGTTGGTCTCGCAGATCTCCATGTAGTCCCGGCGGGGAATGGCGAGATCGGAGGGCCAGCCGATGCGCGCGCAGAGCTCGTCGAGCACCGGCGAGGCGGCCTCGACCAGCCGCTCGGTGCGGCCGGGATAGCGGATGCGGCTCGCGAAGCGCTGGCCGGCGTGGTAGCGGCCGTCACTGATGCGGCGCCACACCATGCCGCGCCCCTTCAGCGTGACGAGGATGCGCAGCAGGCTCGCCTTGGGGACGCCGGTGCGCTCGTGCAGCTCGTGCAGCGTCGCCGAGCCCGCGGCCGAGATGGCGAGCAGCACCGCGAGGCCCCGGTCGAGCGCGTGGATGGCGCGCATGGGGGCGAGTATAGAGCGTTTCACTGGATGAAATCCGCGACGGTTGTCGTGGACAGCGCGGTGGCGCCGCCGAACAATGGCGCCATGGCGGCAGCCGCGCGCAACGTGCTCTTCCTCATGTGCGATCAGCTCCGCGCCGACTACCTGTCGTGCTATGGGGCGAAGCGCCTCCATACCCCGAACATCGACGCCCTCGCCGCCCGCGGCACGCGCTTCGAGCGCGCCTTCGTCGCGGCGCCGGTGTGCGGTCCCTCGCGCATGTCGTTCTACACCGGGCGCTATGCCTTCTCGCACGGCGCCACGTGGAACTTCGTGCCGCTGCCCGCCGGCGAGCCTACGCTCGGCGACTATCTGCGGCCGGCGGGCATCCGCACCGCGGTGGTGGGCAAGACGCACCACGAGCCCGACCTCGAAGGCATGAAGCGACTCGGACTGTCGCCGACCGAAGGCCCCAGCCGCTTCGTCGCCGAAGGCGGCTTCGAGCCCTATGCTCGCGATGACGGCATTCATCCCGACGCGAGGAAAGCGCGCCACCAGGCCTACAACGACCACCTGCGCGCCAGGGGCTACGCCGGCGCAAACCCCTGGCACGACTACGCCAACGCGGCGCTCGACGAAAAAGGCGAGCTCGCGAGCGGCTGGCGGCTGCGCAACGCGAACCGCGCGGCGCGCATCCCGGACGAGCTCTCCGAGTCGGCCTGGACCGTCGACCGCGCCATCGACTTCGTCCGCGAGCAGGGCGAAAAACCGTGGTGTCTGCACGTGTCGTTCATCAAGCCGCACTGGCCCTACATCGTGTCGGCGCCCTACCACGCCATGTTCGCACGCGAGGACTGCCCGCCGCCGGTGCGCTCCGCCGGCGAGCGTGGCGACGTGAACCCGCTTTTCAAGGGTTTCCAGCAGCACCCCGAATGCGTCGCGTTCTCGCGCGACGAGGTGCGGCTGAACGTCGTCCCGGCGTATATGGGGCTCGTCAAGCAGGTGGACACGCACCTCGGGCGCCTGATGGCAGCACTCGAGGCCGCCGGGCGCATGCGCGACACGCTCGTCGTGTTCACGTCGGACCATGGCGACTACCTTGGCGACCACTGGCAGGGCGAGAAGGAGTTCATGTACGAGCAGGGCGTGCGCGTGCCGCTGATCGTCGTCGACCCTTCGGCCAAGGCGCAGCGTGGCGCGGCGAGCGATGCGCTCGTCGAAGGCGTCGACCTGGTGCCGACTTTCCTGGAGGCGCTCGGTCTTGCGCTGCCGACGCACATCGTCGAAGGCCGCTCGCTGCTGCCGCTGCTGCGCGGCGCGGCCGAGTGGCCGCGCGAGGCGGCGTTCTCCGAGCTCGACTTCGCCATCTACCCAACCGCCCGCAAGCTGGGCCTCGGCCCGCGCGAAGCGCGCATGGTCATGGTGCGCACGGCGTGGTGGAAGCTCGTGCATTTCGGCAAGCGCTTTCCGCCGCAGCTGTTCGACCTGCGCAACGATCCCGACGAGCTCGACGACCGGGGCGCCGACCCCGGCACGAAAGCCGTGGGCGAGGAGCTCTACGGGCTGCTGTTCGACTGGATGCGTGATCGGCGCAACCGCATCGCGATGACCGACGAAGCCGTCGCGCGCCGTCCCAGCCCGGCCGCGGCCGGCGGCGTCACGATCGGCGTTTGGTGAAAGGAGAACCCATGAAGCCGCTTTTCTGGTCCCTCGCCGCGGCAGCGCTCGCACTGTGCGCGCCCGCGGCGCCGGCG
>DATKAX010000055.1:0-6778 GCA_035514595.1 Burkholderiales bacterium
TGCTTAAGGAAGCCGCGAGCGCAGCAACCGCTGCGAGTGCCCAGGAGCATGAACATGGAGCCGACGCTGCTTGCACTGGCTTGCTTGAGCCTCAACGTGTATCACGAGGCACGCGGGGAGCCGGATACCGGACAGCTTGCAGTAGCGTATGTCACGCTGAACCGGGCGTGGCGCAGCAACACGGACGTCTGTGACGTGGTGGTCGAGCCCTACCAGTTCAGCTGGACAACGGGCGGCGTGATGATGCGAACCAACGGCTGGACCTTGATGCCGCACATGGTGCCGACCGACGTGAAGGCGCTGGAGAAGGCGGTGCGGATCGCAGAATTGGCGATGGCCCGGAAGGTCACGGACCCGACGGTGGGCGCGCTCTTCTACCATGCGGATTACGTGTCGCCGTCCTGGAAGAGCCGCCTGACCGAGATCGGAGCGATCGGCCAGCACGTGTTTTACCACCACTGATTTGCCGCCGCCCGCCGCCCGCGCTTTCTGAGCGATCCCCAGGCCGGGGATAATGGTGGGTGCTAGAGGGATCGAACCTCTGACCCCATCCGTGTGAGGGATGTGCTCTACCGCTGAGCTAAGCACCCGGGTCCGGAAGACGCCCGGATTCTAGCAAACTAGACCCTGGACGATCCGATGATTTTTCGCCAGCTTTTCGACGCGCAGTCCTCCACCTACACGTATCTGCTCGCCGATGCGGCCTCGCGCGAGGCGCTGCTCATCGACCCGGTGTTCGAGCAGGCGCGGCGCGACGCGGCGCTCGTCGCGGAGCTCGGCCTGACGCTGCCGTGGACGCTCGAGACGCACGTGCATGCCGACCACGTCACGGGCGCCTGGCTCCTGAGGGAGCGCCTCGGCAGCCGCATCGCGCTCGCGCGCGCGAGCGGGGCGGAGGGCGCCGACCGCTACCTCGACCCGGGTGACAGGATCGCTTTCGGCAGCCGGTTCATGGAAGCGCGGGCGACCCCGGGGCACACCAGCGGCTGCCTCAGCTACGTCCTAGACGACCGCTCAATGGCGTTCACCGGCGATGCGCTGCTGATCCGCGGCTGCGGGCGCACCGACTTCCAGCAGGGCGACCCGCGCACGCTCTACCGCTCGGTGCGCGAGCAGATCTTCTCGCTGCCCGAGCGCTGCCTGGTCTATCCGGCGCACGACTACCGCGGCCTCACGGTGACCAGCGTCGGCGAGGAGAAGCGCCACAACCCGCGGCTTGCCGAGTCGGTGGGCGAAGCCGACTTCGCCGGCTACATGGCGCATCTCGGGCTCGCGCATCCCAAGCGGATGGAGCAGGCCGTCCCGGCCAACCTGTGCTGCGGCCGCCCGCCGGCGGGAGCCTCGGGCCTGGAAGAGCCCGACTGGGCGCCGCTCACCTTCACTTTCGGCGGGATCTGGGAAGTGCAGCCCGAGTGGCTCGAGGAGCACCTGCGGGAGGTGCAGGTGATCGACGTGCGCGAGCCGGCCGAGTTCGACGGTTCGCTGGGTCATCTCGCGGGGGCGAAGCTGATTCCGCTCGGCAAGCTCCTGGAGCGAAGCGGCGAGATCGAAACCGGCAGGCCCGTGGTCGCCGTGTGCCGCTCCGGTGCGCGCTCGGCGCAGGCGAGCGTGCTGCTCGCGAAGCAGGGCATTCCCAGGGTCGCCAACCTCGCCGGCGGCATGCTGCGCTGGCGCACGCAAGGCTTCCCGGTCGAAGGCGGCGCCGACTAGCGCCTCAGGCCATCAGGCGCGGCAAGAGGAGCGAGATCGAGGGGAAGGCGAGCAGGATCGCGAGGCGCACCACGTCGGCGGCGACGAACGGGGTGACGCCGCGGAACACCGTCCAGATCGGCACGCCGGGCAGCACCGCGCGCAGCACGAACACGTTGAGCCCCACCGGCGGGGTGATCAGGCTCAGCTCGGTGACGCACACCACCAGGATGCCGAACCAGATGAGGTCGAAGCCCAGGTGCTGCACCAGCGGGTAGAAAAGCGGCACCGTGAGCAGGATCATCGACAGGCTCTCGAGCACGCAGCCGAGCAGGATGTACACGCACAGGATGGCCACCATCACCATCAGCGGCGAGAAGCCGGACTCGGAGACGAAGCTCTTCAGCTCCTGCGGCATCCCGGTCATGTTGACGAAGTTGGCGAAGATCATGGCGCCGATCAGGATGGCGAAGATCATGGCGGTGGTGCGCGCCGACTCGGTGAGGACATCGGCGAGGATGCGCCACGACAGGCCGTGGCGGAACAGCGCGAACAGGAACGCGCCGCCGGCGCCCAGCCCGGCGCACTCGGTGGGCGTGGCGATGCCGCCGTACAGGCCGCCCATCACCAGCGCGAAGAGCAGCAGCACGCCCCACACGTGCGACAGCGCGCGCAGGCGCAGCGGCCAGCCCTGGCGCTCGCCGCGCGGCCCGGCGTCGGGGTCGCGCTTCACGATGTAGATCACCGCGCCGAGGTAGCACAGCGTCGCGACGATGCCGGGCAGGATGCCGGCGGCGAACAGCTGCCCGATGTTCTGCTCGGTGAGGATGCCGTAGACCACCAGCAGCACCGAGGGCGGGATCAGGATGCCGAGCGTGCCGCCGGCGGCGATCGAGCCCGCGGCGAGCGTGTCCTTGTAGCCGAAGCGCTTCATCGACGGGTAGGCGACCTTGCCCATGGTCGCCGCGGTGGCGAGGCTCGAGCCGCAGATCGCCGAGAACCCGGCGCAGGCGACGATGGTCGACATCGCGAGCCCGCCGCGCAGGTGGCCGAAGAAGGCGTAGGCGGCGTCGTAGAGCTCCTCCGAGAGCCGCGCGCGCGTCACCAGGTTGCCCATCAGCACGAAAAGCGGTATGACAGAGAGCGTGTAGGACATGCCGGTCTCGTAGGCGAGCTGCCCGATCATCGAGAACGCGGCGAGGAAGTGGATTTTCCAGGCGAACCCGGCGAAGCCCACCAGCAGCATCGCGATCCACAGCGGCACGCGCAGGAACGCGAGCGCGAGGAATGCCGCGAAGCCGGCGAGCGCTTCGCTCACCTCAGTCCTTCGTGAGCCTGCGCACCGGGCGCCGGAAGGCGGCCAGCAGGAAGACCAGCGCCGTGAGCCCCATCAGCACCGCCATGGAGTAGGTGAGCGGGTAGAGCGGGATCCTGAGCACCGCGGTGGTGTCGCCGTAGTCCATCATGCGCCCGGCGCGCACCAGCAGCCGCCAGCCGAGCGCGCCCGAGACCAGCGCCGAGACCAGGCAGGCGGCGACGTACTGCACGCGCAGCATCCAGTCGGGCGTCAGGGCGTCGAACAGGTCGACCATCACGTGCTCCTCGCGCAGCGTGATGAGCGGCAGCGCGGCGAACACGATCGCCGCCACCAGGATCTCGGTGACCTCCAGCCCGCCGGGCACCGGGCGGCTGAAGAAATAGCGCCCGAAGACGTCCACGCAGGTGAGCGCCATGAGCGCGAACAGCAGCGCCGCGGCGGCGAGCCCGAGCGCCGCCTCGAGCGCACGCACTACTTGCCTGCGAGCGTCTTGATCTCGGCGCGCACAGCGGCGAGCGCCGCGTTTCCGTCGACGCCCTTCGTCCTGGCGCGCTCGACCCAGGCCTGCTCGAGCGGCGCGGTGGCCTTGCGGATCTCCTCGATGAACTGCGGGCTGGCGTTGCGGATCTGGATGTTGCCGTCCTTCATCGCCTGCACGCCCTTCTCGTCGGCGGCGTCCCAGGCCTTTCCGGAGCGCCGCGCGAGCGCCTCGCCGAGCAGCGGCTCCAGGCGCTTGCGGTCGGCCTCGGCGATCGAGCGCCACTTCGCCGGGTTCGCCATCCACACGAAGCTCACGTTGTAGAGCCCGCCGGGGATGAAGGTGGCGTGCTTGAGCACCGGGGTGAGCTTGAACGAGCCCACCGATTCCTTCGGGAAGAACACCCCGTCGGCGACGCCGGTCTTCAGGATCTCGAACACCTCGGGCGCCGGGCGCAGCAGCGGCACCGCGCCGAGCGCCTTGGTGATGTCGTTGATCAGGCCGCCGCCGACGCGGATCTTCTGCCCCTTCAGGTCGGCGAGCGAGGCGATCGGCTTCGCGGTGTGGAAGATCTGTCCCGGGCCGTGCGTGAACACCGAGAGCACCTGCACGCCCTTGTGCTCGTTCGCCTTGGAAAGGATGCGCTCGTGCACGCGCTGGTAGGCGACCGACATGACCTCGCTGGTATCGGCCATGAAGGGGAACTCGACCGCGTCGGGCAGCGTGAAGCGCCCCGGCGTGTAACCGTGCACGGTGTAGGACAGGTCGGTGAGCCCGTCGCGCACCCCGTCGAAGGTTTGCGGCGCGGCGACCGGCGCCTTGGGCAGGACGTTGCACTTCACGCGCCCGGCGGTCGTCTTCTCGATGTCCTGGCACAGCGGCAGCAGCATGGTGGCGGTGATCGGGTGCGCGGGCGGCACCCAGGAGCTCGCGTTGAGCGTGACCTGCGCCGCGACAGGCGTGGCAGCGACAAGCGCCGCCACGCCGATCGATTGGATCGGTTTCATCGGTTGCCTCCTCCTGCAGGTGGACGCACCCAGTTTATCGCTTCCATCGCCTTGTCGTAATCCCCCAGCCGCTCGGCGAGCGCGACACAAAGGCGCGCGAGCAGCGGCTCGCGCTCGGCGGCGCTCGCGGCGTCGGCGAGCGCCGCGAGCGCGTCGTAGAGCCGGTCGACTTCGACCTGGCGCAGCGCGCCTGCGGCGTCCGGCGCGGCCGGCCGCGGCTCCCGGCCGCCGGCACGATGCTGCAGCACCGCGGCGATCGCCCGGCGCGCGAATGCCGGGTCGATGCCGGTGCAGCGCGCGAGCACGTGGCCGTCGGGGCGGAACACGTAGGTCGCCGAGTCCTTCACCGCGTAGCGCTCGAACAGGCGCTCGTTGCCCTGGCGGCCGACCATGACGGTCGTGCATTCGAGTACCGGGCCGGCGGCGCCGAAATACGCCACGGCGAACTCGCCCTTGAGCTGCTCGACGAAGAAGCCCTCGTCGAAGCGGCCGTCCGGCGCGGCCGCGCCCGGGCAGGCGCCCACGCCGTCGAACTCGCCGCGCTCGGCGTTGAGCGGCGAGTCGAGATAGGCGGTGGCGACCGAGAGCCGCCCGACGTTGACCCAGCGCCGCGCCCAGGCCTCGCGGCTCGCGAGGTCGAGGATCGCGTTGCGGAACAGGCGCTGCCCGGCGCTCTCGGGGCCGATGAAGATCGCGCTGCGCGTCGCGTTCTCGGTGTTGTCGCGCGCCGCGTAGTGGCGCTCCTGGTGGTAGGTCTCGAGGAGATCCGGATGCGCCTTCCCCTCGAGCACCAGCGCGAGCTTCCAGGCGAGGTTGTTCGCGTCCTGCAGCGCCGAGTTGCCGCCGCGCGCGCCGAAGGGCGAGTGCTCGTGCGCGGCGTCGCCGGCGAACAGCACCCGGCCGTGCACGAAGCGCCGCAGCAGCCGCTTCTTGAAGCGCCACGCGCCGACCCACACCAGCTCGAACTCGGCTTCGGGCCCGAGCAGCCTGCGCAGCCGCTCGCGGGCGCGCTCGGGCGTCGCCTCGGCGTCGGGATCGGCGAGGTGCCCGATCTGCCAGTCGGTGCGCCAGATGCCGTCGGCCATCTGGTGGTACCAGATCGCGCCGCCCTCGGTGGGGATGCCGTCGAGGTAGGCCTTTCTCACGGCAGGCTCGCTGCTCTGCATGCGCACGTCGGCGATGCACCAGCGGTCCTCGTAGAACGAGCGTTCCTCGTCCTCGGCCCCGAGCAGGCCGCGCACCGCGCTGTGGCCGCCGTCGGCGGCGACCAGGTATTGGCAGCGCGCCTCGTAGGCGCCGTCCGGGGTTTCCACCTTCACCACGACGCCATCGTCACGATTCGATACCTCGACGACCTTGTTCTTCCACCTGAGGTCGACCTCCGGCTGCTGCTCGAGCCGCTCGACCAGGTACTGCTCGACGTAGAATTGCTGCAGGTTGACGAAGGCGGGAAACTTCTGGTCGGTGTCGGGCTGCAGGTTGAAGCGGTAGAGAGGCTCGGCGCCACGGTACACCTCGCCTTCGTTCCAGGTCACGCCCTTCGCCTGCATGCGCAGCGCGACGCCGAAGCGGTCGAGGATCTCGAGCGAGCGCTTGGCGTAGCAGATGCCGCGCGAGGAAAGCCCCGAGGCGCCCACGGTGTCGTCCTCGTCGAGCAGAACCGTGCGGATGCCGCGGCTGCCGAGCTCGAGCGCCGCGGTGAGCCCCGCGAGCCCGGCGCCCACCACCAGCACCGGGCAGTCGAGCGTCGCGCCGCTCGCGAGCTCCGGCGGCGTGCGGTATTCGTAGACCGGCAGCGTGTAGCCCGGCATGCGGTCCGGCTGTAACGTCGCGCTCATGGGAAAATCCTAGCACCGATGAAGATCCCGAGCCCCGACGTGAAGATTCGAACCCGGTTTGCGCCCAGCCCGACCGGCTACCTGCATATCGGCGGGGCGCGCACCGCCCTCTACGCCTGGGCGTATGCGCGCCGCCACGGCGGCGCCTTCGTGCTGCGCATCGAGGACACCGACCTCGAGCGCTCGACGCGCGAGTCGGTGCAGGCGATCCTCGAGGGAATGAAGTGGCTCGGCATCGACTGGGACGAGGGGCCATTCTTCCAGATGCAGCGCCTCGCGCGCTACCGGGAGGTCGCCGAGCAGCTCATCGCCTCGGGCCACGCGTACTACGACTACATGTCCCGCGAGGATTTAGAGCTCCTTAGAAAAGAACAAGTCGCAAAAGGCCTGAAACCCCGCTACGACGGCCGCTGGCGCCCCGAGCGCGCCAAAGCCCTCGGACTCACCC
>DATKAX010000056.1:0-12268 GCA_035514595.1 Burkholderiales bacterium
CGCAGGCGGTGCCGCGCGGCGCCTTCGCCTGGGCGACGCGGCGCCTCAAGCAGGCGGTGCGCATCCCGGTCGTCGCCTCGAACCGCATCAACGCCCCGGAGCTCGCCGAGGCGATCCTCGAGCGCGGCGACGCCGACATGGTGTCGGCTGCGCGCGCCATGCTCGCCGACCCGGAGTTCGCCGCCAAGGCGCGCGCCGGCGACCGCGCCGGCATCAACATCTGCATCGCCTGCAACCAGGCCTGCCTCGACCACTACTTCATCGGCCAGCCGGCGAGCTGCGTAGTCAATCCGCGGGCAGGACGCGAAACAAAACTGATTTTCAGTAAAGCTTCAAAACCGAAAAACATTGCGGTTGTGGGCGGCGGGCCCGCCGGGCTGTCGTGCGCCGCGGTGGCCGCCGAGCGCGGCCACGCCGTGACGCTCTACGAGAGGGCCGCCGAGCTCGGCGGCCAGTTCAACCTGGCGAAGGTGATCCCCGGCAAGCAAGAGTTCGCCGAGTCTGTCGCCTACTATGCCGAACGCCTGCGGCGGGCTGGTGTTTCCATCAAACTGAGTCATTCACCAGGCAAATCCGAACTCCAATCATTCGACGACGTGATCATCGCCACCGGGATCGATCCGCGGCGCCCGGAGATCCCGGGGATCGATCATCCCAAGGTGGCGAGCTATGTCGAGGTGCTTACGGGCCGGGCGCCAGTGGGGCGCGAAGTGGCGATCATCGGCATGGGCGGCATCGGCTTCGATGTCGCGCTCTGGCTGCTGGAGCGCGGCAGCCGCGCGCCGCTCGATGCGCAGGCGTTCGCGCGGCATTGGGGGATCTCGCCCGAAGGGGAGATCTCTTCGCCGCCGCGTTCCGCTGCGCGGCACCGCATCACGATGATGAAGCGCTCGCACACCCCCTTCGGCCACACCCTGGGACGCACCACCGGCTGGGTGCACCGCGCCGAGCTCGCGCGCAACGGCGTGAAGATGCTGAAGGGCGTCGCGTACCGCGCGATCGACGACGCCGGCGTGCACGTGAGCGTGGACGGCAAGGAGATGCTGGTCGCGGCCGACACGGTGGTGGTGTGCGCCGGCCAGCTGCCGCGGCGCGAGCTCGCCGGCACGCACGTGATCGGCGGCGCGAAGGAGGCGGGCGAGCTCGACGCGAAGCGCGCGATGCTCGAAGGCGCGGAGCTCGCGGCGCAGCTGTGACTTTCCTCACTCGAGGGGTGAGGAAATCTGATGCGAGACTTGAAAAGCGATCATTTGAATGCGCCGGCGCGCGCCCCCACAATGTCGGCATGGACACGAAAAGACTGGTCATCGAGCTGGAGCCGCATTCCGTGCTGACGCTTTCGGACTCCAAGGGCGCCGGCGTGCAGTGTTTGGAAGGCACCGTCTGGATCACCGAGGAAGACGATCGCAACGACATCGTGCTGGCGCCCGGCGAAAGCCACGAGATCGCCCGCAGGGGCCGCGCGCTGGTGCAGGCGATGGGCGCGGCGCGCATCGCCGTCGCCCCCGCGCCTAGCGCGGCCGGTTCGTCAGGTAAAGGCCTGCAACTACGAGCCCCACGCCTGCAAGCAGTGCCGGCGTAAACGGCTCGCCCAGCAGCCACACCGATTCCGCCACCGCGAGCGGCGGCACCAGGTTGATGAATTGCGAGGCGCGCGCCGCGCCGAGCGCCTTGACGCCTTCGTAGTACCACAGGAACGGGATCACGGTGCCGAACAGCACCAGGTAGCCGAGCGCTGCCCAGCCCTGCCAGGTCACCTCGGACAAGGCCTGGTGCTCGTACCACGCCGGGATCGCGAGGGGCAGCGCGCCCGCGGCCATCACGTAGGCGGTAAGCGCGAGCGGCGACAGCGTGAACAGCGCCACCCGCCCGAGGAGCGTGTAGGCGCTCCAGATGAAAATGCAGAGCACCAGCAGCAGCTCGCCCAGCCCGAAATCCAGGTCGAGGAACGCGCGCGGGTCGCCGCGCGCGAGCACCCACAGCGCGCCCATCACCGAGAGCCCGATGCCGGCGGCGCGCGCGGCGCCGACCCGCTCCCCGAGCAGCAGCACCGCGAAGAGCGCGGTGAACGCAGGGTTGGTGGGCACGATGAGCGCGGCGCGGCTCGCTTCCACCAGCGAGAGCCCGGCGGTGAAAAGACTGTTGTAGATCGCGATGCCGAGCAGCCCCAGCCCCACCGACAGCACCGCCTCGCGCGGCGAGAGCCGCCGCAGGCGGCCCTCTTTCCAGTACAGCAGCGCGAGCAGGATCAGCGCCGCCGCGGCGAAGCGCAGGAACACCGAGCCGAAGATCCCCATGCTGCGAAGCACGATGCTCACTGCTGGGAACACGCCGCTCCAGAACACCGCCATCAGGACGAGCTTTACGTAGAGCATTTTTTGCGACGCATGCTAGCATCGGCCGACCGGATGAAATTTGTTCTCGCCCTGCTCGTCGCCTTTCCGGCGTTCGCTTCGAACCACGAAAAGGAAGTCGAGCGCGCGCTGATCGAGCGCGACCGGCAGTCGGCGGAATTCGCGAATCGATCGCTCGAAGGCTTCCACGCGCGGCAGTTCACCGAGCCGGGAAGGCCCGACGAGCGCGCCCGCCAGGCGCGCGAGCGCGAAGCCGAGGGGCTGCGCTCGCCACCGGGGAGATCGGGCTCTGACCCCGAATTCGGGCCGGACTATCGGCCGCTACCGCTCCCAGGGGGGCCGGTCCACGGGGTCGATCCCATACCGGCGCAGGGCGCCAGCCGCGGCTGAGCCGCCTTTCAGGGCGGCGAGCGCGGCGACGGCGATGTGCTTCGCGTCGACCTCGAAGAACGCGCGCAGCGCCGCGCGCGTGTCGCTGCGACCGAAGCCGTCGGTCCCCAGGGCCACGTATTTCTGCTTGATGTAGGGCCGGATCAGGTCGGCGACGGCGGCGACGTAGTCGCTCGCCGCGATCACCGGCCCCTCGGCATTCTTCAGGCAGTCCTCTATCCAGCTCGTGGCGTCGCCGCCGAAGCGCCGCGCGCGCTCGGCGCGCATGCCGTCGCGGCGCAGCTCGGTGAACGAGGTGACGCTCCACACGTTCGCCGCGACGCCCCAGTCCTTCTCCAGCAGCTCGGCCGCGGCGATGACTTCGCGCAGGATCGGGCCGCTGCCGAGGAGCTGCACCACCGGCCTTTCATGTTTCTTAAGTAAATAAATTCCTCGGAGAATCCCTTCATCCGCGCCCTCGGGCATCGCGGGCTGGGGATAGTTCTCGTTCGCCACCGTGAGGTAGTAGAAGACGTCCTCGTCGGCCTCGAGCATGCGGCGCGCGCCCTCGCGCACGATCGCCGCGAGCTCGTAGCCGAAGCAGGGATCGTAGGCGCGGCAGTTGGGGATGGTGGAGGCGGCGAGGTGCGAGGCGCCGTCCTGGTGCTGCAGGCCCTCGCCGGAGAGCGTGGTGCGCCCCGCGGTGCCGCCGACGAGGAAGCCGCGCGCGCGCGAGTCGGCCGCCGCCCAGATCAGGTCGCCGACGCGCTGGAAGCCGAAGATCGAGTAGTAGATGTAGAACGGCAGCATGCGCGTGGCGTGCGTCGAGTAGGCGGTCGCCGCCGCGAGCCAGGACGAGAGCGCGCCCGCCTCGGTGATGCCTTCCTCGAGGATCTGCCCGTCCTTCGCCTCGCGGTAGTAGAGCAGCTCCTCGTGGTCCTCGGGCTCGTAGAGCTGGCCGACCGCCGAGTAGATGCCGAATTGGCGGAACAGCGTCTGCATGCCGAAGGTGCGCGCCTCGTCGGCGACGATCGGCACCACCCGGGCCCCGAGCGCCGGGTCCTTCATGAGGCTCGCGAGCAGCTGCACGAACGCCATCGTGCTCGACTGGCTGCGCGAGCTCGAGAACTCGAGCGGCGGCACCGCGACCGGCGGCGCTTTTGAGCTCCTCACCGGCAGGTAGCCGCCGAGCGCCTCGCGCCTCGCCTTCAGGTACCTGAGCTCCTGGCTGTCCTCGCCCGGGTGGTAGAAGCGAAGCTGCGCCACGTCCTCGTCCGAGAGCGGCAGCGCGAAGCGGTCGCGGAACGCGCGCAGCGCCTCGTCGTCGAGCTTCTTCTGCTGGTGGGTGCCCATCTTGCCCTGCCCCCACAGCCCCATGCCGTAGCCCTTCTTGGTCTTGGCGAGGATCACGGTGGGCTGGCCCTTGTGGCGCAGCGCCGCGTCGTAGGCGGCGTAGATCTTCACCGGGTCGTGACCGCCGCGGCGCAGGCGGTCGATGTCGTCGTCGCTCATGCGCTCGGCGAGGCGCTTGAGCTCCGGGTTCTTGTTGAAGAAATGCTCGCGGTTGAAGCGCCCGTCGGTCGCGGCGTAGGTCTGGAACTCGCCGTCGACCGTCTCGTGCAGCCGCTTGAGCAGCACGCCGTCCTCGTCGCGCGCGAACAGCGGGTCCCAGTCCGAGCCCCACAGGAGCTTGAGCACGTTCCAGCCGGCGCCGGCGAACAGGCCTTCGAGCTCCTGCACGATCGAGCCGTTGCCGCGCACCGGCCCGTCCAGGCGCTGCAGGTTGCAGTTGACGACGAACACCAGGTTGTCGAGCCCGTCGCGCGCGGCGAGCGACAGCCCGGCGAGCGACTCGGGCTCGTCCATCTCGCCGTCGCCGACGAAGGCCCAGACTTTTCTCTTCCCGGTGGACAGTATCTTTCGACTTTCCAGATAGCGCATGAAGCGCGCCTGGTAGATGGCGTTGATCGGCCCCAGGCCCATCGAGCCGGTCGGGAACTGCCAGAACTCCGGCATGAGATAGGGGTGGCAGTACGAGCACAGGCCTTTGCCTTTCGTTTCCTGCCGATAATGATCCAGTTGTTCCTCGCTCAACCTGTTTTCGAGGAACGCCCTGGCATATACCCCCGGCGCCGAGTGCGGCTGGAAGTACACCAGGTCGCCGTCCTCCCCGCCGCGGAAGAAGTGGTTGAAGCCGACCTCGAAGAGATCCGCGGCCGACGCGTAGCTCGCGATGTGCCCGCCGAGCTCGGGGTGCGCCCGGTTCGCGCGCACCACCATGGCGAGCGCGTTCCAGCGCACGATCGCCGAGATGCGGCTCTCGAGCTCGAGGTTGCCGGGGAACTGCGGCTGCTCGGCGAGCGCCACCGAGTTCTTGTACGGCGTGTTGAGGACCGGCGGCAGCGGCACGCGCCGCACCCGCGCATGGTCCAGGAGCTTGCGCAGCAGGAAGGTGGCGCGCTCGCGCCCTTCGGCTTCGACCAGCGCGTCGAAGGCCTCGAGCCACTCGCGCGTCTCGAGCGGGTCGGCGTCCGGGGGGTTGACGCGCCAGAAGCCGGTAACGATGTCGGAGAGGTCGGTCATGCTGGCATGGTAGCCCGGTCCCGGCAGCATTTGGCTCCGTTTTTTGCCGCTCGAGACGCCGCAAACGGCATATCATGCCGCGATGGACGCCATCGACCTGCGCATTCTCGAGCGGCTGCAGCACGAAGCGCGCATCTCCAACGTCGAGCTCGCGCGCGCCGCCAACCTGTCGCCTTCGCCCTGCCTCGCCCGCGTGCGCGCGCTCGAGGAGGACGGCACCATCGCGCGCTACGTGACGCTGCTCGATCCGAAGAAGCTTGGGCTTACTGTCAGCGTGCTGGTGCAAGTGACGCTCGAAAAGCAGATCGAGCCGGCGCTCGAGACCTTCGAAAGAGCGGTGCGCGAGCGCCCCGAGGTGATGGAGTGCTGGCTGATGACCGGCGACGCCGACTACCTGCTGCGGGTGCTGGTGCCGGACGTGCCCGCCTTCGAGCGCTTCATCCTGGAATTCCTGTCGCGGGTGCCCGGCGTGGGCAACATCAAGTCGAGCTTCGCGCTGAAGCAGGTGAAGTACCAGACCGCGCTGCCGCTACCCGGGCCTGCGCAAAAACAGGCGCGCAGGCCGCGCAGAAGCTGATATCATCCCGCCCGCAGGATATTCAGGCAGCGAGATTTTGTCCCCTTTCGCCCGCAGTGGCAGTTCAGAACCCCTCCCTTGGATCGTCGTGCCCGGCTTAGTCGCGCCCGGATGCGTCGCGACCGTCAGTTGAAGGAAATCAGGACATGGCAACCGGTACCGTAAAGTGGTTCAACGATTCCAAGGGCTTCGGCTTCATCACGCCCACCGAAGGCGGCGAGGATCTGTTCGCGCATCACACCGCGATCCAGATGAACGGCTTCAAGACCCTCAAGGAGGGCCAGAAGGTCGAGTTCGAAGTGAAGCGCGGCCCGAAGGGCCTGCAGGCGGCGAACATCAAGCCCCTGTAAGGAATTACCCGCTTCAAGAAAAAGCCCGCTCACGCGGGCTTTTTTTCGACTTGAGATCCTCGATCTGCAACGTCGAGCGCGGTCACATCGAGACGATGTCGAGCAGCCTCAGCATGGTCTGATCGGCCCAGTACTCCGGGTCCTCGTCGATCTTCTTGTCGCCGCGCGCGCGGGTGGCGGCGTCGATTCCCTTGCGCTCGCAGAAGCCGTGCCAGAACTGCTTCACTTCCTCGGCGCTCATGTCGTCGGCGCGGCGTTTCGGTGTGTCTGCCATTCGGAAATTTTCCTGAGAAGGGGGCGCTATGCCGGTTGTCCGAATCGAACGGACGACCTACCGCTTACAAGGCGGTTGCTCTACCCCTGAGCTAAACCGGCCCCGGTGCCCGGAATTATGCCCCTACTTGATGCGCCGCAGGGTCGGCTTGCCGCCGCCCGGGGTCGGCTTCTTCGGCGGCTCGATGCCGCCCGGCGCGGGCAGCGCCGCCGGCGGGCGCGTGTTCGCGGTCTCGGTCTCGGCCTTCACCTGCAGGCCGGGCTTCGCGCCGTGGAGGTCGAAGGTCATGCCGTGCCCGGTCTCGCGCGCATAGAGCGCGTACACGCTCGCCACCGGCAGCGAGATCTGCCGCGCCACGCCGCCGAAGCGCGCCGAGAACTCGATCAGCTCGTTGCCCATCTGCAGCTTGTGCACTGCGTTGGGGCTGATGTTGAGGGTGATCTCGCCGCCCTTCACGTACTCCTGCGGCACCTGGGTGCGCGAGTCGACCTTCACCGCGAGATGCGGCGTATAGCCGTTGTCGACGCACCACTCGAACAGCGCGCGCAGCAGGTAGGGCTTGGTCGGAATCTCTTGCACGGCTTACTTGCGCATCACCTTTTCCGAGGGCGTCAGCGCCTCGATGAACGCCGGGCGCGAGAAGATGCGCTCGGCGTACTTCATCAGCGGCGCCGCGGTCTTGCCGAGCCTGATGCCGTAGTGGTCCAGGCGCCACAAGAGCGGCGCCACTGCGACGTCCAGCATGCTGAAGTCGTCGCCCAGCATGTGCCGCGTCCGGGTGAAGACCGGCGAGAGCTCGACCAGCCGGTCGGTGACCTGCTGCCGGGCGCGCTCGACCTGCTTCTCCTTTTCCGACTCGAGGGCGTCGATCTGCGAGAACAGCTCCACCTCCATGTTGAACAGCATCAGGCGCGCGCGCGCGCGCATCACCGGGTCGGCGGGCATCAGCTGCGGATGCGGGAAGCGCTCGTCGATGTACTCGTTGATGATGTTGGACTCGTACAGGATGAGATCGCGCTCGACCAGCACCGGCAGCCGGTTGTACGGGTTCATCACCGAGATGTCCTCGGGCTTGTTGTACAGGTCGACGTCGATCACCTGGAAATCCATGCCTTTCTCGTAGAGCACGAAGCGGCAGCGGTGGCTGAAGGGGCAGGTGGTGCCCGAATAGAGTTGCATCATGAGGCGGGGATTCCCGGGGAAAAGGAGGCTACTTGACGTCTCTCCAGTACTCGCGCTTCAGCAGCCAGGCGAAGACGAACAGCACGCCCAGCACGAACAGCACCACGATGCCCGTCGCCTTGCGCTCGAGCGCGAAAGGCTCGCCCACGTACACGAGGAAATTGACGAGATCGCGCGCCGCGGCGTCGTACGCGCTCGGGCCGAGCGAGCCCGGCGAGAGCTCGGTCCAGGCGTGCGCCTTCGGGTCGTAGGCGCGGCTTCCCTGCAGCGTCCACAGCGCGTGCGGCATGGCGACGTTCGGGAACACGGCGTTGTTCCAGCCGGTGACGGTCTTCGGGTCGCGGTAGAAGGTGCGCAGGTAGGTGTAGAGCCAGTCCGCGCCGCGCGAGCGCGCGACGACCGACAGATCGGGCGGCACGACGCCGAACCACTGCTTCGCCTCCTTCGGGCGCATCGCGATGCCGATGGTGTCGCCGACCTTCTCGCCGGAAAACATCAGGTTGTCGCGGATCTGCGCCTCGCCGAGGCCGATGTCGACGAGGCGGTTGTAGCGCATGTACTGCAGGCCGTGGCAGCCGAGGCAGTAGTTGACGTAGGTGCGCGCGCCCGCCTGCAGGCTGACGATCTCGGTCGGATCGTGCGGCGATCGATCCAGGCGGTAGCCGGTCTCGGCGGCGAGCAGCCCCAGGGGGAAGAGGAGAAAAATCGCGATCAGCTTTCTCATCAGTGCGTCACCCGCTCGGGCACCGGCTTCACCCTGTCGCGCGCGCTGTACCAGGGCATCAGGAAGAAGAACAGGAAGTACAGGACGGTGCACACGCGCGCGGCCCAGGTCGCGATCTCCTTGGTGTCGAGGAAGAAGGCGTCGAACCCGAACTGGCCCCACACCGTGGTGGGCTTCACGCCCAGGTAGCCGAGCAGCACGAAGGTCACCACGAACACGGCGAGCGCCGCCTTGTAGTACGCGCCGCGGTAGCGGATCGACTTCACCGGCGCGCGGTCGAGCCACGGCAGGAAGAACAGGATCAGCACCGCCAGGCCCATGAACAGCACGCCCGGGAACTGCGAGTTGAAAAGCGGCGGCACCGCGCGCAGGATCGAGTAGTACGGCGTGAAGTACCACACCGGCGCGATGTGCTCGGGCGTCATGAGCGGGTCCGCGGGGATGAAGTTGTTGTACTCGAGGAAGTAGCCGCCCATCTCCGGCATGAAGAACATGACGATGCAGAAGATGGCGAGGAACACCACCGCCCCCACGATGTCCTTGACCGTGTAGTACGGGTGGAACGGGATGCCGTCGAGCGGCCGGCCGTCCGGGCCCTTCACCTTCTTGATCTCGACGCCGTCGGGGTTGTTGGAGCCGACGTCGTGCAGCGCGAGGATGTGCGCCACCACCAGCCCGAGCAGCACCAGCGGCAGCGCGATCACGTGCAGCGCGAAGAAGCGGTTGAGCGTCGCATCCGACACCACGTAGTCGCCGCGGATCCACAGCGCGAGGTCGGGGCCGATGAACGGCACCGTGCCGAACAGGTTCACGATCACCTGCGCGCCCCAGTAGGACATCTGGCCCCAGGGCAGCAGGTAGCCGAAGAACGCCTCGCCCATCAGCGTGAGGTAGATCAGCACGCCGAAGATCCACACCAGCTCGCGCGGCTCGCGGTGCGAGCCGTACAGCAGGGCGCGGAACATGTGCAGGTACACCACCACGAAGAACGCCGAGGCGCCGGTCGAGTGGATGTAGCGGATCACCCATCCGCCGGACACGTCGCGCATGATGTACTCGACCGAGCCGAACGCGAGGGCCGCGTCGGGCTTGTAGTACATGGTGAGGAAGATGCCCGAGACGATCTGGATCACGAGCACCAGCATCGCGAGCGAGCCGAAGTAGTACCAGAAGTTGAAGTTCTTCGGCGCGTAGTACTCCGCGGCGTGCTTGCGCCATTCCTCGGCGACCGAGGGCATGCGCGCGTCGAACCACTGCCAGAGCCGCGTTGCCATCGCCTACGCCCCCTTGGTTTCCGCGTCCTCGCCGATCACGAGGGTGAACTCCGACACGAAGGTGTAGGGCGGCACCACCAGGTTGGTCGGGGCGGGCGCGCCGCGGAACACGCGCCCGGCGTAGTCGAACTTGGAGCCGTGGCAGGGGCAGTAGAAGCCACCGGCCCAGTCGGCGCCCATCTCGGCCTTGGCTTCCGCGGTGCGCATCTGCGGCGAGCAGCCGAGGTGGGTGCACACGCCTTCCATCACCATGATCTCGGGCTTGGCGGCGCGGTACTCGTTCTCGGCGTACGCGGGCTGCTGCGAAGCCTTCGAGCCCGGGTCCGACAGGTGGGCCTCGGCGCGCTTGAGCGCCTCCAGCATTTCCGGCGTGCGCCGGATCACCCACACCGGCTTGCCGCGCCACTCGAAGATCGCGAGCTCTCCCGGTCCTACTCTCGAAATGTCGATCTCGACCGGCGCGCCGGCGGCTTTGGCGCGCTCCGAAGGCCACATGCTGGCAACGAAGGGGGCAGCCGCGCCGACGCCGGCGGCGCCGCCGACGACCGACGTGGCGAGGACCAGGTTGCGCCGCCGCTTGTTGACTTTTTCTTGCTCGCTCATGGGGATGGGATCTTGTCGGGAAGGCGCAAAAGCGTGCGATTTTAGCGGCGCGGCGCAGCCTTGTCCACGATTTCGCTGCTAAGCACCTAGATTTTCAGGAGAATTCCGTATACTAGCGGTCGCCGATGGTCCGTCTCTGGCTCGTCTTCGCGCAGGCCACCACGATCGCCGTGGCGGTGCTGTTCGTCGTTTCCACCTTCCGGCCGGAGTGGCTGCCCGAGCGTTCCGCGCCGCGTCCCACGCCGCTCGTGCGGCAGGTGCCGAGCTCCGGGCCGATGCCCGTCGCGGCGAGCGTCGGCTCGTATCACCAGGCGGTGAGCCGCGCCACGCCCTCGGTGGTGAACATCTCGACCTCGAAGGAAGTGCGCGCGCCGCGCCATCCGCTGCTCAACGACCCGCTGTTCCGCCGCTTCTTCGGCGGCGAGCCGCCCGACGACGCGCAGCTCGCCTCGAGCCTCGGCTCCGGCGTGATCGTGAGCGCCAACGGCTACCTGCTCACCAACCACCACGTGGTCGAAGCCGCGGACGAGATCGAGGTCGCGCTCGCCGACGGCAAGAAGCTGCTCGCCAAGGTGGTCGGCAACGACCCGGAGACCGACCTCGCCGTGCTGCGCGTCGACGCCGAGCGCCTGCCGGCGATCACCTTCGGCTCTTCCGAGGCGCTGCGCGTGGGCGACGTGGTGCTCGCCATCGGCAACCCCTTCGGCTTCGGCCAGACCGTGACCAGCGGCATCGTCTCGGCGCTCGGGCGCACCGGCCTGGGCATCAACACCTTCGAGAACTTCATCCAGACCGACGCGGCGATCAATCCCGGCAACTCCGGCGGCGCGCTGGTCGATGCCGGCGGCAACCTGGTCGGAATCAACACCGCGATCCTCTCGCGCTCGGGCGGCTCGCTGGGCATCGGCTTCGCGATCCCGGTGTCCACCGCCAGGATGGTGCTCGAGCAGATCGTGAAGAGCGGCGCCGTGACGCGCGGCTGGATCGGCGTCGAGGTGCAGGAGATCACGCCGCCGATCGCCGAGTCGTTCCGGCTGGCCGGAGGCGGCGCGCTGATCGCGGGCGTGCTGCGCGGCGGCCCCGCGGACAAGGCGGGCGTCAGGCCGGGCGACGTGCTGGTGGAGATCGAGGGCCGGCCGGTGGCCGATCCCACGGCGATGCTCAATCTGGTCGCCGCGCTGCCCCCCGGAGCGCCCGCGCGGATGAAGTTCAAGCGCCAGGGCAAGGACCTGGAGGCGAGCATCACCATCGGACGCCGCCCGAAGCCGCAGGCGCGCGCCGAGTAGATCAGGAAGCCGGCGTCTCGCCCGGGCTCTCGGCGTCCTCGGCCTTCGCCCGCGCGCCGATGAAGCGCGCGAGCAGCAGTCCCGCCTCGTACAGCAGGCACATCGGCACCGCCAGCATGAACTGCGAGAGCACGTCGGGCGGCGTGACGATCGCCGCGACCACGAAGGCGCCGACGACCACGTAGGGGCGCGCGTCGCGCAGGCGCTCGACGCTCACGATGCCCATGCGCACCAGGACGATCACCACGATCGGGATCTCGAAGGTGATGCCGAAGGCGAGGAACATGGTGATCACGAAGCTGAAGTAGGCCTCGATGTCCGGCGCCGGCGTGATCGACTTCGGCGCGAAGTCGTGGATGAAGGCGAATACCTTGCCGAACACGAAGTAGTAGCAGAAGGCGACGCCGATGAAGAACAGCAGCGTGCTCGCCACCACCAGCGGCAGCGCCAGCTGCTTCTCGTTGTCGTACAGGCCGGGGGCGACGAACGCCCAGGCCTGGTAGAGCACGTAGGGCAGCGCGATCATGAAGCCGACCAGCGCGGTCACCTTCACCGGCACCATGAACGGCGTCACCACGCCGGTGGCGATCATCTTCGCGCCCTCCGGCAGCGCGTTCATCAGCGGGGCGGCGAGAAAGTCGTAGATGGCGCCCGATCCCGGCCAGAGGAACAGCACCACGAAGAACGCGAGG
>DATKAX010000057.1:0-14179 GCA_035514595.1 Burkholderiales bacterium
ATGGCTCGGCCTCGCGATGTACCTGGGGCTGGGCTGGATGGGGGTGATCTCAGCGCTCGCGCTGGCGCGCCGCTACGGATGGCGCTTCATCCAGCCGCTGCTATGGGGCGCTCTCGCCTACACCGCCGGGGCGATCGTCGAATTCCTGCGCTGGCCGGTACTGCTGCCGGGGATCGTCGGGCCGCACGAAATTTTCCACCTCGCCGTGCTCGCCGGCATCACCTGCCACTGGGCGTTTATCCTAGGCATCGCCTCAGGCGAGCCGGTGTGAAAGGGGCTCCTACAGACCGTAGTCCACGCCAAGCGACAATGCATGAACACCATTGTCCACCTGGTGATCGATCGCCGGGATCGCCGCCTCGATTTCGCTGAGTTGCACGCCGGCGAGCCGTACTTTCGGCAGGTTGGCGTCGAGCATAATCCTTGAGGACCCGTCCCGGCGCGCTTATTGCGTGTACCGGGGCATGCAGCGGAGAGCACGTCGTAAACGCATAGGGTCATTCGCGAGGGCCGCCGAGCTGTCGCTGCTTGCACCGCAAGTCATCGCGCTGCGCAGCCTGCGCATGCACGATCGGCACGAAATGCAGCGCATGGGCACGGAGAAAGTGCTGGCGTTCTGGGAATCGATGAACGCGATGGGGCTGCAGATGGCCAGAGCCAACCAGCAATATGCGCTATTCGCGATGCGCCAATGGTGGTCGCCGTGGATGAGCCCATGGCAAACGGCCGCCGCCGCGACCAAGGTCCTCGAGCAGGGGCTACGCCCCATTCACAGGCGAGCCTCCGCCAACGCGCGCCGCCTCAAGCGTCGGGCGCGGTAGCGGGTCAGCGCGTCAGCGCGACGTTCGCGGCGACCGACTCGACCGGGTAGCCCTTGGCGACCCACTCCGGAAAGCCGCCGCGGAACCAGTAGACCTGCCGGTAGCCGGCTTTGACCGCCGCTACGCACGACTTGTAGCTTTTCCAGCACTCGGCGCCGTTGCACGCGAAGATCACCGGCGCATGCTTGTCCTGGGCGGCGCGGGCGACGTCGAAACTGTCCTTGGCGACGTCGAATCCGACCTCCTTGGCGCTCTTCTCGTTGTAGGGCAGCCACCGCGCGGCCTTGATGTGCTTGTCGCGGTACTCCTCTTCGCTGCGCGTGTCGTAGAGCAGGGCGCCTTTCTTCACCAGATCGGCGACTTCTTCGGCGCTCACGATCTTGACCCCGTCGAGGAGGCGGGGGGTGAAGTAGCCCAGGGTCGAGACGTAGTCGTACTCCTTGGCCGAGATCGGCTCCATCCGTCGCACGTCCAGGCCGGCGAAGTCCACCGCGGCGACCGTCTTCGCGTTCGGCGCGAGGAAGGCCGAGCGGATCCGATCCTTGGTCGCGCGCTCCAGCGTCGAGAGCACCGCCACCCCGGTCATGGGGGCGCCCCGCGTCTCCAGGAGGATGCGGCCCTTGTTGCGGGCGAGCCACTCCTCGGCCAGCCGGCGATCGGCGACGGCGAGGTCGGCTTGTCCGAACTCCACGGCGAGCAGCGCCGCCTCGTGATACCGGAACTGGCGGATCTCCTTGAAGTAGGACTTCGCCTGGACGCCCCGGGCGTTCAGCTCGCCGCGGGCCAAGTAGGTCGCGAGCGAGTCGGCGGGCGGCAGGGCAAGACGCTTGCCGCGGGCCTCCTCGAGCGAAGTCACTTTGCTCGCCTCGCTGGCGATGAATACCGCGCGCTCCTCGCCGGGGAACCGGGCGAGGGGCTCGTACCCGTAGCGGATCGCGCTGCCGATGACGTGCGCCGGCCCGATCATGAGGTCGGACCCGCGCGATCGGGTGCGCGCCAGCTCGCGCGTGAGATCACGGCCGAAGCTCAGGCGGATGTCGGCGCCGGTCGCCGCACCCACGTAGTTTGCAAGGGTGCGGTAGCGGTCCATGAAGGCCGCGGTGCTGATCTCCTCGCGCGCCTCTCCCGAGACGCTGACCTTCAGCGGCTGGGCGAGGGCCGCGGGGGCGGCGGCAAGGCTGGCGGCGAAGCAAAGAACAAGAATCCTGTTCATGGATGCCTCTTGGGTCGTGGTGCGGGGTCCCCGTGTGGCGGATTCTAGGGCTCCAACCGCCCCGCGCGCCGTGAACAAATTCATGGCGCCGATTTACACTTCCATGATGCCAAGTCCGCTTCCCGCGCTCTCGCTCCTGGAAACACGGGTCCTTGGAACGCTGGTCGAAAAGAGCCACACCGTTCCCGACTCGTACCCGCTCACCCTTAACGCCCTGGTTTCCGGCTGCAATCAGAAGACCAGCCGCTCTCCGGTGCTTGAGGCCACCGAGGCCGAAGTGCAGGCGAGCATCGATAGCCTGAAAAGCCGTAACCTGGTGATCGAGTCGAGCGGCGGACGCGTCGCGCGCTACACGCACAATCTCGAGCGGGTGCTCCAGCTGCCATCGCAGTCCGCGGCGCTGCTGACTTCGCTCATGCTGCGCGGCCCCCAGACGGCGGGCGAGCTGCGCATCAGCTGCGAGCGCCTGCACGGCTTTTCCGACATCTCCGCGGTGCAAGGCTTTCTCGAGGAGCTGGCGGCCCGACCGGCAGGCCCTCTGGTGATGGAGCTGCCGCGCCTGCCCGGTGCGCGGGAGAATCGCTGGGCCCATCTGCTGAGCGGAACGCCGCAACCGCACCCCCCCGGAGAGCCCGGCGCGACCGGCGAGGTTTCGCTCGGCGAGGTGGCTGCGCTGAAGGCGAACGTCGCCCGGATGGAGACCGAGCTCGCTGGATTGCAGGCCGCGGTCGCGCGCATCTGCGCGCAACTCGGCATCGACAAGTAGAAATCCGTCGCGGGCCTGTAGCGGTGCGTCGACTTCAAATTCGGTTTGCCTCGCGCGTAGTCCGGCGAGACTATCGCCGCCCGCAACGCCTGCGGCGCGGCTTTGGAACAATCGGTCCGTCCGCGTAGGAGCGAACCCATGAAACACATCCTCGATTCCGATTTCCACTATCGTCCGAGCTTCGACACGGACGTTCGCAAGACCTTCGACAGAATCCGCCGCAATCAGCACGCCAAGGCGCGCGAGCAGGCGAAGACCAATGCGGACTCGCAGAGGGTGCTGAAGCTCGATCAGCTCAAGAAGGCGATCACCACGTAGCGCTGCGCGCCGCCGGCGCGCCAGGCATCGAAGGGGTAGCAGGTGACGAGCGTAAGCCGCGTCGGTCCATCCTGGCTTGCGGCCCAGACTTCGCGCCGGTGGAGCACCTCCGCCGCACCCACTCGGTAGCTCAAGCGCCGGCCGTCGGCACGCTCCACCAAGAGGGTGTCACCGGGCCTGAGCTGCTCCATGAACGCGAGATGGGTGTCGCGATGCCCGCCGATCATGCTGTTTCCCGGCTCCCCTGGAGGTGCCGTACCGAAAGCATGCCCGGGGCCGAAGGCGAGCGCCGCGCCGTGCGCCCCTGCCAGTACGTAACGCTCGATACCCAGCCGCGGCACGCTCAGACGCGCCACCGGCCAGGTATCGGCCCACGGCCAGGGCTTCACCCGCACCTCGCCTTCGAGCGTCCTTGACCACGCACGCGCGACGAGCGCCTGGGCCGCCCAGGCCTTGGCCTGAATCCACACACCCGCCCCTATCTGCCAGGTGCCAACGGCGAGGAGGAACGCGGTCAGCGCGACCCAGAAGCGGCTCATACCCGTCTCCTGCGCAGCAGCATCAGGGCGCCGGCGAGCAGCAGCGCAGCGAGCCCCGTGGACAGGGCCAACCGGCTGCCGGTGGCTCCCTGCGGCAGCTCGCCGAAAACTTTGTCGTATTCCCAGCCTTCGGGAAGAAGCGTCGGCACCGCCGCGAGCTTCAATGACTCGTCGACAGGGCGTGCGGGGGTCCGGTCGACCGCCACGAAGCTCGTATAGGGCGTGACAAGCCGGTGCGCGGTGGCGAGCTCGATGACACGAGCGCGCACCTCGTCCTGCGACGCGCCCTCGCGCAGCGAGGCCATCAGCGTCGAGACCTTCCGGCGCGCCCACAGGCCGCCCATGCCCAGTGCCGGGGCGTTGCGTGCGAGCGATACCTGCGCATCCCAGCGCTGGCCGCCGCGCTCGCCGCTCAGCCGCACCTCGCCCTGGAGCCTGTCGAGCGCTGCCGTGATCACGATCGGCTCGCCGGCGTAGAGGTCGGGCAGGCGCGCAGGCCAGGCCTCGACCTGGACGCCTTCCGGCCAATCCACAGCGAGTCCCTGGAACACCGGCGCCTCGAGCTTCGCGAACAGCTCGCCTATGCGCGCACCGACCTCCTCGATACGGCCGATATAGGTGAATGTGCCGCGCCCGAGCTCCGCTGCCCGCGTCATGAAGTGGCTGTTGGGAGCCGACCCTATGCCGACGGTAAACAGCCGCGAATCGCCCAGGCGGCTGCGCAGCAGGCGGAACAGCTCCTCCTCGTTTCCGACCGCGCCGTCAGTGAGGAAGATGACCTGACGCACGCGCTCGCCGGCTTCGCGTGCGTCGAGCGCAAGGCGCAGCGCCGCAGCGATCTCGGTGCCGCCGCGCGCCTCCAGCGAGGCCACCCAGCGCAGGGCCTGCCGGACGTTCTCGCGGCTTGCTTCGCGCGCCGCGCCGAACAGCGCCCGGGCCGACGAGTTGAATTCGATGACCTCGAAGCGGTCTTCGGGCTGCAGCCGCTCGAGCGCGAGCAGCAGTGCCTCTCGAGCCTGCCGGATCGACGCGCCTGCCATCGAACCCGAGGTATCGAGGACGAACACGACCTCGCGCCTGAGGCGAGCGGCCGGCATTGCGGCCGGCGGCAGCACCATCAGCAGCCCGTAGTGGCGCCCTTCTTTTTCCTCGGTGAACCACGCCGCTTGCGGCGCGTCCTGCGCCCGCGGCACCCAGGCAAGCTCGAAGTCGCGGTTGGCGGGCGTGACGCCCGCCGCAAGCGTGATCTCCCGGCGACTCGGCGAAGGCTCGGCCACGCTTACGCGGTGGTGGCGGCTTTCCACCGCGGCGAGCGGCACGCCGGCGTCGAGCGCGACCCGGATCGATACCGGGTTGGTATGCCCGCCCTCGCTCCCGGGCCGCAGCACCGGCGCGGCGATGCGGCCCGCGTCCGCGATCAGCAGAGGCCGCGCCGGAACATAGCGCGGCGCGACCACCATCGGAAAGCGCAACGAGAAGCGCCCGCCGTCATAGCGCAGCAGCTGCTGGTACTCCAGCTCCACCACGACGCTCTCGCGTGGACCGATGTTGCCCACCTGCGTCGTGAAGATGTTCGGCCGCTCCTGGTCCAGGAGCGCGGCGCGCCGGCCGGCCGCGCGGGCCTCGCCGTAGACCATCCTCGCTGCGCCGCGCTCCCGGATCTCGCCCTCGATGATCCGATCTCCTACCTGCAGGCGCAGGCGGTCGACCGCAGCGCCTTCGGGCAGCGGGAACAGGTAGAACGCTTCGAACCAGTCTGCCTCGGGATTGTGAAACGTCTGCACCAGGCGTGCCCTGGCGATTGGTCCGGAGACGCGGAACGTCACGTCGGTGGACACGAGCGGTGCGGCGATGCTCTCGCGGCCTGCAGCGCGCAGGACGAGGCCCGCCTCCATCCCGTACGCCGGCGTAGCGAGCACGACCGCAATCCCTCCCAGCACCATGCCAGCGGCGACGCCCAGCGCAGCCGCCAGCCCCAGGAACCGCAGTAACTCTTTCATCTCGGAGCCTCCCGTGGTGTCGTCTCGAGGGCATTTAAGACTGCGAACCGGTCGGCCGCGCGGCGCGACCATGGCAAGGCGCCGAGCAATTCTGGCGGACCGGTGGCAGCGCGCTCGACGCGCGCCGCGTTGGGCTATAGTCGGCCGCCATGTCCCGCCGCATCGCCATCGTCGAAGACGACCCCGCCATCCGCGCCAACTACGCAGAGGCTTTGCGCAAGCATGGCTTCGAGGTCGCGGCCTATGCCGGGCGCGCCGAGGCCCTGGCGGCGATGCAGACTCGACTGCCGGATCTCGCGCTCATCGACATCGGGCTCGGCGCGGATCCCGACGGCGGCTTCGAGCTGTGCCGGGAGCTGCGCGCGATGTCTGCGGGACTGCCGATCATCTTTCTCACCGCGCGCGACAGCGACTTCGACGTCGTCGCCGGCTTGCGTCTGGGGGCGGACGACTACCTCACGAAGGACGTGAGCCTGCCGCATCTCCTCGCGCGTATCGCGGCGCTTTTCCGCCGAACCGAGCTCGCCGGGGAGTCGCAGCCGGCCGAGGAGCGGCTGCAGCGCGGAGCGCTGGAACTGGATCTCAAGCGCTTCAGCGTGCGCTGGCGCGGTGCCGCGATCCCGCTCACGCTGACCGAGTTCTGGATGGTGCACGCACTGGCGAAGCATCCGGAGCACGTCAAGACGCGCGAGCAGCTCATGCGCGACGCGAATCTCGTGGTCGACGAAGGCACCATCACATCCCATATCAAGCGCGTGCGAAGGAAGTTCCAGGCCGCGGACCAGGCGTTCGATGCCATCGACACGGTCTACGGCATGGGCTATCGGTGGAAGGCATGAGGCGCTTCAGGCCGAGCCTGCGGGTGAAGCTCGCGCTCGCGTCGCTGGTGCTGCTCGCGCTGCCGTGGGCGGGCGCGCTGTATGTCAACGAGGTCGAGCGCTTCCTGCTCCAGGGCCAGGAGCAGGCGCTGCTCGCCACCGCGCGCGCCGTGGCCACCGCGCTTCACGAGCGTCCGCAGCTCGTCGTCGCCGGCGCTGCGCGCGACAACGAGGTCGCGGCCATCCTGCTCGGGGTGCAGCGTGCGTCTTCGCGCATCTGGGTGGTCAACCGCCGCTACGAGGTCGTGGCCCTCGCGGGAGTGCTGAAGCGACCCGCGGAGGCGGCCCCCGAGGCAAGCTGGTGGCGGCCGCTCGTCGGCTGGCTGATCCGGCGCCCGACCGAGGACTTCGCCGAGACGCGGCCGGAGAAGGTGCTGGCAGGCGGGCGGGATATCGCGGCGGCATTGCAGGGAACGCCCGCGGCACGCACGCGGCCGACCCAGGACGGCCGCGCGGTCGTCATGTCGGCCGCGCATCCGATCTGGAGCGGAGACGAGGTCGTCGGCGCGGTGGTGGCCGAGGAGACCACCAATCCCATCGTGTCGATGAAGAGTGCGGCGCTCGAGCGGCTGCTGCTGCTCACCCTCGCGGTGTTCGCCGGCGCCGCCGCGCTGCTGATGGCGTTCGCCACGCGCCTCTCGATGCGCATCCGCAGGCTGCGCGATGAGGCGGAATCGGCGATCGACGCCCGCGGGCGCATCAGCCGGCTCGCCGCCGGCTCCGACGCCGGAGACGAGATCGGCGATCTGTCGCGCAGTTTCTCTGCCGTGCTGCAGCGCCTTGCACAGCATCACGCCTATCTCGAGAGCATGGCCGGACGCCTGTCGCACGAGCTGCGCACGCCGCTCGCCGTGGTGCGCTCCTCGCTCGAGAATCTGAAGCTCTCCCCCGAGGGCGCCGAGGGGCGCCGCTACATCGAGCGCGCGGAAGATGGGCTGGCGCGCCTCAACCGCATTCTCGAGCGCATGATGGAGGCCTCGCGCCTCGAGCAGAGCCTCTCGAGCGTCGAGCGCGAGCGCTATGACCTCGGCGTAGTGGTGCGCGGCTGCGTGGAGGGCTACCGGGTCGCCTATCCGGGGGCTGCGTTTTCCCTCGAGCTGCCGGGCCGCCGCATGGAGGTGGAAGGCTCGCCGGATCTCGCGGCGCAGCTGCTCGACAAGCTGGTCGAGAACGCGGTCGATTTCTCGGATGCAACCGAGCCGGTGCGCGTCGCCATCGCGGAGACCGCGGGCGCGGTGATCCTGAGCGTCGCCAACAAGGGCCCGCGGCTGCCGGAGAAGATGCGCACGCGGCTTTTCGAGTCCATGATCTCGGTGCGCGCGGACCGCAGCGCGTCGGCGCCGCACCTCGGACTCGGCTTGTACGTGGCGCGCCTCATCGCCGAGTTTCACGGCGGCAGCATCCGCGCCGCCAACCTCGCCTCGGGCGACGGGGTCGTGGTGAGCGTGCGGCTGCCGCTGGCATGGAAATGAGCTGCGATCTGCTGGTCATCGGCGGCGGCATCAACGGCGCGGGAATCGCGCGCGATGCGGGCGGCCGCGGGCTCTCGGTGCTGCTCGTAGAGCGCGGCGACCTCGCAGCCGCGACCTCGTCGGCTTCTTCCAAGCTGATCCATGGCGGCTTGCGCTATCTGGAGCAGCTGGAGTTCAGGCTGGTGGCGCAGGCGCTCGCGGAGCGCGAGATCCTGCTACGGGTCGCTGCGCACCTTGCGCGGCCGGCGCGCTTCGTGATGCCGCAGGTGCCCGGGCTCAGGCCGCGCTGGATGATCCGCATGGGGCTATTCCTCTACGACCACCTCGGCCGCAGGACGACGTTGCCGGGCTCTAAAGCGGTGCGCTTGGACGCGGGGCCGTATGTATCGAGCCTGCGGCCCGAGCTGCGCCACGGCTTCGTCTATTCCGACTGCCTGGTGGATGATGCGCGGCTGGTGGTGGCGAACGCGATGGACGCGCGCGCGCGCGGCGTCGAGATCGTCACGCGCACGGCTTGCGAATCGGCGCGCCGGGAGGGGGGGCTGTGGCGTGCGGTCCTGTCCGATGGCCGTGAAGTGAGGGCGCGAGCCATCGTCAACGCCGCCGGACCCTGGGTGAAGCGCGTGCTGAACGAGCGCCTGGCGCAGCGCTCGGACGACGACGTGCGGCTGGTGAAGGGCAGCCACATCGTGCTGCCGCGGCTCTACGTCGGCGAGCACGCTTTCCTCCTGCAGAACGACGACCGGCGCGTGGTGTTCATGATTCCCTACGAGCAGCGCTACACGCTGGTCGGCACCACGGACGTGCCGGAGCCGGGCGAGCCCGACGCCGCCGCCGCGAGCGAAGAGGAAGTTGCCTACCTGTGCAGGGCGGTCAACCGCTATCTGGCGAAGCCCGTGGCAGCGGCCGACGTGGTTTGGCGCTACGCGGGCGTGCGACCGCTGTACGACGACGGCACGAGCGATCCGTCGGCAATCACGCGCGACTACACGCTGCGCGTGGACGACGAGGCCGGTCGCGCACCGGTTCTTTCCGTGTTCGGCGGCAAGATCACGACCTATCGGCGGCTGGCCGAGCAGGCCCTGGAGAAGCTCTCACCGTACTTCCCGCGCATGCGCCCGCCATGGAGCGAGCGCTCGCCGCTGCCGGGAAGCGACTTCGGCGGCGCTGCGCCCCCGCAGGCCTACGAGCAGCTGCGTTCGCGCCATCCGGGTTTGCCCGAGCCGGCGCTGCGCGGCATCTTTCGCCGCCATGGGGCGCTCGCTGAAGACGTGATCGACGGGGGAGATCTCGGGGAACACTACGGCGCCGATCTTTACGAGCGCGAGTTGTGCTATTTCGTGGAGCACGAGTGGGCGAGGAGCGCCGAAGACGTGCTGTGGCGGCGCACCAAGGCCGGTCTGCACATGAGCGCGTCGCAGCGCGAGCGCGTCGCCGGTAGACTTGCGAAGAAGGAGGATTGAAATGGCAGGACCCTTGGAAGGCATCCGCGTGCTGGATCTTTCCCGCGTGCTGGCGGGGCCCTGGGCCGGGCAGAACCTCGCCGACCTCGGCGCCGAGGTGATCAAGATCGAGCGACCGAAAGTCGGCGACGACTCGCGCGCCTTCGGTCCGCCGTGGGTGAAGGATAGCCAGGGCCGCGACACCAGGGATTCCGCGTACTTCACCTCCGCCAACCGCGGCAAGAAGTCGATCAGCGTCAACCTGCAAAAGCCCGACGGCCAGGAACTGGTGCGAGGGTTGGCGGAGAAGAGCGACGTGCTGCTCGAGAACTACAAGGTCGGCGACCTCGCGCGCTATGGCCTGGGCTACGAGGATCTGAGGAAGATCAATCCGCGGCTCATCTACTGCTCGGTCACCGGCTTCGGCCAGACCGGCCCGTACCGCGAGCGGCCGGGCTATGACTTCATGATCCAGGGCATGGGCGGAATGATGAGCGTCACCGGCGAGCCGGACGGCGCGCCCGGCGGTGGGCCGCAGCGCGCGGGCGTGCCGATCGCCGACATCATCACCGGCATGTACGCTTCGATCGCCGTTTGCGCGGCACTGGCGCACCGCGCGCAGTCCGGCGCGGGGCAGCATCTCGACCTGGCGCTGCTCGATTCGCAGATCGCGCTGCTCGCCTACCAGAACACCAACTACTTCGCCACGGGCAAGGCTCCCGGGCGCATCGGCAACCTGCACCCGAACATCGTGCCCTACCAGCCGTTTCGCGCTGCCGACGGTGAGGTCATCATTGCCTGCGGCAACGACAACCTGTACCGCAAGTTCTGTGAAGCTGCCGGCTGCGTGGAGCTCGCCGACGACCCACGCTTCGCCAGCAACGGCAAGCGGGTTGAGAACCGCGCCGAGCTGACCCGCCTGCTCGGGGAGATCTTCCGCAAGCGCACCAAGAAGGAGTGGGTGGAGCTGCTCGATGCGGCGGGCGTGCCCAACGGCCCGATCAACGACATCGCGCAGGTGTTCGCCGAGCCGCAGGTCCAGGCGCGCGGCGTGAAAATCGAGCTCGACCACCCGGTCGCAGGCCCGCTGCCGATGGTGGCGAGCCCGATGCGCTTTTCCGGCACGCCGCTGGAATTCAAGACGCCGCCGCCCCTGCTCGGCGAGCACACCGACGAGGTACTGCAGAATCTCCTGGCCAAGAGCCCGGCCGAGATCGCGCGGCTGCGCGCGGACGGTACGATCTAGCCGGCGAGCTTCAGCAGCCACACGGCCGTCGCGCCGGCGAGCACGCCGGCAAACAGGTTGCGACGGGTGAGCCAGAAATAGGCGGCGAGCGCCGCCGCCGAGCCGAGCGCACGCTCGAGCGCCGTGGTCTCGGCGAGCGCACCGGTCGGCATGACGAGCATGCGAGCGACGAGCCCCGCGATCATCGCGTAGGCGACGCAGGAGATCCAGGTGAACGCCTCGCTGCGCGCATCGAGCCGGCCCGAGATCAGTACCCCGAGCCCGCGCCAGGCGTAGGTCGCTACGCCGCAGACCGCGAGCAGCAGCCACAGCTCAGCCATCGCTCGTCCTTCGCCGCATCACGAGATAGGCAAGCGTGCCGCCGGCGAAGCCGCCGATAAGGACGCTCCACTGAGGCGCCGCGAGGTAGGCGAGCGGCCCGGCAAGCGCGCCGAAGGCGAGACCGAGCCCCGCCGGCCGGTCGCGCACGCCGCCGGTGAGGATCAGCAGGTAGTACATCGGCGCCATGAAGACCAGGCCGGTTCGAGCGAGCGGCGTGAGGCGGTCGGCGATCATGTAGCCGGCGGCCGTGGCGAGCACGCTTGCCGCCATGCACACCAGCGCGAAGCCGAAGAACCACGGCAGGCGCTCGGCTTGCCCGATTCGCGGGAAGCGCGCCACGGCCATCGTCCAGCCGGTGAGCGCGAGCAGCTGCGCCGCCACGTAGTAATGCCATCGCCGGTGCCGCTCGGCGCGCATGAGCGGCATGAGCATGAGCGTCATCGGCAGAAAGCGCGCCGAGGAGAGCACCACGGTGAGCACGGTGGCGACGAAGGGGGCGCCCAGGGTATGCATCTCGAGCAGGATCAGCTGGGCCGGAAGCGCCCAGATGACCGCGGTGGCCGCGAGCGCGAACGCGAGCGGGACATCGTGTGCGGCGGCAAGAGCGCCGAAGCCCAGGTAGCCTGCGGCAAGCACCGCCGCAGGCACCCCCGCCGCCTCGCGCGCCCCCTGGCCGAGCGCCTGCCGGCTCAAATCTTGAGCTTCGGGTCGAGCCAGTCGCGCAGGCTGTCGCCGAACAGGTTGAAGGCGAAAACCGCCAGGCTGATGGCGAGCCCCGGGAATATGATCATCCAGGGCGCCTCGCGGTAGAACTCCTGAGACGAGCCCGACAGCATCAGGCCCCAGGCCGCGGTCGGCTCGGTGACGCCCAGGCCGAGGAAGGAAAGCGAGGCCTCGAGCAGGATGGCCTGCGCCACGAAGGCGGTGAGCATGATGAGATAGGGCGCCACCACGTTCGGAATGATGTGGCGGAAGATGATGCGCGAGTGCGAGAAGCCGGCGGCGCGGGCCGCGTCGATGTAGGGCATTTCGCGGATCGCCAGGGCGGAGGAGCGCACCACGCGCGCCACCTTCGGCACCATCGGGATGGCGATCGCGACGACGAGGTTCATGTCGAGTCCCGCCACCTTCCACTTGCCGAGCACCGTGACCACGACAAGGGCGAGCACGATGATCGGAAACGACAGCAGGATGTCCATCAGCCGCTGGATCAGCATGTCGATTCGGCCGCCGAAGTACGCCGAGACCACGCCGATGACCGCGCCGAGCGTGCAGCCGATGATGGAGGAGATGAACCCGACCATCAGCGCCGTGCGTGCGCCGTAGATGATGCGCGAGAGCACGTCGCGGCCGAAGGCATCGGTGCCGAGCCAGTGTTCCCAGGAAGGCGCTGCGAGCATCGAGGCGTAGTCCACGGTGAGCGGGTCGTAAGGCGCGACCCAGGGGGCGAAACCCCCGCCGATGAACATCAGCACGATGATCAAGAGGCCTGCCGTGCCCAGGGGCTGGGTGAGCACGAACTGCAGCACCGGATGCCGGCGCTTGGGCACCTTGTAGGCAAACTCGGGCGTTCCGGGGACGGCGGCCATCAGCGGTAGCGGATGCGCGGGTCGAGCACGGCGTAGAGCAGGTCGACCGCGAAATTGATGAAGATGAAGAATCCGGCGATCAGCATCACCAGCGCCTGCACCATGGTGTAGTCGCCGCGCGTCACGGTCTCGACGAAGAGCTTGCCCAGACCGTTCAGGTTGAACACCTGCTCGGTGACCACCAGTCCGCCGATCAGGAACGCGAACTCAAGGCCGATCACCGTCACTACGGGCAGCATGGCGTTGCGCATCGCATGCCGCGACACGACCAGCCGCTCCCACACGCCCTTGGCGCGCGCTGTGCGGATGTAGTCCTCGCGCAGCACCTCGAGGACCGTCGAGCGCGTCATGCGCGTGGCCACCGCCGAGTAGCGGTAGCCCACGGCGAGCGCCGGCCAGACGAGCTGCGACAGGTTCCTCCACGGGTCCTCGTAGATCGGGGTGTAGGTGAGCGGCGGGATCCAGTTGAAATTGAGCAGCAGCACCAGGATGAAGATCATGCCGAGCCAGAACGAGGGCACCGCCAGCCCGGCGATGGCGAACACGCGGATCACCTGGTCGATCCAGGTGTTCTGGTAGAGAGCGGCGAGCGTGCCGAGCGGGATCGCGAGCACCGTGGCGAGGATCGTCGCCATGATCGCCACCTGCATGGAGAGCTCCAGTCGCGAGGCGATCTCCTCGACGACCGGCCGGCCGGTCCACATGGAGACGCCGAGGTCGCCGGTCGCGATTCCGGCCATCCAGTCCACGAATTGCCGCCACATCGACTGGTCCAGCCCGAGCCGGGCGCGCTCGGCGGCGATGGTCGCCGGATCGACGTTGCCGCCCTCGGCGAGCAGGCGCAGCTCGACGATGTCGCCGGGCATCATGCGCAGCAGGACGAACACCAGCACCGCGACGCCGGCGAGCGTCGGGATCATCAGGAGCAGCCGGTGGATCGTGTAGCGCAGCATGGCGGGCAAAAAAGGCGCGCGGCCTCTCAGCCGCGCGCCCCGTCCCTCATGGCCCGGGCGTTACTGGTCGAGCCACACCTCGGAGAGGTCCTGGTTGAGGTAATGGCTGGGCGACATGTGCCAGCCTTTCATCTGCTTCCAGTTGACGATGATGCGGTGCCACCAGATCGTCGGGAAGGTATAGGCCTCCTCGAGGGCGCGGCTTTCGAATGCCCGCAGGTGCTTGATGCGCTCCTCCTTGCTGGATGCCCGCACCTGTTTCTCGAACAGGTCGTCCAGGGCGCGGTCGTTGTAGCGGCCGTAGTTGATCGAAGACTTGTCCGCCGAGAGGTACTTCTGCAGCTGCAGGTTGGGCTCGTCCATGAAGTCGCAGTTGAAGTCGAGCCCGGCGTCGAAGTTGCCCGCCCGCAGCGCCGCCTGGTAGAGCTTGGTATCGAGCTGCTCGTGCTCGGCGGTGACGCCGATCTGGCGCCACTGGTCGATGAGGAACACGCCGACCGGGGTATACGGCATCGGCACGTTGCGGTTGGTGAACTTGAATTTGAGATCGGGGACACCCGCTTCCTTGAGCAGCCGGCGTGCTTCCGCGCGTGCTTTCTCGACGTCCTTGCCGAAGCCGGG
>DATKAX010000058.1:0-2093 GCA_035514595.1 Burkholderiales bacterium
AAGTCGCGCCGCTACGGCGTGACCGGCGTGCCGACTTTCGTCATCGGCAAGCGGGGCGCGGTCGGCGCGCAGCCCTACGAGGTCCTGGAGCAGCTCGTGCAGGAAGCGGGCAAGCCGGATCCCGTTTAAGGGCCGCCTGCCGCCATGTCCTCCGCTCCCTCGGGGCTCGTGCCGAGCGAAGGCCTGGTGACCCTGGCGCATGTGATCTATGGCCTGCACGCCTTCAGCGCCGTTACGGGAATCCTCACGCCGGCGTTCGTGATTACCGCTTTCGTCACCGGCTGGCCCTCGATCATCGCGGTGATCCTCAACTACGTGAAGCGCTCCGACGTGCGCGGCACCTGGCTCGACTCGCATTTCTCCTGGCAGATCCGGACGTTCTGGTTTGCCCTGCTATGGGTCGTGGTGGGCGGGGTGCTGTTCGTCACGGTCATCGGCATCCCCTTCGCGGTCGCGCTGTGGCTGCTCACCGGCCTGTGGGTGCTCTACCGCATCATCCGCGGCTGGATGGCGCTCTCCTCGCAAAGGGTCATGCCGGTCCCGCGCTAGGCGAGGTGCTTGGCCGGGCTCCAGCCGTGGGCGGCGAGGAAGCGCTCGCCGACTTCGACCGGCTCCTCCTCGAGAGGCGTCGCCATGCTGTCGTTCCAGCGGTTCATGAAGCCGAAGAGCGATATCACGGCCGTGATCTCGACGATCTGGCCCTCGTCCCAGTGGCGGCGCAGCTCGGCGAACAGCTCGTCGGTGACGTCGTTCGGCACCGAGGCTGCGGCGAGCGCGTAGTCGAGCGCCACCCGCTCGGCCGCGCTGTAGAGCGGGCTCGAGCGGTACTCCCATACCGCGGCGAGCTTGTCGTCGCTCACGCCGAGCTTGCGTGCGGCGCCGGCGGTGTGGGCCATGCAGTACTGGCAGCCGTGCGCGCGGCTTGCCACGTGCGCGAGCAGGCGCTTGAAGCCGAGCGGGACCGTGCTCTCCGGATCCCACACTGCGGCGGCAAGCTGCGCCAGCGCCTTCACCACCTTGGGGCGCCGCTGCATGATCAGCACGCTGTTCGGCACGAAGCCGAGCGAGCGCTGGTATTGCTGGAACGATTCCTTCAGCTCCGGCGTGGCTTCGGGAGACAGCGGGGCGAGCCTGGGCATTCAGCTTCCTTTCTTCTCGAGTGAGGGCGCGAGCGCGGCGCCGAGCGTGGCGTGGAGGTAGCAGGTGCGCGCGCCCATGGCGAGCAGCTCCTGCATCGTGGCGTCGTCGGCCGCGCCGTTCAGGAAAAGGTGCGTGTCGATCGGCCCGGCGAGCGGCCCGCGCTGCACCAGGCGCGCGCCCGAGACGCCGAGCTTGCGCGTGTCGATGTAGCGCGAGAGCTGGGTGAGATAGCAGAAGGCGACCCCGGCCCAAGCGTAGGCGAGCCCGTTCGGCGCCTGCTCGCCGGTCTCGTCGGCCACGAAAGTGAAGCGGCTCGCCGGGATGCCGGGAAAGGAGGTGATCGAGCGCACCACGGCGCCGTCGCGAACGCCTTCGACGCGCGAGCCGAACTTCAACCCGCCGGTCGAGGTCGGCATGGAGAAGATTTTGGCATCGGGATCGAGCGGCTCCTTGCCGATGATCGGGGCCTGCGGCTCCCGCAGCGGCGGCGGCGCGCCGGCATGCCGCAGGAAGGGATCGGCGGCGTCGGGCGCATTTGAAGCGTGCACGCCGCTCACCGGTCGCCTGCGCCCGTTGACGTAGAGCGCGAAGGTGTTCTGCAGCGGCTTCGCCATCGCCGCGTAGAGTGGCGATTGCAGGACCGCCTGCGGCGAGCCGTCCTGCAGGATCACTTCGGCGGGGAACGCCTCGCCGCGCGCGCCGCCCTTCGCGAACGACCCCGACACCGCGTAGCCGAAATCGATCGTGACCGGCCGCGACGCCGCCGCGCGCCCCACGAACTCGGCATGCACGCCGGCGGCCCAGTGCATGAGCGGCGCCGGGGCGGTGTCCGTGCCGCGCAGGTAGGCGCCTTCGTCGCTCGCCAGGCACCAGCTCCCGCCCGCGTCGCCGAGATGCACCAGCGCGAGCTTGCAGTGCCCCTGCGTGATCGCCGCCTCGACCACGCACTCGCC
>DATKAX010000059.1:0-3459 GCA_035514595.1 Burkholderiales bacterium
CTCAGCGGACGACGACGACCGGTACCTTGGAGTGCGCCAGGATGCGGGTAGTTTCGCTGCCCAGGATCAATCCGCCCAGGCCGCCGCGGCCGTGGGTCGCCATGGCGATCGCGTCGCACTTCTGGGAGCGCGCGGCGCGCAGGATCCCCTGCCAGGCCGGGGCGTCGGTGAGCGAGCGCACCGCGCAGCGCACGCCCGCGGCGCGCGCCTCTTTCTCCACCAAGGCGAGCGCCTTGGCCGCCTGCTTCTGCGCCGCCTTCTTGTAGTCGTTGACCGTGACCCCGGGGACGTACATGGCGCCTTCGCCGTACATCGGGGGCACGTAGGGCGCGATCACGTAGACGCCGGTGACCCGCGCGCCGAGCGACTTGGCGAGCTTGACGCCGGCGCGCACGCCTTTCGCGGCAAGCGCCGAGCCGTCCGTGGGAAGCAGAATGTGCTTGAACATGAAGGAGTCTCCTTTTTTGCGAACCATAGCGGCAAGGGGCGGCCCGCGCTTGACCTGGGTCAAAGGTACCGCATCCCGGCGCCGTACAGTTCGACTATGCAACCGATCGCATCGCCCGCCGAGCTCTACGCCCACGCCATCGCGTTCGAGCGCGAGGCGGCCGAGCGCTACGCCGAGCTCGCCGAGCGCATGGCCGACCTGGGCAACGACGCCGTCGCCGAGGTGTTCGGCACGCTCGCCGGGCTCGAGGCCGAGCACCTCGAGACCCTGCTGCGGCGTACCGAGGGTGTGGCGCTGCCCGCGCTTTCGGGGCACGAATACCGGTGGCTGGATGCCGGAGCGCCCGAGACCGCCGCGCGCGAGCTGGTGTTCCGCCTGCTCACCCCGCATCAGGCGCTCGCCATCGCCCTCGAGGCGGAGAAGCGCGCCCAGGCGTTCTTCGAGCAGGTGATGCTGCGCGCGCAGGATCCGGGGCTGCGCGCCCTGGCGCGCGAGATGGCGGCAGAAGAACAGGGGCACATCGCCCTGGTCGAGCAGCTCCTGGCGCGCACTCCGCAGCCGGGGCTCGATTCGCAAACGCTGTTCACGCAATGAATCCCAGGGAGAGACCATGTACAAGCACATCCTGATTCCCACCGACGGCTCGGAAATCGCCACCAAGGCGGTGCGGGCCGGCATCGAGTACGCGCGCGAAGCCGGCGCGCGGATCACGCTGTTCACCGCGGTGCGGGAGTACCGCATCCCGAGCGAGTCGGAGCTGATGACGCGCCAGGCGATCTCGCTCGACGAGCATGCGCGGCGCTCGAAGGAGGCCGCCGACGCGGCGCTCGCCGCCGCAGTCGAAAGCGCGCGCGCCGCCGGCGTGCGTTTCGACACCGACTACGCGCAGAAGGACCAGCCCTACCAGGCGATCATCGACGCCGCGAAGCGCCTGGGCTGCGACGCGATCTTCATGGCCTCGCACGGCCGCAAGGGCATCGACAAGCTGCTGCACGGCAGCGAGACCATCGACGTGCTGACGCACTCCGACATCCCGACGCTGGTGGTGCGCTAGAAGCTAGCCGGCCGGTCCCAGGAAGTGCCGCGCGAGCCAGAACACCACGAGCGCGAGCGGCAGGATGACCGCGAAGTAGGCGACCTGGCGGTTCGCGAAGCGCGCCCCGCGCCGGCGCTCGATCCAGTCGAGCAGCCAGTCGGCGCCGAAGTACAGGCCCACGGCTAGGAGCGTGAAATAGACGATGTCCATATCGCGCGCAGCACCACGACGATGAAAAGCAGGCCCCCCGCGACCGCGGCGAGCCCCCCGATTCCCATCAGCCCCATCGCGGCGACCTGCTCGGCGCCGCGCAGCACCTGGTCGGCGCCCGCCACCTTGCGCTGCACCCCGTAGCCGCCCGACCAGACCAGGCCCGCGACGTGCGCGAGCTGGCCTGCGCCGTAGAGCCAGGCCTGCAGCGTCGCGAGGCGCGCATCGGGCCTCGCGTAGCCCAGGCGCGGCAGCAGGTGGTAGGCGAGCCCCATGAAGGCGAGCGTCACGCCGACGATGCTGCCGTGGTAGTGCGCCGGGATGGTGACGTCGCTGCCGCGGATCGCGACCCCGATCAGCCCACCGGCGGCGAACAGCAGCACCGACCAGGCGAGCGCCGCGCGCAGCGGCCGCTCTGCCAGGCTAGCGCGCGGCGCGCCGAGCAGGGCGTAGAGCATCGCGAGCACGAACGGCGCGATGGCGAGCCCGCCGCCGATGCGCATCAGCCAGGTCTGCAGGCGGTAGTGCTCGACCGAGACGATGTCGTAGGCGAGATAGATCGCCGGTGTGGCGAACACCGAGGCGAGGCCGATGGCGAACAGCAGGATCGCGACGCGCGGCGAGAGCGGAGCTCGCGCGCCGCTCGCGCCGGCGAGCGCGAGCCAGGCGGCGAACATGGCGAGCGTCCAGGTGAACTGCAGCACGTGGCCGCCGCCCCAGAACAGCACCTCGTAGTACGCCTTGCCCTCGAGCTCCGCGGGGAGCGCGAGGTACGACCAGGCGAAGGCGATCAGCGCTACCGCCGCCGACACGGCAGCCGCGTTCAAGCCGAAGCGCAGCGCGCCGGCGCCCTGTGGGCGCGTGCCGACGCGCGGCGCTACCGCCATCGCACGCGCCACGGTGAGCGCGCAGCCGGCGCCGAAAACCACGAGCCCCGAAAGGAAGAGGCGATCGTCGAGCACCGGCACGTAGTTGCTCATCACCGGCACCGCGGCTCCGAGGAAGGGCGCGGCCGCCATGGCGAGGGCGCCCGCGGCCGCCGCGGCGAGCCCTGCCCAGGCGAGACCGAGCGCGCGGCGGCCGCCGTTCAGGCTCCACAGCATGCCGGCGAAGGCGGAGAACCACACCAGCACCGAGAGATCCACGTGCACCACCAGCGCGACGCGGAAGAAATCCGCGGACGCGAAGAGCTCCTTGGTGAAGGGGGCGCGCGCGAGCACCAGCAGGATGGAGAACAGGCCCGAGCCGACCAGCGCGGCGAGCGCGAGCGCGAGCCAGCCCGCCGCGAGGCGCCGGCGCGCGTCGGCCGGGACGGCGAGCTCGTAATGCGCCGCCGGGGCGGCGGCGGCGGTGTCAGCGGTAAGAAAACCGGTATTCATGATCGTCCCTGGTGTAGCGCACGGTGCGGCGCAGGTGCGGCTCGCGCGCACCGGCGAAGCGCTCGTCGGCGAGCTCCATGCCGATGCGCCAGGCGCACGCGCCTTCGCGGCAGCCGATCGCGCGCACGCTGCGCGCGCCGTTGCGCAGCGCGTATTCGATGAAGGAAGGCGGCAGCATGGCGAGGCAGCGCAGCACGATGCCGTTGCCTTTTGCCTTTTCACAACGGAACACGATCTCCTGCGCGGGGAGGAGAGCCTGCAGGCGGCGGCGCAGGTCCTGTACGGTGAAGTCCGGGAGATCGATGCCGGACACCAGCTCGCGCATGCTGCGAAAGGGCGTCGAGGAGGGGCAGGCGCCGGCGCAGATGCCGCAGGCGGCGCAGCGC
>DATKAX010000060.1:0-4360 GCA_035514595.1 Burkholderiales bacterium
GGCCGCCGGGATCGGCGGCAGCCGTGGAGTTGAAAAGGCTGAGTCCCGCCGCGGCAGCCCCGGTCGCCGCCGAGGCCTTCAGGAAGTCGCGCCGTGAGCCGGGAAGCGAAGCGGAATGGTCCTGCGGCTTTCCTTCATCACATAGCCTGCACATTTTTTCCCCCTCCTCCAAGGTGAGCGATGCGGTATCGCGACGCGTTTCATTCTGGCGCCGATCCGCACTGGTGTAAATCCGATCTGCAAGGCGGCACTTTGCGGTGGGACGGAGTGGGACGGGACGCAGTGGGCAGTCGCCCTCCGATCCGCTCAGGGCAGAGTTGCGACTAGTAGATGGCGATGGTGCGCTTGCCGCGGCGGTCGACGGCGGCGCGGTACATGCCCTGGCTCGTGAAGGGCATGGCGAGGTTGCCGCGGCGGTCGACGGCGACCAGGCCGCCGTCGGCGCCGAGGCGGGCGATGCGCCCGAGGGCGGCGGTGGCGGCGCGGGAGAGCGGGTCGCCGCGGTAGCGCATGCGCGCGGCGACGTCGTGGGCGAGGACGCAGCGGATGAAGGCTTCGCCCAGGCCGGTGCCGGAGACGGCACAGGTCGCGTTGTCGGCGTAGGTGCCGGCGCCGACGAGCGGCGTGTCGCCGATGCGCCCCGGCAGCTTGGCGGTGAAGCCGCCGGTCGAGGTGGCGGCGGCGAGGTTGCCGTCGCGGTCGAGCGCGACCGCCCCGACGGTGCCGTGATGGCCGACGAGGTTGCGCCTGAGCGCGGTGAGCCGCGTCCGGGTGGCGAAGTATCCGGGGGAAACCATGGCCAGGTTCCTGGCGCGGGCGAAGCGCTCGGCGCCGCGGCCGGCGAGGAGCACGTGGCGCGTGTGCTGCATGACGGCGCGGGCGGCGAGCACCGGGTTCCTGATGCGGCCCACGCAGGCGACCGCGCCGGCGCGCAGCGTCGCGCCGTCCATGATCGCGGCGTCGAGCTCGTGCCTGCCCTCGGCGTTGTACACCGCGCCGCGGCCGGCGTTGAAGAGCGGCGAGTCCTCCATTGCCACGACGGCTGCTGCGACGGCGTCCAGGCTGGTGCCGTTATTCCGGAGAATCGAGTAGCCCTTGATAAGGGCGTCCTGCAGCGCCGCGCGGTAGCGCGCCGCCTGGCGTGCGCTCATGTCGCTCTTGCGCAGGGTTCCGGCGCCGCCGTGGAGCGCGATGACGGGGAGCATCAGTCCAGGGTACGCTTGTAGAAGCCCAGGCCGATGAGGATCACCGCGAGCATGAACGCGGCGATCGGCCAGATCTGCGGCCAGAGGTCGCCGAGCTGGTTGCCCTTGAGCATGATGCCGCGCACCAGCACCAGGAAATGGGTGAGCGGCAGCAGCGAGCCGATCCACTGCGCCCATTCGGGCATGCCGCGGAACGGGAACATGAAGCCCGAGAGCAGGATCGAGGGCAGGAAGAAGAAGAAGGTCATCTGCATCGCCTGGAGCTGGTTGCGCGCGATCGAGGAGAAGGTGATGCCCAGCGTCAGGTTGGCGGCGATGAACAGCGCCACCACGCCGAACAGCAGCAACGGGTTGCCCTGCATCGGCACCTCGAAGAGCAGAAGCGCCGCCGCGACGATCAGCCCCACCTGGATCAGCCCGATCAGGATGTAGGGCACGATCTTGCCGGTCATCACCTCGATCGGCAGCGCCGGGGTGGAGAGCAGGTTCTCGAAGGTGCCGCGCTCGCGCTCGCGCGTCATCGCGAGCCCGGTCATCAGCACCATGGTCATGGTGAGGATGGTGCCGAGCAGCCCGGGCACGATGTTGTACGCGGTGACGCCCTCGGGGTTGTAGCGCCGGTGCACGCGGATGTCGACCGGCGGCAGCTTCGGGCTGAGCTCTTCGAGCGGCCCGCGCAGGTCCCGCCGCAGCGAGCTGAACGAGATCTGCGAGAGCGCGGCGATGGCGTTGACGGTCGCGGCGGGATCGGAGGCGTCGGCCTCGACCAGCAGCACCGGGCGCTCGCCGCGCACCAGCTTCCTGCCGAAGTTCTCCGGGATGGTGACGATGAACTGCACTCGGCCGTGCGCCATCAGCGCCTCGGCCTGGGCTTCGGAGGCGACCGCGTGCTCGATGCGGAAGTAGCCGCTGGTCTGCATCGCGGCGAGCAGGCTGCGCGAGTAGACGCTCGAGTCGGCCGAGAGCACGGCGGTCGGCAGGCGCTTGGGATCGGCGTTGATGGCGTAGCCGAAGAGGATCAGCTGCAGCACCGGGATCCCGATCACCATGCCGAAGGTGAGGCGGTCGCGCTTGAGCTGGATGAACTCCTTGACGATGATGCCGATCCAGCGCGACAGGGAAAATCGCGACCGGCTCATGGCTCGCGCGGGGCGGCGCCCGACATCAGGCTGATGAACACGTCCTCGAGGCTCGGTTCCGCCTTCCTCCAGGCCAGGTCTTTTCGATCGAGGAAACCCGAGATCGCCGCTTGCAGGGCGGCTTCGTCCTCGCCCGTGACGTGCAGCGTGTCGCCGAAGGCGGTGGCCTGCGAGACCGCGGGAAGCGCTTCGAGCCGGGGCGAGAGCTCGGCGAGCCCCGGGCCCGAGACCTCCCAGGTATGGAGCCTGCGCGCGTGGCGCACCTCCTCCGGCGTGCCGGTGGCGAGCAGCTCGCCGTAGGCGAGGTAGGCGAGCCGGTGGCAGCGCTGCGCCTCGTCCATGTAGTGCGTGGAAACCAGCACCGAGATGCCGCGCGCCGCGACCTCGTGGATCTCCTGCCAGAAGTCGCGCCGCGCCTTGGGATCGACGCCCGCGGTGGGCTCGTCGAGCAGCAGCAGCTTCGGCTGGTGCAGCATGCAGGCGGCGAGCGCGAGGCGCTGCTTCCAGCCGCCGGAGAGCGTGCCGGCCAGCTGAGCTTCCCGTTTTTCCAGACCGAGATCCCGAAGTGAAGTCGCGACGGCGGCCTTGCGGTCCTTCATGCCGTACATGCGCGCGACGAACTCGAGGTTCTCGCGGATCGTGAGGTCCTCCCACAGCGAGAAGCGCTGCGTCATGTAGCCCACCTCGCGCTTGATCGCGGCGGTGTCGCGGATCACATCGTGCCCGAGGCAGGTGCCGCTGCCCGAGTCCGGCCGCAGCAGGCCGCAGATCATGCGGATCGAGGTGGTCTTGCCGCTGCCGTTGGGGCCGAGGAAGCCGTAGATCTCGCCGCGCCGCACCTGCAGCGAGAAGTCGCGCACCACGTGCTTCGCGCCGAAGGACTTGTTCAGCCCGTGCACGTCGATGACGAGATCGTTCATTGCAGGCGCACGTCCACCGGCTGGCCGGGGTGCAGCCGCAGGGGCTCGGCCGTCCTGATCCGCGCCTCGACCAGGAATACGAGCTTCGCGCGCGACTCCCTGCCGTAGAGCACCGGCGGCGTGTACTCCGCCTGGCTCGCGACGAAGCTGACCTCGCCCGCTACCGGCGCGGGGCAGCCGTCGCACCGGATCTCGACGCCTCTCCCGATGGAAATTTCGCCCAGCAGGGTCTGCGGAACGTAGAACCGCGCCTTCACGTTGCCCGGCGGCAGCAGCGAGACCACCGGGCGGCCGGCCGGTACCCATTCGCCGGCGACGAAGTAGGTGTCCTGCACCAGCCCGGCCGCGGGAGCCGCCAGCGTCTTCTGCTCGAGGCGCCATTGCGCCTGCGCGGCGGCGGCGCGCGCCGCGGCGACCTCGGCTTCGGCCGCCTCGCGCTCGGCGTCGCGGCCGAGCGGCAGCCGCGCGTTGCGCAGCTGCGCCTCGGCCTCGGCGATGCGGGAGCGGTCGCGCTCGAGCGCGCTGCGGGCCTCGTCGACGCGCGATTGGGCGACGAAGCCCTGGCTGCGAAGCTCCTGCGCGCGCGCAAGCTCGGCGGCGGAGAGCTCGGCGGCGGTCCTCGCCTGCGCGAGCTGGGCGCGCAAGGCGTCGAGCTCCGGGGCGCGCCGACCGGCGCGCAGGTTCTCGAGCCGCGCCTCGGCGCTTTTCAGCCGCTCGAGCGCCTCGCGGTAGGCGGCGCGCTCGCTCGCCTGCTCGAGCCCGAACAGCGGCTGGCCGGATTCGACCCGCTCGCCGCGGCGCACCGAGAGCCGCTCGAGCTGCCCTGCGTAGGGCGAGGCGAGCAGCAGCGATTCGCCCTCGATGTAGCCCTGCAGGGAATTGCCGGCCCGGTTCTCGCATCCGACAAGGATCACCACCAGGATCAGCGCGAGCCGTTTCATGGGCGTTCCCGCCCGATGCAGGCGGCGGCCTTCTTCAGCACGGCCTTGGCCTCGGCGCGCGCCGCCGCGTCGTCGCGCGCGAGCTGCAGCACCGCCGCGCCCACGGTCATGGTGTGGAGGAAGGCGACGCTCTCCTCGTCGATGTCGAGCCCGGC
>DATKAX010000061.1:0-3797 GCA_035514595.1 Burkholderiales bacterium
AACCGTCGACGAGCCGTTCGAGAACGCAGAGGCGCCGTGGCGGGTGCTGCAGCAGTCGAACTGGGCGGCGCGCTATTTCGCAAGACTCGCCGAGGTCGAGTCGAAGATCGAGCCGGGATTTGCCGAGGGCATCCGCGTTGGCGGGGCGTACACCGGCCAGCAGCTGCTGGCGGCGACCGTCAAGCGCACCGAGCTGTTCCGCAAGGTCCAGGCGTGGTTCGAGCGCTGCGATCTCGTCGCCACGCCGACGCTCAGCCGGCCGGCGCTGTCCGCCGCGCACCGCGTCGACGAGCCGATCAGCGTAAACGGCCAGCCCGCGGGCGACATGCGCGTCGCCTGGGCGCCGTATCTCAACGTCTTCAATCTCACCGGCCATCCGGCGCTCAGCGTGCCCGCCGGCTTCACGCGCGCCGGGCTGCCGGTGGGCCTGCAGCTCGTCGCCCGCTGGCACGCCGAGGCCGATCTGTTCGCGGTTGCCGGGATTCTCGAGAAAGCCCGGCCCTGGGCGACGCGGGTGCCGAAGGAGGCGGTCTGAAGAATCTCCTTCACCTGGCAAGAGGGGTCGATGCGTTGAGCGCGGCGGCCGCCTGGCTTGCGACCTGGTGCGTGCTCGCCGCCTGCCTGGTGAGCGCGGGCAACGCCATCGTGCGCTACTCGCTCGACATGGGCTCGAACGCCTGGCTCGAGACGCAGTGGTATCTGTTCGCGGTCATCGTGCTGTTCGGCGCTTCCAAGACGCTGCGGCTGAACGGCCACGTGCGCGTCGACCTGCTCTACGGGCTGCTCACGCCGCGCGGCCAGGTGTGGCTCGACCTCGTCTGCCTGGCGCTGTTCCTGCTGCCCGCGACCGTGCTGCTCGCCGGCATGTCCTGGACCGTGTTCGCCGAGTCCTGGCGCATCGGCGAGGTATCGTCGAACGCCGGGGGGCTGGTGCGCTGGCCGGTGAAGCTCGTGCTGCCGCTCGGCTTCGGGCTGCTCGCGCTTCAGGGGCTCGCCGAGATGGCGCGCCGCGTCGCGATGCTCTCGGGCGCAATCCCGCTTTCCGTGCAGTATGAGCGGCCGCTGCAATAGGGCGCCCGATGGCCGAGGTCATGGCACCCGTCATGTTCGCCGGCCTGGTGGCGTTCCTGCTGATCGGCTTCCCGGTCGCCTTCTCGCTCGCCGCGCTGGGGCTTTTCTTCGGCTTCGTGTCGATACAGCTCGGGCTGTTCGGGCCGGAGTACCTGTCCAACCTGCCGCTGCGCGTGTTCGGCATCGTGTCGAACGACCTGCTGCTCGCGATCCCGTTCTTCACCTTTATGGGCACGATCCTGGAGCGCTCGGGCCTCGCCGAGGACCTGCTCGAAGCCACCGGCCAGCTCTTCGGCGGGGTGCCCGGCGGGCTTGCCTACGCGGTGATCGTGGTGGGGGCGATCTTCGGCGCCATCTCCGGGACCATCGCGGCCTCGGTGATCGCGATGGGAATGATCGCGCTGCCGGCGATGATGCGCTACGGCTACCACCTGAAGACCGCCACCGGCGCGATCGCGGCCACCGGCACCATCACCCAGCTCATCCCGCCTTCGCTCACGCTGCTCGTGCTCGCCGACCAGATCGGCAGGCCGGTGGGCGACATGTACGCCGGGGCGATCGGTCCCTCGGCTGCGCAGGTGCTGATCTTCCTCGCCTACATTCTCGTGCTGTCGTGGCTGCGGCCGCACTGGGTGCCGCCGCTGCCGCCGGAGGCGCGCACGCTCTCGGGCTGGGCGCTGGGGCGGCGCGTGATCGCGGGCGTGGTGCCGGCGATGGGGCTGATCTTTCTCGTGCTGGGCACGATCTTTCTCGGGCTTGCCACCGCGACCGAGGCCGGCGCCATGGGCGCGGTAGGCGCGATGGTGCTCGCCGGGGCGCGCGGGCGCCTCACCCGGCGGCTGGTGTGGCAGGGCATGGAGACCACCATGCGCCTCGCCTCGATGGTGATCTTCATCCTCATCGGCGCGACGGTGTTTTCGCTGGTGTTCCAGGGGGTCGACGGTCCCACCTGGGTCGAGCACCTGCTGGCGGACCTGCCCGGCGGGCAGACCGGCTTCCTGGTGGCGGTGATGCTGTTCGTGTTCGTGCTGGCGTTCTTTCTCGACTTCTTCGAGATCGCCTTCATCGTCGTGCCGCTGCTCGCGCCGGTGGCGATCAAGCTCGGCATCGACCCGATCTGGTTCGGGGTGCTGCTGTGCGTGACGCTGCAGACCTCGTTCATGCATCCGCCGTTCGGCTTCGCGCTGTTCTACCTGCGCGGCATCGCGCCGAAGGAGGTGCGCAGCAGCGAGATCTACTGGGGCGCGCTGCCCTGGGTCGGGCTGCAGCTCCTGGTGGTGGGGCTGGTGATCGCTTTCCCGCAGCTCGTGACCTGGTTTCTCGACGCCGCGCCCGAGATCGACATGGACAAGGCGGGCCAGGACGTGCTGCAGCAGATCGAGCGGGCATTGCAACCAAGATAGTCCAACTTCAACCGAGGAGGGAACCATGAAAAGACGCGATTTCTTGACCAGGGCCGGCGCCGGCGCGGCGCTCGGGGCGACGCTCGCGGGCAGCGCCGGAACGGCGGCTGCGCAGGCCCAGCCGGTACGCTGGCGCATGTCGACGATGTGGCCGAAGAGCCTGGACGCGATGCACGGCTCGGCCGAGACCTTCGGCAAGCGGGTGGGCGAGATCACCGAGGGGCGCTTCAACATCAGTGTGACGGCCGCGGGCGAGATCGTGCCGCCGCCGCAGGTGTTCGACGCGGTGCAGAACGGCACCATCGAGTGCGGGCATGTGCTGAGCACGTTCTTCTTCGGCAAGAACCCGGCGATCGGCTTCGACGCCGGAATGCCCTTCGGGCTCAACGCGCGCCAGCAGGCGGCGTGGATGTACCACGGCGGCGGCCTGCAGGCGCTGCGCGAGGTGTTCGGCAAGTTCGGCATCGTGCAGTTCCCGGTGGGCAACGTCGGCGTGCAGATGGGCGGCTGGTACCGCAAGGAGATCAACTCGGTGGCCGACCTGCAGGGCCTCAAGTTCCGCATCGGCGGCATCGGCGGCGCGATCCTGGCGAAGCTCGGCGCGGTGCCGCAGCAGATCCCGCCGGGCGAGATCTACACCTCGCTCGAGAAGGGACTGATCGACGGCGCCGAGTGGATCGGGCCGTACGACGACGAGAAGCTCGGCTTCCACAAGGTGGCGAAGTTCTACTACACGCCCGGCTGGTGGGAAGGCAGCGCGCAGGTCACGCTGCTCGTCAACCAGAAGGCCTGGGACGCGCTGCCGGCGCCTTACAAGTCGGCGGTGGAGTGCGCCGCCGGGGAGCAGTACATGAGGATGATGGCCGAGTACGACGCGAAGCACCCCGACGCGCTCAAGCGCCTGGTCGCAGGCGGCGCGCAGCTGCGCCAGTTCCCGAGGTCGGTGCTCGACGCCTGCTACAAGGCGACGCAGCAGGTGCTGGGCGAGTTCGCCGCCAAGAGCCCGGAGTTCAAGAAGATCTACGAGCCGTGGCAGCGCTTCCGCGACGACCAGAACCTCTGGTTCCGGGTCGCCGAGCACGCGCTCGACAGCTATCGTTACAGCGTCAAATGAGCGCCGACGCCAAGCCGGGCCAGGGCGTCGGGGCGCGGGTCCCCCGCAAGGAGGACTCGCGCCACCTGCACGGGCGGGGCATGTTCGTCCCGGACATGATCCTGCCTGGGCAGCGCGAGGTAGCGTTCCTGCGCTCGCCGGTCGCGCACGCGCGGATCATTGCGGTGCGCAAGCCCGCGGGCAGCGAGGGACGCGTCTTCGTGCGCGAG
>DATKAX010000062.1:0-7891 GCA_035514595.1 Burkholderiales bacterium
CTGCGCGCGCGCGCCGGGATCCTCACGGAGAAACTCGAAGTCCGAGCCGGATCGCTTCTTCTCAAGCCCGACTACAAACCGATCCTTGCGCGCGAGCGCCTGCAGCCCTATGTCGTGGAGACGGCATGAGAGCCGTCGCCGTCACGCAGTTCGGCGGTCCCGAGAAGCTCGCGCTCATCGACGCGCCGGTGCCGAAGCCCGCCGCGGGCGAAGCGCTCGTCAAGCTCGAATACGCCGGCATCAACTTCATCGATATCTACATGCGCAGCGGCGAGTACGCGCGCTCGCAGACCTACCAGACGCCGCTGCCGATGGTGATCGGCATGGAAGGCTTCGGCACGGTGAGCGCGCTCGGCAGCGGCGTCGAGGGCCTCGCCGTGGGAGATCGCGTCGCCTACTGCATCGTGCGCGGCTCGTATGCGGAATACGCCGCCGTGCCGGCGTGGAAGCTCGTAAAGGTCCCGGAAGACGTACCGGCCACGGTCGCCACGACGCTGATGTTGCAAGGGCTCACGGCGCATTACTTGAGCCATTCCGCCTTCTCGCTCGCGAAAGGCCATACCTGCCTTGTGCACGCCGCCGCCGGCGGCGTGGGCCAGCTCCTCGTGCAGTGCGCCAAGCTGCGCGGGGCGACCGTGATCGGCACGGCCGGCAGCGCGGCGAAAGCCGCGATCGCCAAGGCGCGCGGCGCGGACCATGTCATCCTCTATCGGGAGACGGATTTCCGCGAGGAGGTGATGCGCATCACCGGGGGCCAGGGCGTCGACGTCGTCTACGATGCGGTCGGAAAGGACACCATTGCGCGCAGCATCCGCAGCATCAGGCGCCGCGGACTGTGCATCAACTACGGCGGCGCCTCCGGGCTGGTGCGCTCGGTGGACCCGCTCGAGCTCGGCGAGGCCGGCTCGGTTTTCTTCACGCGTCCGCACCTCGCGGACTACATCGCGACCCCGGAGGAGCTCGCCTGGCGGGCCGGCGACCTGTTCGCCGCCTGGCGGGCGGGCAGGCTCGCCGTCACCGTCGATCGCGAGTTTCCGCTTGCCGAGGCCGGCGCCGCGCACCGCTACCTGGAGGCCGGGAAGACGGCGGGAAAGCTGCTCCTGCGCATCTGACGCCAGATGAGCGAAGTGCGCGTCACAACCATCGTCACCGGAGTCATCGGCTCCGACACTCACATCGTCGGCAACCGCATCCTGACGATGGCGCTGGAAAAGGCGGGCTACAAGGTGGTGTCCCTCGGGGCGCTGACCCCGGCCAACGAGTTCGTCAAGGCCGCAGTCGAGACGCGCGCCGAGGCTATCCTCGTTTCCTCCCTCTATGGTCAGGGCGAGCTCGACTGCCGCGGCTTTCGCGACATGTGCGTCGAGGCCGGTCTGCAGGACATTCTGCTGTACGTCGGTGGCAACCTGGTCGTCGGCAAGCGCTCCTGGGAGGAGACCGAGAAGACCTATCTCGACATGGGCTTCGACCGCGCCGCGCCCCCGGGCACGCGCGCGGAGACGGTTCTCGAATGGCTGGCCCAGGATCTAGGATGAGCGCCGCGCTGCTCATCGACTTCGGCAGCACCTACACCAAGCTGCGCGCAGTCGATCTCGAAGGCCGCCGCCTCCTCGGCTCCGGGCAGGGACCGTCGACCGTGGACAGCGACGTCGGAATCGGCATGATGGCTGCGCTCGCGGATCTGAAGCGCCGCTGCGGCGCCCTGCCGCGCTTTCGCTATCGCCTCGCCTCGAGCAGCGCGGCGGGTGGGCTGCGCATGGTGACGATCGGCCTGGTGCGCGAGCTCACCGCCGAGGCGGCGCGACAGGCCGCGCTGGGCGCCGGCGCGAAGCTCGTCGCTAGCTTCGCGTACCGGCTCACCGCCGCGGACGTCGCCAGGATCACGGCGCTCGCTCCCGACATCATCCTGCTTGCCGGCGGCACCGATGGCGGCAACACCGAGGTCGTGCTGCACAACGCCGGCGCCCTTGCCGCAAGTGCGATCGGCTGCCCCATCATCTACGCTGGCAACCGCGCCGCCGAGGACGACGCGCGCCGGCTGCTCGCCGCGAAAACTCTGGTATGCACCGCGAACGTGATGCCCGAATTCAATGTCCTGGAGATCGAGCCGGCGCGCGCCGCGATCCGCCAGGTGTTCATCGAGCGCATCGTGCATGCGAAAGGCATCGACCGGGCGGCCGCGGAATTCGACAGCGTACTCATGCCCACTCCCGCGGCGGTGCTCGAAGGCGCGCGGCTGGTCGCCGACGGCCTGCCCGGAACGCCGGGGCTGGGTACGCTGCTCGTCGTGGATCCCGGCGGCGCCACTACCGACGTGCATTCGATCGCCGCGGGCGAGCCCGCCCCCGGCGTGATCCCGCAGGGATTGCCTGAGCCGCGCGTCAAGCGCACGGTCGAAGGCGATCTCGGGATGCGCCATAGCGCCGGCGCCATCGCCCAGAGCGCAGGGCTCGACGCCATCGCTGCCGACGCGGGCCTCGCGCCAGCGCGCGCCGCCGCGATGCTTGCCGAGCTCGGCATGAACATCGGGCGGCTGCCGCAAAACGCCGAGGAGGCGGCCCTCGATCAGGCGCTCGCGCGCGCAGCCGTGGAAATCGCCGTGCGCCGCCATTGCGGCACGATACAAACGGTGTACACGTCCACCGGCCCGGTCACTGTCCAGCGCGGCAAGGACCTCAGTCGTATCGACGCCGTCATCGGCACGGGCGGTGCTCTGGTGGCGAGCCGCAATCCCGGCGCGGTGCTGCACATGGCGCTCGCCGATGCGGCGGAACCGATGGTCCTCAAACCGCGCTCGCCGCGCCTGCTGATCGATCGTGAATACCTGCTGTATGCTTGCGGCTTATTGCAGGGCGTGGAGCCGCAGGCCGCCCTCGAGCTTGCGCTCGCCCACCTCGCCGACCTGGATCAGGAGATCGCCCATGAACGCACCGACCGCGCGTGAGTCCGTCAGGCTGCCGCTGTCGGAAGCGTGCATTCCGCAGGACGTGTTTGCCGCGATGCGCCGGGAGAATCTGGCGCGCTGGCCAACCGGCGCCGGAGTCGAATTCGACGCGGCGCTCGAGCGCCACCGCTCGCTGCCGCCGCACAAGCAGCTCGCCTGGGTGATGCGCAGAGCCGACGCCGAGCGCCGCTGCCTGACGCAGCCGCGCGGCGGATTCGGCACCTTCGAGCTGCAAAAAGAGCTCATGCAGACACTCGACCGCGACGGCCACGCCGACATCGTGCCGACCACCACCGACAGCTATACCCGCAACGAGCAGTGGCACCTCGCGCAGAAGGGCATCGAGGAGACGCAGAAGATGGGCCGCTCGATGCTGAACGGCTATCCGATGGTGAATTACGGCGTCGAGTACGCGCGGCGGCTGGTCGATGCGATCGGCAAGCCCGCGATCATGCTGACGGGCACCTCGATGCCGAAGCTCACCGGCGAAATCGGCTATGCCGGCGGCTACTCGGGCTATCTCGGCTCCGGCATCGCCTACACCGTCTCCTACATCAAGGAGCTCTCCATCGAGGAAGGCATCCGCAACTACCAATACCTCGATCGCCTGGTGGCGATGTACCAGGACGCCGGTGTGGAGCTGCACCGGCGCCAGCCGGGCTTTCTCACCGGGACCAACATCCCGCCCTGCATCGCCATCGTCACCTGCGTGCTCGATTGCCTGCTCGCCGCGGCGCAGGGGGTAAAGAACTACGGTCTCGAGATGGGCGAGACGCTGCACCTAGTGCAGGACGCCGCCGCGACCGCCGTGTGCCGGGAGATGTGCCAGGAATACCTCGCGAGAAAAGGCCACGCCGGGGTCTTCACGCCGGTCACGCTGTTGCACTGGATGGGCGCCTGGCCGCACGACGACGCCCAGTCGGCCGCCCTCATCAGCTACGGCGGCACCCTCGCCGCAGTCGCGGGTGCCGTGAGCGTCACCACCAAGTCGGCGCACGAGGCCTTCGGCATCCCGACGCCGCAGGCCAACGCCGAGGGCCTGCGCATGACGCGCACCGCGATCTACCTCGCTCGGAACATCCGCCTCGACGGCCTGCCAGAGTTCGAGCGCGAGAAGGACCTCATCCGCCGGGAGGTGCGCCCGATCGTCGACAAGGTGCTCGAGATGGGCGATGGCGACGTCGCGATCGGCACGGTGCGCGCCTTCGAAGCCGGCGTGCTGGATATTCCCTGGTCGCCGAACCGCGGGGTCAAGAGCCGCGTGCTCCCCGCGCGCGACGCCGACGGCTATCTGCGCGTCGTCGACCCGGGGCTCATGCCCTTTCCCCGCGAAGTGATGGAAATTCACGAGGAGCGGCTCAGGCGGCGCGCCGAGCGCGAGAAGCTTCCCTACGGGCCCGAGCTCGCGGTGGCGAGCGTCTACGAGATCGCCGAGCCGGTGGCGAAGCTGCTGCCCGATACCTGGGCGGCCTGAAAGCCTCACGCCGCTGCGGCAGGCGGGCGGCGGAGCTCCGCGTAGAAATTCCAGAGCAGGGTGAGCACGCCGAGGCCGACCATGATCCCACACACCGGGCGGGCGAGGAACGCCGCCGGGCTGTAGCCGGTGAGCTGCATGGTCTTCACGAATGCGGCCTCGCCGAGGTCGCCGAGCACCAGTCCCAGGACGATGCCGGCGACCGAGTAGCCCGAGCGGCGCAGGAAGTAACCGATGATGCCGGCGACGAACATCACCCACACGTCGATGATCAGGTTGCGCAGCGCATAAGCGCCGATCGTGGCGAGCAGCAGGATCGCCGGTGAGAGGAAGCGGAACGGCACGGCGAGCAGATGCACGACGGTTTTCGTCTGCAGCCAGCCGAGGCCCAGGATGGCGATGTTGGCGAAGAGCATGGCGGAGAAGGTCGTCCACACCAGCTCCTTGCTGGTGAGGAAGATCAGCGGCCCAGGCTCCATGCCGTGGATCTGGAAGACCCCGAGCATCATCGCCGTCAGCGCGCCGCCGGGGAGGCCGAGCGCCAGCAGCGGGATCATGGCCGCGCCGGTGGCCGCGTTGTTGCCGGTCTCGGAGGCGACCACGCCCTCGAGCTCGCCCGTGCCGAACCTCTCCGGATGGCGCGACCAGCGCACGGCCACGCTGTAGCTCATGAACGCGGCAAGCACGGCGCCGATGCCGGGAAGGATGCCGGCAAAGAAGCCGATCACCATGGAGCGCAGCACGGCGACCTTGAGCCGCCAGAACTCCGCGAAGCTCGGGAAATCGAGCGACACCTTGGGCGCCTTGCGCGTCCCGGTCACCATCTTCTCGCCCTGGATGAAGACCTCGGAGATCGCGAAGAAGCCGAGCACCATGGGAATGAAGCTGATGCCGGCGAGCAGGTAGTAACTGCCGAACGCGAAGCGCGCGTAGCCGGCGGCGGGGTCCGTTCCCACCGTGGCAATCAGCAGGCCGAGGAGCACCGACAGCCATCCCTTCCACAGCGTCTTCGCGCCCACGGAAGCGGCCACCGTGAGGCCGAAAAAGATGAGCGCGAAGATCTCCGGCGGGCCGAACTGGCGTACGGCCCACGAGGCGATCAATGGCGTGGCGACGATCATCAGCAGCGCCGAGGCGAAGCCGCCGAGGGCCGAGCACAGGACGGCCGCGCCCACCGCCTTGCCGGCCTGCCCTTTCTGCGTCAACGGGTAGCCGTCGAGCGCCGTCGGCGCGTTCTCGGGCGCGCCGGGAATATTGAACAGGATGGCGGTGATCGCGCCGCCGAACACGCCGGCGCAGTAGATCACCGAGTACAGCATGATCGCATTCTCGGCGCTCATGTGCGCCGTGAACGGCAGGATGACGGCGCCAAGCGTCAGCATGTTCACGCCCGGGACGGCACCGAACAGCATGCCGCCCAGCAGCCCGCTCACGAAGATGAGCAGCGTCACCGGGTCGGTGAAGAGGTGGATCGTGCTGTGGATGAAGTCCCAGAGCATCAGCGGTACGCCTCCAGCAGCCAGTTGTTGATGTCGTAGAACACCGGCCAATTGCCGACCGGCAGAGGGACGTAGAGGAGCGTCGTGAACACCAGCACCATCAGCCCGTAGATGGCGAGCGCCACGCCGACGAGGTAGGTCCAGCGCCGCTCGCCCAGAAGGTAAAGGTAGGCCATGAGGAACAGCGGGGTGGTGAGGTAGAAGCCGGTGCCCCGCAACAGCGCCACGTAGAGCACGGGCAGTCCGAAGGCGAGCGCGACCGTGATGTTCGCCCGCGCCCCCGAGCTGAAGAACTGGCTCCAGAAGCGCGGGCTCGCCTCCGCCTCGGGAGCGCGCATGGCGCCAGCCAGGCGGATCGCGAACTGCACGAGCGCCACGATCAGCAGCAGGGCGATGATCGCCCTCGGCCAGCCGGTGGCGCCGAACCGGTATCCGCTCACCGGCTCGTCGAACTCGAACGAGAGCGCGTAGGCGCCGCCGCCCAGGACGAGCCAGACGGCGAGTTCCCCCCAAAGGTGCTGCCTACCCCGCCACACGCGCCCCCCCGGCTCGGCCCTGCTACTTCGTGATGCCGAGCTCCTTGTACGCCTTCTTGTAGATGGCGGCGGTGTCCTTCATCAACCGGATCGCTCCCTTGCGGTCGCGGAAGCTCTCGATGACGTCCATGTAGTTGTCCTTGTTGAACTTCTGGTACGCCGGCGTGCGATATCCCTGGGTGAACGCCCATTCGAGGTATTTCAGGCGATCGTCGGGTACGCCGCTCTTGACGAAGAAGCCGCGAAAGCGCAGGAGCGCGGGGACGTTGGGCGCGATCTCCCCGATCGCCGGCACGTCCTTGAACGCCGCGGGACGCTCCTTGAGGAACGTCAGCACCGGCTTCATCTGCTTGGCCGCGAGAAACTGCCGGATATCGCCCGGCTGCTCGAACAGCACGTCGACGTGGCCGCCGATCAGCGAGGCGTAGCGCTCCGAGGGCTTGTCGTAGCTGATCTGGTTGGTCTTGATGCCCAGGGCCTGCTCCACGAGGCTCATCTGCACCCGCTCCATCGTGCCCGCGCCCGAGACATTGGCCACCGACACCTTGCCGGGGTTCGCCTTGATGTGCTTGAGAAGCGAAGCCCAGTCGCCGAACCGGTTGTCGTCGGTGCGGATGTAGAGCTGGCTGAAGGTGATTTGGGAAATGCCGAGCGGGCTCCAGTCTTCGGTCGGATCCTCCTTCAGCTTGCCGGCGGCGAAATGGGTGATGGCGTCGTCGATGTGCTGGATGATGGTGTAGCCGTCCGCTGGCGCCCCCATGAAGTCGGGCACGGCGGCAAGCCCGGCCGCGCCGGGCTTGTTGATCACCTGGATCGGCTGGCCGATGTATTTCTCCATCGCCGGCGCCATGGCCCGCGACACCTGGTCGGAGCCGCCGCCGGGGCCGTAGGGCACGACGATGGTCAGCGGCCGCTCCGGGAAGCCGCGGGGCTTTGCCATCTGGGCCAGCGCGGGCAGCGCCAGGCCGGCGCCGACAAACGCAAGCAGCGCAATTGCAGTTCGCTTCAGCATATTCATCCTCCTCCTTGGGTTTCGTTCAGGTCGTCGAGTACGCCTTGTACTTCTCGAGCAGGCGGTGCGGCTTCTTCAACGCGTCCCTGCGGAACGGGTCCCCCAGCTCGCGTGTGCACATCAGCTCGACGATTGTGGTCTTGCCCTCCTTCTGCGCCTTGCAGGCATCGCGCAGTCCCGGTCCTACATCAGACAGGGTCTCGATTCTCAAACCTTCTGCGCCCATCGCTTTTGCTATCGCCGCGAAGCTCGGGTTCTCGAGGTTCACGCCGAGGAAGCGGTTCGAGTAGAAGTCGACGTGATTCTTCTTCTCCGCGCCCCACTGCTCGTTGTTGAACACCACTGCCGTGACCGGGATCTTCTCTCGCACGCAGGTGAGGATCTCGCCGAAGCTCATCCCCCAGGCGCCGTCGCCGACGTAGGCGA
>DATKAX010000063.1:0-3927 GCA_035514595.1 Burkholderiales bacterium
CTGCAGGGCTTGCTCGAATACCACAACTTCGTGCTGACGCAGTACCACGGCCAGCCGGCCATCGACTTCCAGCGGACGCTGGACGAGGCGCTGGCGCTGGCGCCGCGCCTCGCGCCGCTGGTGGCGGACGTGCCGCGCGCCTTGTACCACGCCAACCGCGCCGGCAAGAACCTGCTGTTCGAGGGTGCGCAAGGATCGCTCCTCGACATCGACCACGGCAGCTATCCCTACGTGACGTCGTCCAACTGCGTGGCCGGCGCTGCGGCGGCCGGCGCGGGCATCGGCCCGCACCACCTGCACTACGTATTGGGGATCACCAAGGCCTATACCACGCGCGTGGGCGGCGGCCCGTTCCCGACCGAGCTGTCCGACGACATCGGCGAGCAGTTGCGCCAGCGCGGGCAGGAGTTCGGCGCCACCACCGGGCGGCCGCGCCGCACCGGCTGGTTCGACGCCGCGGCGCTCAAGCGCTCCATCCAGCTCAATGGCGTATCAGGGCTGTGCATCACCAAGCTCGACGTGCTCGACGGCGTCGAGGCGCTGAAGATCTGCGTCGGCTACCGCGTCGACGGCGAGCTCTCCGAGATCCTGCCGGTGGGCGCCGAGGAGCTCGAGCGCTGCGAGCCGGTCTACGAAGAGCTGCCCGGCTGGAAGGAAAGCACGGTGGGCATCAAGGCGTACGACGCGCTGCCGAAGGCGGCGCGCGACTATCTCAAGCGCATCGAGGCGCTCGCCGGCGTGCCGATCGATCTGATTTCCACCGGGCCGGATCGCGACGAGACCATCGTGCGCCGCCATCCGTTTGACTGAGCCTGGTGCCGAGGAAGGGATTCGAACCCCCACAGTGTTGCCACCGCTAGGACCTGAACCTAGTGCGTCTACCAATTCCGCCACCTCGGCAGGGGAGGCGAATTCTAGGGTTGCCATCGCATCATGTCAAAGAAGAAGCCGCTAAAGCCCGCCGCGCAGGGAAGTTCCGCGCCCAGCTCCTACGGCACGGAAATTCTGGATGCGCTCGAGCGCGCCGGCGCGCCGCTGACGCGCGCCGAGCTGATGGCGGGGCTGGCGGTCGGCGCGCGCGAGCGCGCGGGCTTCCTCGCCGCGCTCGCCGAACTGGAGAAGTCCGGGCGCGTGGTGCAGAACCGGGCCGGCAGTTTGCTCGTCGCCAAGCGCATCGATGTGGTCGCCGGCCGCATCGAGGGACATCGCGACGGGCACGGCTTTCTGGCACCGGATGACGATGGCCCCTGGGTGTTCCTGCCGCCGGCGGAAATGCGCCAGGTGCTGCACGGCGATCGCGCCGCGGTGCGCGTCGCCGGGCAGGATACGCGCGGGCGGCCGACCGGCACCATTGTCGAAGTGCTCGAGCGCGCCGATCGCCGCATCGTCGGGCGCCTGCACGCCGAGCATGGCGTGATGTTCCTGGTGCCCGAAGACCGGCGCATCGCGCAGGACATCGTGGTGCCGCCCGCGCAAGCGGGCAAGGCGAAGCCCGGCGAGGTGGTCACGGTGGAGTTGATCGCGCAGCCGGCCAAGCACGCGCGGCCGATCGGGCGCGTCGCCGAGGTGCTCGGGCATTACACCGATTCGGGCATGGAGATCGAGATCGCGGTGCGCAAGTTCAGCCTGCCGCACGAGTTCTCGAAAAAGGCCATGGCGCAGGCGCGCGCCATGCCCGAGGCGGTGCGCGCCGAGGACGCCGCGGGCCGGCGCGACCTGAGGTCGCTGCCCTTCGTCACCATCGACGGCGAGACGGCGAAGGACTTCGACGATGCGGTGCACGCGGTGCGTGAGGGTAAAGGGTTCCGCCTGCGCGTCGCGATCGCCGACGTCAGCCACTACGTGCGGCCGGGCGATGCGCTGGATGCCGAAGCGCGCGAACGCGGCACGTCGGTGTACTTCCCGCGCCGGGTGATTCCGATGCTGCCGGAGAAGCTGTCCAACGGCCTGTGCTCGCTCAACCCGGACGTCGACCGCCTGGCGATGGTCTGCGACATGGTGGTAGAGCCCGGCGGCGCGGTGGCGAGCTACGAATTCTATGCCGCGGTGTTCCGCTCGCATGCGCGGCTGACCTACACCAGCGTCTGGGCGTCGATCTCCAAGGGCAAGCCGAGCGCGGCGCTGGCCGCCCTGTACGAGTGTTACCAGGCCCTGGCGCGCGAGCGCAGCCGGCGCGGGGCGATCGACTTCGATACGGTCGAGACGCGCATGGAGTTCGACGACAAGGGCAAGATCAAGCGCATCGTGCCCGAGATCCGCAACGAGGCGCATCGCCTGGTCGAGGAGTGCATGCTGGCGGCGAACGTGTGCGCCGGGAACTTCCTCGCCGGACGCAAGCACCCGGTTCTGTACCGCGTGCACGACGTGCCTGCGCCCGAGAAAGTGACGGCGCTGCGCGAGTTTCTCGCCGAGCTCGGGCTGAAGCTGCCGGGCGGCGAGCGGCCGCAGCCCAAGGACTACGCGCAGATCCTGGAGAAGATCCGCGCGCGCCCGGATTTCCTGCTGCTGCAGACGATCCTGCTGCGCTCGCTGAAGCAGGCGGTCTATACGCCGGACAACGTCGGGCACTTCGGCCTCGCGTTCGACGCCTACGTGCATTTCACTTCGCCGATCCGTCGCTACCCGGACCTGCTGGTGCATCGCGCCATCAAGGCGGTGCTGGCGAACCGGCGCTACGAGGGCGTGAACTGGGGCGAGCTGGGCCGTCACTGCTCCGACACCGAGCGCCGCGCCGACGAGGCGAGCCGCGACGTGGAGAACTGGCTCAAGTGCTTCTACATGCAGGACCATGTCGGCGGCACGTATTCGGGCACGGTCACCGGCGTCACCGCCTTCGGCCTGTTCGTCATGCTGGACGACTACTTCGTCGACGGGCTGGTGCACATCTCGGAGCTCGGCCGCGACTATTTCCAGTTCGACGCGGCGCGCCACATGTTGCTGGGCGAGCGCACCAAGAAGCGCTATCGCCTGGCCGATCGCATGAAAGTGAAGTTGGTGCGCGTCGACCTGGATTCGCGCAAGATCGATTTCGTGCCGGCGTGAAGCGCGAGCGGGAAGCGCGGGTCCTGTTCGGTTTTCACGCGGTGCTCGCGCGACTGCGCGCGGATCCGTCCTCGGTGATCGAGCTATACGTCGATGAGACACGGCACGATGCGCGCATCCGGGACGTGGCCGCGCAGGCGGAGCGCGCGGGCGTCACGGTGATGAAGGTGCCGACCAAGCGCCTGGACGGGTTCTATGGCGGCGGGCGGCACCAGGGCGTGGTGGCGCGGGTCGAGGTGCAGAGCCTCAGCCACAGTCTCGACGAAATCCTGGAGAAGGTGAAAGGGCCGCCGCTCCTTTTGCTATTGGATGGCGTGACCGATCCGCATAACCTCGGCGCCTGCCTGCGCGTGGCCAATGCCGCCGGCGTACACGCGGTGGTGGCGCCCAAGGACCGCGCGGCAGGCATCAGCGCCGCAGTGTCCAAGGTGGCGAGCGGCGCGGCCGAGTCGACGCCTTATCTCATGGTGACCAACCTTGCCCGCACCATCGACGAGATCAAGGAACGCAGCATCTGGGTGGTCGGCACCGATGAGCGGGCCGAAGAGTCCCTATACAAGGCCAACCTGCCCGAGCCGATCGCCTGGGTGCTGGGCGCGGAAGGCGAGGGCATGCGCCGCCTGACGCGGGAGAAGTGCGACCTTCTGGTGCGCATCCCGATGGCGGGCGCGGTCGGCAGCCTTAACGTCTCGGTCGCCGCCGGGGTGTGCCTGTTCGAGTCGGTGCGTCGCCGGGCGCCCAAGTCCTAGATTTTGCTGTAGTATTCGCCCCCTTCCTTGCCATACCACTCACGCATGGTGGATGGCTTAACCCATAAGGAGAATCGCAGCATGCGGCATTACGAAATCTGTTTCATCGTCCATCCGGACCAGAGCGAGCAGGTGC
>DATKAX010000064.1:0-10178 GCA_035514595.1 Burkholderiales bacterium
CGAGGCCTACTTGGGGGTATGTGGTGGAGGCGGCGGGAATCGAACCCGCGTCCGTAAGCCCTAGACAGTCAGGACTACATGCTTAGCCTGGTTGTTTGAGCTTCGCCTTGCGCCCGCCAACCGGCAGGCTGACGCTCGGCTAGCCGCTTCGACGGATCCCCTGGGCCAAGCGACCAAGCCCGGGAGAGAGGCTGATGTGAATGACGCTGCACCCTCTTGCGAGGGCCTGGCCCATCAGCAGACCAGTGCAGCGTCTAGCCGGTGTTAGGCGGCTAGAGCGAAACGCTCGTCGTTGGCGTTTATGGTGTTTCCAGACTGGATTTACGAGGTGATCTGGCCCTCGGCATGCCCTGCGCTGCTTCGCGACCCACGTCGAAGCCAGGTCGCCCCCAATCCGTTGCGAATGTTATCAATTCCAGCCCTTTAGAACCAATTTACCGATCATGGTTCCCGATTCGAGCTTGGCGTGCGCTTCGCGCAGGTTGGCGCCGTTGATGGGCGAGAGGGTTTCGCGCAGGGTGCAGCGCAGCCGCCCGGCGTCGAGCCAGGCGGCGACCTCGCCGAGCAGGCGATGCTGCTCGATCATGTCGGGGGTCTGGAAGCGCGGCCGGGTGAACATCAGCTCCCAGCACAGGCTTGCGCTCTTCGAGCGCACTGCGTCCTGCGGCAGCGGGTTGCGGTTGCCGACGATGGCGACGATGCCGCCCTGCGGCGCGATCAGCTCGCCGATCGCCGCCCAGTGCTGGTCGAGGTCGTTGAAGCAGGCGATGTAGTCGACTTCTCTCCTGCCGAGGGTCTCGAGCTGCTGCTTGAGCGGCTTGCGGTGGTCGACGACATGGTCGGCGCCGAGCGCCCTCGCCCAGGCGATGGATTCCGGGCGCGAGGCGGTGGCGATCACTTCCAGCCCGGCGATTTTCGCGAGCTGGATGCCGATCGATCCCACGCCGCCGGCGCCGCCGATGATCAGGATCGATCGGCCGGGCTGGACCTTGAGGCGGTCGAAGAAGGCTTCCCAGGCGGTGATCGAGGTGAGCGGCATCGCGGCGGCCTGCGCGAAATCGAGGCTTTTCGGCTTGTGCCCGACGATGCGCTCGTCGACCAGGTGGAACTCGCTGTTGCAGCCGGGGCGCGTCACGTCGCCGGCGTAGTACACCGCGTCGCCCGGCTTGAAGAGGCTCGCTTCGGAGCCCGCCGCCGCCACGGTGCCGGCGGCGTCCCAGCCGAGCACACGCGGCTGGGTCCCGGTCGTCGCCGCGCGCTGCTTGCAGTCCACCGGGTTGACGGAGACGGCTTCGATCCTGACCAGGAGGTCGCGCGCGGTCGGCGAGGGCTTCGGCAGCTCGATGTCGGCGAACGTGTGGGAGACGGCTTTCACAGGAGCTCCAGGAGTTGCCGCGGATGCGCGATCACGGCGTCGGCTTGCCAGGTGCCCGGGCCGCCCTGCTCCGGATGGTGGTAGCCCCAGTCGACCGCGATCGAGCGCATGCCGGCCGCGCGCGCCGCCTGGATGTCGCGCAGGTCGTCGCCCAGGTAGGCGCACACCTGCGGCGGCAGCCCGAGTTGCTCGGCGGCGTGCAGCAGCGGCGCGGGATGGGGCTTGAGGTGCGGCGTCGTGTCGCCGCAGACGACGCAGTCGGGCCTCAGGTCGAGCGCAGCGAGGATGCGATCGGTGAAGCGCGTGGCCTTGTTGGTGACCAGTCCCCAGGGGAGCGAGCGTTTTTCGAGCGTCTCGAGCAGCTCGGCGACGCCGGGGAAAAGCCGCGTCTTGACGCAGGTGCGCTCGGCGTAGAACTCGAGAAAGGCTTCGCGCAACGACGCGTACTCGTTGTCGCCGGGCTTGATGCCGAAGCCGGCATGGATCAGGCCGCGCGCGCCTGCCGAAGCGAACGGCCGCACGCGCTCGAGCGGGAGCGCTTCGAGGCCCTGTTCGGCGCGCAGCCGGTTCAGCGCTGCCGCGAGATCGGGCGCCGTATCGGCGAAGGTGCCGTCCAGATCGAACAGAACTGCCCGGCTAGACATCACGGGTGCAGCGCAGCAGGTAGTTGACGTCGCAATCGGCGCCCAGCCGGTAGCGTTGCGTGAGCGGGTTGTAAGTCATGCCGATGAGCTCGTCGGCGCGCAGGCCGGCCTCGCGGGCCCAGCGCGCGAGCTCGGAGGGCTTGATGAAGCGCGCGTAGTCGTGGGTCCCCTTGGGCAGCAGCTTCAGCACGTACTCGGCGCCCAGGACCGCGAAGAGATAGGCTTTCGGATTGCGGTTGATGGTGGAGAAGAAAAGCCGGCCGCCCGGACGGACGAGCCGCGCGCACGCGGCCACCATGCGGGAGGGCTCCGGGACATGCTCCAGGAGCTCCATGCACGTCACGACGTCGAAGCGGCCCGGATGGCGCTCGGCGTACTCCTCCACCGTAACGTGCTCGTAATGCACCGAAAGCCGGGATTCCAGTAAATGGAGTTGGGCCACGCGAAGCGCCTTGTCCGAAAGGTCGATGCCGGTGACCTGCGCCCCGCGCAGCGCCATCGCCTCGGCGAGGATCCCGCCGCCGCAGCCCACGTCGAGCACGCTCTTGCCCGAAAGCGAGGCGTGCCGGTCGATCCATTCCAGCCGCAGCGGATTGATTTCGTGCAGCGGCCTGAACTCTCCGTGCGGATCCCACCAGCGGTGCGCCAGCCGGCTGAATTTCTCGAGCTCGGCGGGGTCGGCGTTGGCGTTCATCCGGCCATTCTCGCAAAAAAAAGCCCCGCCGAAGCGGGGCTCCTCCTTGGCGCGCCCGGGGATCAGTTCTTGCGGGTGCCGATGACTTCGATCTCGGTACGGCGGTCGGGCTGCAGGCACTCGACCAGCTTCTGGTTGCTGCGCTGCTCCCGGCCCATGCCCTTGCACTTGCCGCCGGTGACCGGCTGGGTCTCGCCTTTGCCTTCGGTATAGATCCGGTTCGGCGCCAGGCCCTTGGACACCAGGTAGGCCTTGATCGCTTCCGCGCGCCGCACGGACAGGTTCTGGTTGTAGGCCGGGGTGCCGATGACGTCGGCGTGGCCGATCGCGATCACCACCTCCAGGTCGATGTCGCGCACCTTGTTCGACAGGTCGTCCAGCTTCGACTTGCCGTCGGGCCGGATGACCGCCTTGTCGAAGTCGAACAACACGTCTGCCGCGAAGGTCATCTTCTGCGCCGCAGGCTTGGGCTTGGGTGCAGGAGCGGGCGTGGGAGCAGGCGTGGGTGCCGGAGCGGGCGCAGGCGCCGGCGTGGGCGCCGGAGCGGGCGCGGGTGCCGGAGCAGGTGCGGGAGCCGGCGCCGGCTTGGGCGCTTCCTGAGTTGCGCATCCCGCTGCGAAAACGAGCGCCGCGACCAGCAGCCACGATTGTTTGATCATGTAGTTTCTCCCGTTGTCCGAAATCTTTTTCGCATCAAGAGTCTGCATGCTTCTTGAGGGCATTCTGCCATAACTCGCAGCGAGTGTCCAAGCCGGAAAACGCCGCATTATGGAGTTCCGCACCGGCCACGAGCAAGCGGCCCGCGACCCAGACGTGAGTCACATGCTCGCGCCCGGCGGCGTAGACGAGATGCGAGACCACGTCGTAGCACGGCGAGAGCTCCGGAGCGGCGGCGAGCTCGACGGCGACGAGGTCCGCCGATTTCCCCGGCACGATCGAACCGGCGCGAGCCTCGAGCCCGAGCGCCCGAGCGCCTGCCAGCGTCGCGCTGTGCAGCGCTGCGTGCGCCGGCATCGCCTGCGCGTCCCCCGCCACCGCCTTCGCGAGCAGCGCCGCGGTGCGCATCTCCTGGAACACATCGAGCCGGTTGTTGCTCGCCGCGCCATCGGTGCCGAGCGCGACGTTGATGCCTTTCTTCAGCAGCGCGTCCACCGGCGCGAAACCGCTGGCGAGCTTCAGGTTCGACGACGGGCAATGCACCACGGAGCAGCCGTGGTGCGCCAGCAGCTCGATCTCGTGCGGCTGCAGATGGACCGCGTGCACCGCGATGAGATTGGGCGAGAGCAGCCCCAGGCGCTGCAGGCGCTCGATCGGCCGCACGCCGTGCTCGGCGACCGAGCGCTCGAGCTCCTCTTGCGTTTCGTGCAGGTGGACATGGACCGGAACGTCGAGCTCCGCGGCGAGCGTCGCGATCTGCCGGAAGCTGTCGTCGGACACCGTATACGGCGCATGCGGCGCGAGGCAGAAGGAAGCGAGCGGATGATCGGCGTAGCGGTCGCGCAGCTCGAGGCCGCGGCGCAGGTAGTCCGCGGGGTCGGAGGCGTAAGAGGACGGAAACTCGATCACGATCATGCCGTGCGACGAGCGCATTCCGGCCGCGAGCGCCGCCTCGAGCGCGGCTTCCGGAAAGTAGTACATGTCGTTGAAGCAGGTGACGCCTCCGCGCAGCATCTCCGCGCAGGCGAGCAGCGTGCCGTCGCGGACGAACTCGGGCGAAACGTGCTTTGCCTCCGCAGGCCAGACGTGCTCCTGCAGCCAGCGCATGAGCGGCAAGTCGTCGGCGAGGCCGCGCATGAGCGCCATCGCGGCGTGCGTGTGCGCGTTGACCAGGCCCGGAATGAGCACGTGGCCGGCGAGCTCGAAGGCTCGGTAGCCGGGGAAGCGGGCCGCCGCTTCGGCGTGCGGCAGCACGGCTTCGATCAGGCCGTCGCGCACCGCGACGGCGTGATGCTCGAGCACGGCGCCCGCCGGCTCGACCGGCACCACCCAGCGGGCGCGGAGGAGGGCGTTGCCTGACGCTATCTTGGCGTGCCCTGGATCTCGACCACCACCCTGCGGTTCGGCGCGAGGCACGCGATCAGGGCCTTGCGCTCCTGATCGGGGCAGGCCTTGACCGGCAGGGTCTTGCCGAAGCCGAAGATTTCGATGCCCGCCGGGCTGGCCCCCTTGGAGACCAGGTAGGCGCGCACCGCTGCGGCGCGGCGCTCCGAAAGCTGCTGGTTGTACAGGGCGCCGCCCATCCGGTCGGCGTGGCCGTTCACGTTGATGTAGCGGATTGTCGCCAGGTCCTTGAGCCTTGCGATAACTTCGGTGTCGAGCTTGGCGCGCCCTTCCTGCGTCAGCGTCGCCTTGTCGAACTCGAATAGCTGGGTCGACGAGATATTGACGACCGCCGGCTTCTTCGGCTCGGGCTTCGCCATCGGCGCAGGCACGGGCGCGGGCGTCGGTGCAGGCGCCGGCGGCGCGGCTCGCGGCGCCGGAGCCGGAGCGGGAGCGGGAGCAGGCGCCGGAGCGGGCGCCGGCTTGGGCGCTTCCTGAGTGGCGCATCCGACAAGGAACATCGCAATCGATGCCGTCGCGATCAGCGTGCTGGTTCTCATCGTTCCTCCCAGGTTTTTGTGTTTCTCCGGCTCGCGCAATTTAAGCACAGGCGGTCGCACCGAGACAAGCCGTTTTTCGAGGGAAAACCGTCGCTTGCGCGGCGATCGGGCGTGCAGCGCATGATAAAATTTCGACCTCTCCGTATGGAATCCTTCGCCAAAGAAACCCTCCCGATCAGCCTCGAGGAGGAGATGCGGCGCTCGTACCTCGACTACGCGATGAGCGTGATCGTCGGGCGCGCGCTGCCCGACGTCCGCGACGGCCTCAAGCCCGTGCATCGGCGCGTGCTCTACGCCATGCATGAGGCGAACAACGTCTGGAACCGCCCCTACGTGAAGTGCGCGCGCATCGTCGGCGAGGTGCTCGGCAAGTATCACCCCCACGGCGACAGCGCCACTTACGAGGCGCTGGTGCGCATGGCGCAGGACTTCTCGATGCGCTATCCGCTGATCGACGGCCAGGGAAATTTCGGCTCGGTCGACGGCGATGCGGCGGCGGCCTACCGCTACACCGAGTGCCGGCTGGACAGGATCGCCTCGGAGATCCTCGCCGATATCGAAAGCGAGACCGTCGACTTCGCGCCGAACTACGACGGCAAGGAGCTCGAGCCGGCGGTGTTGCCGACGCGGGTGCCGAACCTGCTGGTCAACGGCTCCTCCGGCATCGCGGTCGGCATGGCGACCAACATCCCGCCGCACAACCTCGGCGAAGTGGTCGAGGCCTGCCTGCACGTTCTCGCCAACCCGCAGTGCGCGATCGAGGAGCTGATCAAGCTCATGCCCGCACCCGACTTTCCGACGGCCGGCATCGTCTACGGCCTCGCCGGCGTGCACGAGGGCTACCGCAGCGGCCGCGGGCGCGTGGTGATGCGCGCCCGCACGCACTTCGAGGAGGTCGGCAGGGGCGAGCGCCAGGCGGTGATCGTCGACGAGCTGCCCTACCAGGTGAACAAGAAGGCGCTGCTCGAGAAGATCGCCGAGCTGGTGACCGACAAGCGCCTGGAGGGCGTTTCCGACATCCGCGACGAATCCGACAAATCGGGCATGCGCGTGGTGATCGAGCTCAAGCGCGGCGAGATTCCCGAGGTGGTGCTGAACAACCTCTACAAGCAGACGCAGCTCCAGGACACGTTCCACATGAACATGGTGGCGCTGGTCGACGGCCAGCCGCGCCTGCTGTCGCTGAAGGAGCTGATCGAGAGCTTCATTTTCCACCGGCGCGAGGTGGTGACCCGCCGCACGGTGTTCGAGCTGCGCAAGGCGCGCGAGCGCGGCCACGTGCTGGAAGGCCTTGCGGTGGCGCTTTCCAACGTCGACGAGGTGATCGACCTGATCAAGAGGGCGGCGAGCCCGGCCGAGGCGAAGCGCGGCCTGATGGACCGGCCGTGGGCCTCCGATCTCGTGAAGGGGATGCTGGGCGACGCCTCGGCGGCGCAGTTCCGGCCCGAGGGGCTGGACGCGACGTATGGAGTGAAGGCGGACGGCTACTCTCTATCGGCCGAGCAGGCGCAGGCGATCCTCGAGCTGAGGCTGCAGCGCCTCACCGCGCTCGAGCAGGACAAGATCCGCGACGAGTACCGCGAAGTCATCGACACCATCCGCGACCTGCTCGACATCCTCGCCAAGCCGGCGCGCATCACCGCCCTCATCGAGGCGGAGCTCAAGGCGCTGAAGGAGCAATTCGCGGACAAGAGGAAGAGCGAGATCGTCACGGTCGCCGAGGACATCTCGATCGAGGACCTGATCGCGCCGCAGGACATGGTGGTCACCTTCTCGCACGGGGGCTACGTCAAGTCTCAGCCGCTCGCCGACTACCGGGCGCAGCGCCGCGGCGGCCGCGGCCGGAGCGCCACCGCGATGAAGGAGGCCGACTTCATCGAGCGGCTGTTCGTCGCGCACTCGCACGACTACCTGCTGTGCTTCTCGAGCCGGGGGCGGCTGTACTGGCTCAAGGTTTACGAGGTTCCGGTCAGCAGCCGCGCCGCGCGCGGCAAGCCGATCATCAACATGTTCCCGCTCGAGGAGGGCGAGAAGATCACCGCCGTGGTGCCGGTGAAGGAATTCGACGAGAACCATTACGTGTTCATGGCCACGGCGCAGGGCACGGTGAAGAAGACGCCGCTTGCCGACTTCTCGCGTCCGCGGCCGAGCGGCATCATCGCGGTCGGCCTGGACGGCGGCGATTACCTGGTCGGCGCGGCGCTCACCGACGGCAAGTACGACGTGATGCTGTTCTCTTCGGAGGGCAAGGCGGTGCGCTTCCAGGAAGGCGAGGTGCGTCCGATGGGCCGGCAGGCGACCGGGGTGCGCGGCATGCGCCTTGCCGAGGGCGCGCGTCTGGTGTGCATGCTGGCTGCCAAAGACGAATCCAGGTCGGTGCTGACGGCGACCGCGAACGGCTTCGGCAAGCGAACGCCGATCGGCGAGTACCCGCGTCACGGCCGCGGCGGCCAGGGCGTCATCGCCATCCAGACCTCGGAGCGCAACGGCCCCGTCGTGGGCGCGGTGCTGGTGGACGACCAGGACGAGGTGATGCTGATTTCCACCGGCGGCGTGCTGATACGCACCAAGGTGGCGCAGATCCGGGAGCAGGGCCGCTCGACGCAGGGCGTGACGCTGATTGCGCTCGGCGAAGGCGAGAAGCTCGCGGGGATGGAGCGCATCGAGGAACGCGACGAGTTCGACGGCAACGGTAACGGTAACGGATCCAATGGCGAGCACGTTGCACCGCCGCCCGCGCCCACGGTGCACTGAATGTCCCGGGTCTTCAACTTCAGCGCCGGGCCGGCGATGCTTCCGGCCGAGGTGCTCGCGCGCGCCGGCGACGAGATGCTCGACTGGGACGGCAGCGGCATGTCGGTGATGGAGATGAGCCACCGCGGAAAGGAGTTCATGGCCATCGCCGAGCGAGCCGAGCAGGACCTGCGCGAGCTGCTCGCGATTCCGGCGAACTACAAGGTGCTGTTCCTGCAGGGCGGCGCGACGCTGCAGTTCGCGCAAGTGCCGATGAACCTGCTGCGCGGCAAGGGCAAGGCCGACTATGTCGTCACGGGAGAGTGGTCGAAGAAAGCGGTGAAGGAGGCGAAGCTCTACTGCGACGTCGGCATCGCCGCCAGCGCCGAGGACCGGAACTTCACTTACGCACCCAAGAAGTTCTCGGTAAGGAAAGATGCGGCATACGTCCATTACTGCTCGAACGAAACGATCGGGGGAGTCGAATATCACTCCATCCCCGAGGTCGGTGATACACCGCTGGTGGCCGACGCCTCGTCGCATTTCCTGTCGCGTCCGCTGGAGGTCTCGAAGCTCGGCCTGATCTATGCCGGCGCGCAGAAGAACGCCGGCCCGGCGGGCCTCACCCTCGTCATCGTGCGCGAGGACCTGATCGGCCATGCGCAGAAGGGCACGCCGACGGTGATGGACTACAAGCTGCAGGCGGACGCGGACTCGATGCTTAACACGCCGGCGACCTACGCGATGTACATCGCCGGCCTGGTCTTCAAATGGCTGAAGCAGCAGGGCGGCTTGCCGGCCATCGAGAACCGAAACATCGAGAAGGCGAGGCTGCTCTACGACTTTTTGGACACCAGCGGATTCTTCAAGAACCCCGTCGCGAAGCAAGACCGCTCGCGCATGAACGTGCCGTTCACGCTCAAGGATTCCGCCCTTGACGCGCCGTTTCTGAAAGGGGCCGAAGAACGAGGCATGATCCAGCTGAAGGGGCACCGCTCGGTGGGCGGCATGCGCGCATCCATCTACAACGCGATGCCGCTGGAAGGCGTGCAGCGCCTCGTCGCGTACATGAAAGATTTTGAAGCGCGGCATGGCTAAGGCGCGCGACAAGAAGTGCGAGATCCTGGTGATCAACAACATCGCCCAGGTTGGCCTGAGCCGCTTCCCCGCGGAGACCTACTCGGTGGTGAAGGAGTCGAAAGACCCCTGGGCGATCCTGGTGCGCTCGCAGGACCTGCACCAGCATGAATTCGGCCCGTCGCTGCGCGCCGTGGGGCGCGCCGGCGCGGGCGTCAACAACATCCCGGTGGCGGCACTGTCCGAGCGCGGCATCCCGGTATTCAACGCCCCCGGCGCCAATGCCAACGCGGTGAAGGAGCTGGTGCTAGCCGGAATGCTGATCGCGGCGCGCAACCTCGCCCCGGCGCTTGAATTCGTCGCGAAGCAAAAGGCATCTCCCGATCTGGAGAAGAAAATCGAGGACGGCAAGAAGAGCTTCGCCGGCTTCGAGCTTCCGGGGCACTCGCTGGGCGTGATCGGCCTGGGCAAGATCGGCAGCCTGGTGGCCGACACCGCGATCCGCCTGGGCATGAGCGTGCTCGGCTACGACCCGCACATCACGGTCGAAGGGGCCTGGAGCCTGCCCTCCCAGGTGCGCCGGGCGGCGTCGGTCGACGAGATCCTCAAGGCGAGCGACTTCGTCAGCCTGCACGTGCCGCTGGTCGAGAAGACCCGTCAGCTGGTGAACGGCAGGAACATCGGGCATCTGCGCGCCGGCGCCGTGCTGCTCAACTTCTCGCGCGAGGGCGTGGTGGACGATGACGCGGTGCTCGCGGGGCTCTCCAGCCAGCGCCCGAAGTGGTATGTCACCGACTTCCCGAGCGCCGCGCTGATCGGCGCGCCGGGCGTGATCGCGCTGCCGCACCTGGGCGCCTCGACCGCCGAGGCCGAGGACAACTCGGCGGTCATGGTGGTCGACCAGCTGCGCGATTACCTGGAGCACGGCAACCTGCAGAACGCGGTCAACTTCCCGGACGCCGCGATGGCGCGCGAATCCCCGTACCGCCTGGCGATCGCCAACGCCAACGTTCCCGACATGCTGGGGCGCATCTCGCACGCGCTCGGCAAGCGCA
>DATKAX010000065.1:0-2946 GCA_035514595.1 Burkholderiales bacterium
GCATCGCCGCAAAGAACGGGCGCAGCCGGTCCGAGGAGATCTCCTTGTCGAGGCAAACCTGCCGCACGTCTTCATAGCGGGTGAGCACCCAGGCCTTGAGGCGCGGGCTCCAGTGACAGGGGTCCTCGTCCTGCATCCGGCGGTAAAGGGGAAACGGGTCGGCGAGGAACGCGGGATCGTCGGGCTTGTAGTCGAGGTTCGTGCTCATCCTTTGCTCACCATCCACACCGCGATCATGGCGAGGGCCATGCCCGCGGCGGAGAACGCAGTATAGGTCTCGCCGAACAGCGGCCAGGCCACCAACGCCGTGCACGGCGGCACCAGGTACATCAGGCTCGCCACCTTGGTCGCCGCGCCATGGCGGATGAGCCAGAACAGCAGGAACACCGCACCCAGGGACAGCGCGAACACGAGCCAGGTGATCGCGGCGACCAGTTCCAGGCTCCAGGTGACCTGCCGCGTCTCGAACAACAAGGCATAGGGCGCGAGCACGAGCGCGGCGGCGGCGAACTGGATCGCGGCGCCGGTGCGCAGGTCAACGCGCGCGCAGTGGCGCTTCTGCCATATGGCGCCCAGGCTGATGCTGACCAGCGCCAGCACCGACAGCGCGGTGGCGGCGAGGCCGACGCCCTCGAAAACCCACTTCTCTCGCACCACCAGCGCCACGCCGGCGATTCCCAGAACGAGCCCGGCCCACTGGCGCGCGTTGGTTCGTTCGCTCAGCAGCCACCCGCTCAGGACCGCCGCAAGGATCGGCTGCAGTGCCGTGATGAGCGCCGAGACGCCTGCCGGCATGCCGAGGGACAAGGACAGGAACACCCCGCCGAGATAGCCGCCCTGGATCAGGGCTCCGGCGAACGCCATATGGAGAAACTCGGCTCGAGTGCTTGGCCACGGGGCACGCATGATCCAGCACAACGGGAGCAGCAGGACCAGGACAGCCAGGAACCGGATCTCCAGAAAAGTAATGGGTTCCGCGTAAGGAAGCCCTAACTTCGCACCGATGAATCCAGTGCTCCAGAGAACCACGAAGAGCCCCGGGAAGATCCAGGCCGCCCGCTGGACCGGATCTGCGGGACTCGCTGCGCTGACGCTCATGGCCCGCATTGTCGCCGGGTGCAGTGCCGTGCTGGGCAGCGTTTCAAGGGTTGGCGCAGCTTCGTTTCAAACACATCCGGCACCTGATGCCGACGGAAATACACCCAGCATCAATGGCTTATGCTGCATCGCAAAAAACCTTTGACTTCACCGCCAAACGGCCTAAACTACGCCTTGCTGCGCTGCACCATTTAGCGCCGAACCAAGACCCAAACCGAATTTCTTACTACCAAGGAGCCCACCATGTATGTCACCCCCGAGCAGATCCAGGCGGCCGGCAAAGCCAACGTTGAAACGATGCTCTCCATCGCCCAGATGCAGTTCGCCGCGATCGAGAAACTCGCAAGCCTGAACGCCAATGCCGTGAAGACCGTGTTCGAAGACAGCCTCAGCAACGCCCGCGCCCTGTTCGGCGCGAAAGACGTGCAGGAGTTCGTCGGCCTGCAGAGCACCCTCGCGACGCCGGCCATCGAGAAGGCCATCGCCTACTCCAAGGGCGTCTACGAAGTCGCGACCGAGACCAACGCCGAGATGTCGAAAGTGGCGGAGAAGCGCGTCGCCGAGTGGAATGAGAACTTCACCACGCTGCTGGACAAGGCCGTGAAGAACGCGCCCGCCGGCTCCGACGTCGCCGTCGCCGGCATCAAGTCGATGCTCGCCGCCGCCAATTCGGCGTACGACAACTTCAGCAAGGTCACCAAGCAGGCGACCGAAATCGCTGAAGCCAACGTAGCCGCCGCGACCGAGACCGTGAAAGGCCTCGCCAAGGCAAAAAAAGCCGCCTGAGCGCCAAACCGGGTCGCAACACGGCCCGATCAAGCGCCCGTCGCGCCAGCCCGAAACGCAGGGCTGCGACGAAGAAGAAAAAGAAGTAAGAAAAGCCCGCCGCCCGGCGGGCTTTTCATTTCTACGGTGGGCCCGTGGCCCGCCCTACAGGATGGCGGCCTTCACGGCGTCTTCCACCTTGTCGAGGAAGACGAAGTTGAGCTTCTGGCGCGCCTCGGCCGGGACATCCTCGAGGTCTTTCTCGTTCCGCTTGGGCAGCATCACGGTCGTGATGCCCGCGCGCAGCGCGGCGAGCGTCTTTTCCTTCACGCCACCGATCGGCAGCACGAGGCCCCGCAGCGAGATCTCGCCCGTCATCGCCACATCCGGCCGCACCGGCCTGCCCTGCAGCAGCGAGGTCAGCGCGAGGAACATCGCGACCCCGGCACTGGGGCCGTCCTTGGGCGTGGCGCCCGCGGGCACGTGCACGTGGATGTCGGTTTTCTCGAGCGCATCGCCGCTCCAGGTCTTGGCGAGCGTGAGCGCCGCCTGGGCGGATTCCTTCATCACGTCCCCGAGCTGCCCGGTCAGAATCAGCTTGCCGGATCCCGGCACCTTGGAGGCCTCGATGAACAGGATGTCCCCGCCCACCGGCGTCCAGGCAAGGCCCGTGGCCACGCCGGGCATGCTGGCGCGCAGCGCCACTTCGTTTTCGAACTTGCGCGCGCCGAGGATGGCCGGCAATTCGCCCGCGTCCAATGCGACGCAATCCACCTCGCCTTCCGCGATGCGCATGGCGACGCGGCGCAGCACCGAGCCGATCTCGCGCTCCAGATTTCGCACGCCGGCTTCGCGTGTGTAGCCGGCGATGATCTCCCGGATCGCGGCATCGGTGATCGACGCCTGCCCGGGCTTGAGGCCGTTGGCCTCGAACTGCTTTTGCACGAGGTACTTGCGCGCGATCTGCAGCTTTTCCTCTTCGGTGTAGCCGGGGAGATGGATCACTTCCATGCGGTCGCGCAGCGGCCCCGGGATGGTGTCGAGCACGTTCGCCGTGGCGATGAACAGCACCTGCGACAGGTC
>DATKAX010000066.1:0-8527 GCA_035514595.1 Burkholderiales bacterium
GCGTACTCGGCCACGGCGCGGATCTCGCGCGCCGTCATGCGCGCGGCCACGCCGCGCATCATTCCGTTGGGATCGTTGGCGCGCTCGCCGCTCTTGAAGACGGCAAGCTGCGCGGCGAGGTACTGGGCAAACTGACCCGCGATGCGCGGGTACTGGGCGGGCATCCCGGACCCGGCAGGACCGTGGCAGCCCGAGCAGGCCGGCACGCCGGAGGCGGCGATGCCGCCGCGCCAGATCTTCTGCCCGAGCGCAGCCAGGTCCTTGTCGGCCGCGGCCGCCGGCGCCAGCGTCTGGCCGGCGTAGTGCGCCGCCAGCGCTTTCATGTCGGCGTCGCTCAGCGTGGCGACCATCGCGGTCATCACCGCGCTGGGGCGCGCCGGCTTCTTGTCGCCTTGCGCCTTGAAGTCGACAAGCTGTTTGTACAGGTACTCGGGAATCTGGCCGGCGATCTTCGGATTCTCCGCGGCGGTGCTGTTGCCGTCCGCCGCATGGCAGGCGGCGCAGACCTGGCTTGCAATGCCGGCTGCCTTGTTGTCGGCGCCCTGCGCGAGCACCTGGCCGGCCGAAATCGCAGCGACGAGCGCTAATGCGCGGATCATCCCCTGCTCCCCTGAAAGCGAAAGCAGCGATTTTATTAGAATTTCCGTTCCTGCCATGAAGCTCTTGTCGCATGCCGAGTTTCTCGCCGCGGCTGGCCGCGCCGCCGACCTGCTTCCCGAGGGGCCCGCGGAGATCGCCTTCGCGGGGCGCTCGAACGTCGGCAAGTCGAGCGCGATCAACGCGCTCCTCGGCCGCAGGCGGCTTGCCCGCATCAGCAAGACACCCGGCCGCACGCAGACGATCAACTTTTACGCGCTCGGCGAGCAGGCCCGGCTGGTCGACCTCCCGGGCTACGGCTACGCGCGCGTGGCGCGCAGCCTGCGCTCGCAGTGGGAGACGCTGGTCGCGGCGTATCTGCGCTCGCGCAGCACCCTTGCCGGCGTCGTGGTGATCATGGACGCGCGCCATCCCCTGACGCCGCTCGATCTGCAGCTCATCGAATGGCTGGGGCACACGCGCCTGCTGGTTCTGCTTTCCAAGGCCGACAAGCTCTCGCGCACCGAGCAGGCTGCCACGCTCGCCCGCGTAAGCGCCGCGCTCAGGGTGCCGGTGCGCCTCTTTTCGAGCGTTACGCGACAGGGTGTCGACGAGTCTCGCGTCCTGCTCGAGCAGTGGCTCGAAACAGGCCGCGCAGAAATAAAAGGCCCCCGGTAAAGGGGATTAAACCGGGGGCAAAACGCCTTAATTTTGAGATTAAGGCACCCGCTCAGGGAGGAGAAGCGGGAGACGATCAACATCGTCTGAAGGTAAGATTCGCCGGTCCGCGGAAAAGTTCCCGTTTCCGAACCACCCAAGAAATCAACCCCATGAGCCCCTACGGCAGCTTCCCCGCAGTGCGCATGCGGCGCATGCGCCGCGACGAGTTCACGCGCCGCCTGATGCGCGAGGCGACGCTTTCCCCCGACGATCTGATCTATCCGGTGTTCGTGCTCGACGGGAAATCCCGCACCGAGAAGGTGGATTCCATGCCGGGCGTGGAGCGCATGACGCTGGACAGGCTGCTGCCCCTTGCCGAGCAATGCCTCGATCTCGCGATTCCGGTGCTGGCGCTGTTTCCCGTGATCGAGCAGCGCCTCAAGAGCGCCGACGGCCGCGAGGCATTCAACCCGAAAGGACTGGTGCCGCGCGCCGTCGCGGCGCTGAAGAAGCGCTTTCCCGAGCTCGGCATCATGACCGACGTCGCCCTCGACCCGTACACCTCGCACGGCCAGGACGGCGTCATCGACCGCAGCGGCTACATCGTCAACGACGTCACGCTGGTGGCGCTCGCCAAGCAGGCGCTCGTTCAGGCGCAGGCCGGGGTCGACATCGTCGCCCCCTCGGACATGATGGACGGCAGGATCGGGCGCATCCGGACCGCGCTGGAGCGCGCCGGGCACATCCACACGCGGATCATGGCGTACTCCGCAAAATACGCGTCGGGCTTCTACGGCCCTTTCCGCGACGCGGTCGGCTCTGCCGCGAGCCTCGGCAAGGGAGACAAGAAGACCTACCAGATGGACCCGGCCAACAGCGACGAGGCCCTGCGCGAAGTTGCGCTCGATCTCTCCGAGGGCGCGGACATGGTGATGGTCAAGCCCGGCCTGCCCTATCTCGACGTCCTGAGGCGCGTAAAGGACGAGTTCCAGGCGCCGACCTTCGTCTACCAGGTGTCGGGGGAGTACTCGATGCTGCGCGCTGCGATCGCCAACGGATGGCTGCCCGAGTCCTGCGTGATGGAAAGCCTGATCGCCTTCAAGCGCGCCGGCGCCGACGGCATCCTCACCTACTTCGCGATGGATGCAGCGCGAGCGCTCAGGGCGCGCTCGCGAGGGACAGCGTCTTCAGGAAGCGCTCGGCGTTCTGGTAGCCGATCACGCGCAGCCCCTTGATCTCGCGCCCCTGGGCATCGAAGAACACGATCCCCGGCGGCCCGAACAGGGAGAAGCGCTTGAGCAGCAGCTTGTCGGCTTCGCTTCCGGCGGTCACGTCGGCCTGCAGGAGCAGCATGCCATCGAGCTGCGCCCGGACCCGGCGATCCGAGAAGGTGAACGCCTCCATCTCCTTGCACGACACGCACCAGTCGGCATAGAAGTCGAGCATCACCGGCCTTCCCGGTGTGCGCAGCCGTTCCTCGAGCTCGGCAAGCGAAGCGACGCGAATCCAGGGCAGGGAAGCGCTTCTCTCCGCCGATCCCTCGGTAAAGCCCGCGAGCGGCCGCAGCGGGTCGCGGTTGCCGGCGAGCGCCCCGACGAGCAGCGCGACGCCGGCGACCAGCGCGATCACCCCGGCGCCTTTCCACAGGCGCCACCAGCCCGAGGCCGCCTGCGGCAGCGGATCGAGCGCGCGCAGAAACACGCCCGAGCCGACGAGCAGCGCCGCCCAGGCGAGCATCGAGGCCACCGGGGGCAGCACCGGCGAAACGATCCACAGCGCGACCGCGAGCAGCAGCACCCCGAAGAACTTGCGCACGGCTCCCATCCAGGCGCCTGCCTTGGGCAGCAGTGCGCCTTCCGAGACGCCGACGACGACGAGCGGCACCCCCATCCCGAGCGCCATGGTGAACAGCGCCGTGCCGCCGAGCGCGACATCGCGGGTCTGCGAGATATAGAGCAGCGCTCCGGCGAGCGGCGCGGCGACACAGGGGCTCACGATTACCGCCGAGAGCACGCCCATCGCGGCGACCGATGCGATGCGACCGCCGCGCAGCCGCTGGTGGGCGCTGTGCAGCCGGTGATGCAGGAAGCCGGGCAGCTGCAGCTCGTAGAACCCGAACATCGAGAGCGCGAGGACCACGAAGACCAGCGCAAAGGCGCCGAGCACCCAGGCGTTCTGCAGCGCCGCGGCGAGCAGCGACCCCGAATAGGCGGCGGCGATCCCGGCGAGCGCGTAGGCGATCGCCATGCCGAGAACATAGGAAATCGACAGGGCAAACGCCCGCGCCTTGTTGATGCCCTTGCCCTCTCCGGCGATGATGCTCGACAGGATCGGGATCATCGGCAGCACGCAGGGCGTGAACGTGAGCAGCAGGCCGAGCGCGAAGAAGCTCGCCAGCACGATGACGAAGTTGCCCTCGAACAGGCGCGCGATGTCGATGTCGCTGGCGAAGATCGAAAGGCGCGGCTTGGCCTGCACCGCGGCCGCGCCCGGGGCGCCAACGAGCCGCAGGCTCGCCCGGGATTCCATCGGTACGTAGCACACCCCGATGTCCGCGCATCCCTGCGAGACGACGTTCAGATCGAAGCGGCCCGCGCCCTGCGCCGGAACGCGGATGCGCACGTGCTTGCGGTAGGTCTCGACCTCGCCGAAGAACTCGTCCTTGTGCTTGATGCCCGGCGGTAGCTCGGGCGAACCCAGCCGCACCTCCGGATTGCCTTGCGCCGAGAACCGGAACCGGTCGCGGTACATGTAGTAGCCGTCGGCGATCGCGAACTGAACCTCGACCACGGCATCGTCCAGCACGCGCGCGGAGAACCGGAACGCCTTCTCCGGCTCGAGCAGATCGTCGGCCGACGCCCCGAGCTTGAACTGCGCCGCCGCAGGCCCGCCAAGCGCGAGCGCAAGGAATAGCAGGAACAGGAGCCGCTTCACGGCCTGGTTTCGGCGCCCACCCAGTCGAGGTACGCGGGAAGCCCGCGCTCGATCGGGAGCGCTACGATCTCCGGCAGCTCGTAAGGGTGCGCGCCCCGCAGCGCCTGCTCGAGTGCGGGATAGCGCTCGGCCGTGGTCTTGATGAGCATCGGGTGCTCCTCGTCGTGCTGCACGGCGCCCTTCCAGCGGTACACCGAGCGGCACGGGGCCAGGATGTTGACGCACGCCGCGAGCCGCTCTCCGACCAGCAGGTCGGCGATCCGCTCGGCAGCCGCGCGGTCGGGAACGTTAGTGAATACCAGCAGCTTCTGCATGCCTGAGTCCTTCTTGAACGGTGGGGTAGCGCAGCGGCACCCCGAGCGTCTGCTTGAGGCGGCGATTGTCCAGGCGCCGCGATTCGCACATGAAGGAATACAGCTCTGCCGGAACCTGCTTTCTCAGCTGCTCGCGCGGCAGCCGCGACGGGCGCGCCAGGCCGAAGCGCCCGGCGACAAGATCCATCCAGTCGCCCATCCGGATCTCGCTGTCGTCCGCTGCGTTGTAGAGGCCGGCGGGCGCGTCGTCCTCGAGCGCGCGCGCAGCGGCGGCCGCAAGGTCGTCGGCGTGAATGTGGCTGGTGTAGACGTCGTCCTCGGCGCGCAGCACCGGCGCGCCTGCGCGCAGGCGCTCCAGCGGAAGCCGGTCCGCGGCATAGATGCCCGGCGCGCGAAGTATCACGAGCGCTACGCGGCGCTCGCTGCACCATGATGCAAGCTGGCGCTCGGCGTCGGCCCGGCGGCGGGCGCGCGCCGTCCGCGGTGCCGGCGGCCGCGTCTCGTCGACGCGAGCCCCGCCGCAATCGCCGTAGACCCCGCTGGTGCTGACGTAGACCACGCGGGCCGGTAGAATGCGGCGCTTTTCGAGCGCTGCGAGAAGGTTGGCGGTGCGCGTGTCGAGCTCGCCCGAAGGGGGCGGAGGCGCGCAATGCAACACCGCGCTCGCGTCTTCGAGCATCAGGGTGTCGGGCCGGTCCAGATCGAGCCCGTAACGACGCGCGAGGGGCAGCACCCTGAAGCCCCCCTCAAGCCGCGGCAAGGCGCGTCGCGCGATGTCGCCGAAACCGGCGATCAGCAGCAGGCGCTTCATGCCCGTATTCTAGCGATATGCACACGGTTACCCTTAAGCCGAGCGGTCAGCAGTTCCAGGTCGAGGAAGGCGAATCCATCCTCGCCGCCGCCCTGCGCCAGAACCTCATCCTGCCCTACGGCTGCCGCAACGGCGCCTGCGGCAGCTGCAAGGGCAAGTTGCTCGAAGGCCGCATCGACTACGGCGTCTACCAGAAAAAGGCCCTAAGCGACGAGGAACGGACCCAGGGCAAGGCGCTCTTCTGCCAGGCAAGGCCGCTCAGCGATGTGGTCATCGAGGCGCGCGCGGTGAGCGCCGCTGGGGGCATCGAGGTGAAGACGCTGCCTTGCCGCGTTCAAAGGATGCAGCGGCTTGCCGACGACGTCATGGTGCTCCATCTTAAGCTGCCGGCGAACGAGCGGTTGAAGTTCCTCGCCGGTCAGTTCATCGAGTTCCTGCTGAAGGACGGAACGCGCCGCAGCTTTTCCATGGCGACCCCCCCGCACGACGCCGAGCTGATCGAGCTGCACGTGCGCCGGGTCGCGGGCGGGCAGTTTACCGACCATGTCTTCGGCAAGATGAAGGAGCGCGACATCCTGCGTTTCGAAGGGCCGCTCGGCGTGTTCTTCCTGCGCGAGCAGTCCCCCAAGCCGATCGTGCTCGTCGCCTCCGGCACCGGCTTTGCGCCGATCAAGTCGCTGATCGAGGACGCCTTCCATCGCGGTATCGCGCGGCCGATGACGCTTTACTGGGGCGGGCGGCGCCCAAAGGACTTGTACCTGAACGACCTGCCCCTGAGGTGGGCCGCTGAGCACCCGCAGCAGTTCAAGTACGTGCCGGTGGTGTCGGACGCCCTGCCCGAAGACGCCTGGAGCGGCCGCACAGGGTTCGTGCATCGCGCGGTCATGGCCGATTTCCCCGACCTCTCGGGCTGCCAGGTCTACGCCTGCGGCGTGCCGGTGATGGTCGACGCCGCGCAGCGCGACTTCACCACGCGCTGCGGTTTGCCGGAGGACGAGTTCTACGCCGACAGCTTCACCACCCAGGCGGACCTCGCCGGGCGCTAGCGCGCGCCCGGCGGGCGGAAAATCCTACTCCGCGTAGTCGTACTTTCCGTTCTTCCAGACGTAGAAGACGTAGCCGGGCGCGGTCACGTCGCCCTTCTTGTCGAAGCCGATGGTGCCGAGCACGGTCGAGAACTTGCCCTTGCGCAGCGTATCGGCGACCTTGCGCCACTCCGTCGACTTCGCCTGGGTGGCGGCCTGCGCCCAGGCCTGGATGGTGCCGTAGGTGTACAGCGTGTAGCCTTCCGGCTCGTAGTTCTGCGCGCGGAACTTCTTCACCGCCTCCGCGGCCGCCGGGTTCTTGCGGGGGTCCGGGCTGAAGGTCATCAGCGTGCCCTCGCCCGCCGGGCCGGTGATTTTCCAGTATTCGTCGGTAACGAGCGCATCGCCCGAAACGAGCTGCATCTTGTAGCCCTGATCGCGCGCCTGGCGCACGATCAACCCGGCCTCGGTGTGGTAGCCGCCGAGATAGACGACGTCGATGCCCGCGCCCTTCATCTTCGAGACCAGAGCAGAATAGTCTTTCTCGCCCGCGGTGAAGGCCTCGTACATCGCTTCCTTCACGCCGCGCTTGTGCAGCTGCTTTCTCGTCTCGTCGGCGAGGCCCTTGCCGTATGCGGTCTTGTCGTGGATGACGGCGATCTTCTTGCCCTTGAACCTCTTGGCGAGATAGTCGCCGGCAACGGCGCCCTGCTGATCGTCGCGGCCGCAGGTACGGAACACGTTCGGGGCGCCCTGCTCGGTGAGCTGCGGATTGGTGGAAGCAGGCGACATCTGCAGAATGCCCTCCTCGGTGTAGACCTTGGAGGCGGGAATCGACGAACCCGAGCAGAAATGGCCCGCGACCAGGGCAACGCCCTCGCTGGCGAACTGGTTCGCCACCGCGACCGCCTGCTTGGGATCGCAGGCGTCGTCGCCGATCCTCAGGACGAGCTTCTTGCCGAGCACGCCCCCCTTGGCGTTGATGTCGGCGACCGCCATCTCGGCGCCGCGCCGCATCTGCTCGCCGAAGGACGCGTACTGGCCAGTCATGGGGCCGGCGGTGGCGATGACGATCTGCGACCAGGCGGCGGTGCCGAAGCTCGCCACCGTCGCGGCCAGGACGAGTTTCAGTTTGATCCGGTCATACATGGCTGCTACCTCCTCGCAAAGTGGTGTCCGCCCACGGGCTGGGCCGGGCGAAAATACTCTAGCACAGGCGGCTCAGCGCCCGCTCGCGCGCGCCGACGGTTTTTCCCGCCAGCCGAGTGGTCCGGCGCGCTCGTAGAGCCAGGGGTACTGCTCGACCATCTTGCGCGCCCGGCCAAGCCGGAAGGCGAGCAGGGCGATCGCCACCAGGGTGGCGGTGTCGATCAGGTAGGCGGAGAGCGAAAGGAGCTCCCCACCGAACAGGGCAAAGGCGAGGAAGCGGTCGGCGAACCCGAGAAGGCAGGCGTATCCCGCCGCATGCCATGCCGGCTTCCAGGTGACTGCCATCGCCTGGCCGGTCATGAAGGCGGCGAAGCCCATCAGGCACAGCGTCACCCCGAGGAACACCCCGAGGCTGTTGCCGAGCAGCGCCTCCATCAGCGGCCTCCTTCCAGGTAGGCCCGGCGCACCTCGGGATTGGCGAGCAGCTCCGGCGCCGGACCCGACAGGGCGATTCTGCCGTTCGCCATCACGTAACCCCGCTGCGCGATGCGCAGCGCATGGTGGGCGTTCTGCTCGACCAGGAAAACGGTGACGCGGTCGCGCTCGTTGATCTCGCGAATCACGCCGAAGATTCGCTTGACGAGGAGCGGCGCCAGCCCGAGCGACGGCTCGTCGAGCAGCAGCAGCTTCGGGCGGCTCATCAGGGCGCGCGCGATCGCGAGCATCTGCTGTTCGCCGCCCGAGAGCGTGCCGCCGCGCTGATGGCGCCGCTCGCGCAGGATCGGGTAGAGCGAGAACACGCGCTCGATGTCTTCCTCGAAGTGGCGCGGGTCGGCGCGGGTCGCGCCCATCTGCAGATTCTCGACCACGGTCATGAACGGAAACAGGCGACGACCCTCGGGCGCCTGCGCCACCCCCCGGCGCACGATCTCGTGCGTCGGCAGCCGCGTAATGTCCTCGCCGAGAAACTCGATGCGCCCGCGCGAGGCGCGGGGATTGCCGCAGATCGTCATCAGGAGCGTCGACTTGCCCGCGCCGTTGGCGCCGATCAGGGTGAC
>DATKAX010000067.1:0-18097 GCA_035514595.1 Burkholderiales bacterium
CGGTGGCCTGCGGGTGCCAGTCGCCCATGTCGAAGGCGTGCGAGACGATGCGCGTGCCGGGCCTGAGCTCGGCGAGGAGCTTCGGCCGCAGCCGCTGGTTGACGGTGGAGAGGAGGTAGAGCGTCACCACGGTTGCGTCGCCGATGTCCGCCTTGAAGAGGTCGCCCTGCACGAACCTGACGCGGTCCTCGACGCCGGCGGCGCGGGCGTTCTCTCTCGCCTCCTCGATGCGCTGCGGATCGATGTCCACGCCGACGCCGCGCGCGCCCTTCTTCGCGGCCGCGATCACGATGCGCCCGTCGCCGGATCCCAGGTCGTAGACGATGTCCCGGGGCCCGACGCGCGCCAGCTCGAGCATCTTCTCCACCACCTTCTGGTCGGTGGGAACGAAGGGCACGTCGCGCGCGAGCGCCGGCGCGAGAGCGAGTGACACGATGAGCAGAAGGCAATGAGCGATTCGTCTTTCGAGCATGGTCATATCCTTTGTTGCGGGAACCTGTCAGACCGCCGCGAGCGGCCGCGGTTTCGGCACGGCGCTTGCGCTTGCTGCGAGATCGGGCTCTGACCCCGATTTCGCTCAGGCGATCGACTTCCACATCTCGAGGTCGCGGCGCGGGGTCCAGATGCGCGGGTGCTTGATGCCGCTCGCCTCGTCGTAGGCGCGCGAGACGTCGAAGGGCAGGCAGTGCTCGTAGATCGGGTACTTGCCGTAGGTCGGGTCCATGCGGCTGCGCACCAGGGCGTAGACGTCCTTCAGCGATTTCTGCTCTCTCACCCCCTGCTGCGCCGCCTCGTAGAGGCCGCGCACGAACTCCTGCGTGTAGCGGATCGCCTTCTCGCAGGCCGCCGGCGTGGTGAGCGCCGGGCCGCGCCCGGGAACCAGCGCGCGCGGCTTGAGCTCGCGCAGGCGCTCGAGCGTCTGCGGCCATTCCTCGAGATGCGCATCGCCGGTGTAGATCCCGGCCTCGTACTCCACCAGGTCGCCGGAAAACAGCACCCGCTGCGAAGGCACCCAGACGATGGTGTCGCCGGCGGTGTGCCCGGGCCCGGGCTGCTGGATCTTCACTTCGAGCTTCCCGAGGCGCAGCGTGAGCTCGCCGCGGAAGGTGAGCGTCGGCCAGGTGAGGCCGGGTATCGTATGCGCGCCGCGGAAAAGCCGCGGGAAGCGCCCGATCTCGCTTTTCATGTCCTGCCTGCCGCGCTCGCGGATCAGGCCGTGCGTGGCCTCGCTCGCGATGACGTGCTCCGCGCGGAACGCGGAGGCGCCGAGCACCCGCACCGCGTGGTAGTGCGTGAGCACCACGTACTTGATCGGCTTCGAGGTGACGCGCCGGATGCGCCTGATCACTTCGCGCGCCATCAGCGGCGTCGCCTGCGCGTCGATCACCATCACGGCGTCCTCGCCGACGATCACGCCGGTGTTGGGGTCGCCCTCGGTGGTGAACGCCCAGCAGCTCGGCGACAGGCGCTGGAACGTGATCTTCTTCGGCTTCAGGTCGGCTTGCGAGGCAAAAGCTTTCATCAGGCACCTTTCAGGAATATCCGGACCCAGGCGCGCGCCACGGCGCTCGGCGCATGGATCGGGTTGACGTATTGCTGCCCGCGGCGCAGGCGCTCGAGCGCCGCGCGCGGATCCGCGAGCGCCCAGCGTATACCCTCGCACGGGTCCTCGCCCACCCAGGCGTACCCGGCGAGCGCGCCGAATTCCGGGTGCGGCCGCGCAAGCGCGAGGCGCCCGGCGTAGAGCGAGGACGCGAGGCGCGCGACCGAGCCCGGCAGCAGCACGAAGTCGCACTCGCCCAGGCGCTGCGCCTGCGCCGGCATCGACCAGGCCTGCAGCGCGATGCGCAGCGCGTCGGGGTCGCGCTCGACCAGGCGATCGGCGAGCGCTTCGAGCGCCGGCCCGGGCGGGGCAAGGCAGCGCAGCTCGAGCGGCAGCTCGCGTCCGAGCCTCTCGAGCGCCCCGGCGGCCGCGGCGAGCGACTCGAGCTCGGCCTCGCCCCCGCTCCAGAGCAGCCGCAGGCGCCAGGGATCCTTCTCCAGGCCGGCGCGCTCGGCGAGCCAGTCGAGCGCCCGCGAGCGCCTGCGCGCGCGCGCCGCGCGCGGCTCGAACTGCGCCGTGTCTGCCGGCTCCGGCACGTGCTCGACCGGCCGCCCGAGAAGCCGGCTCGCCGCCTGCGCCAGGTGCTCGGACGCCGCGCTGAACCTCGCGCCGCGCTCCGCCGCACGCCGGCAGAGCTCGAGCTCCTGGCCGCCTGGGATTTCCACCAAGTCACAGATGACTTTTGGAAGGTCGAGAAACTTCTCGTGAAAAATCGAAATTACCACCGCCTTCGCCGAAGCGAGCGCTCCCGGCTCGACATCGGCGTCGTAAACGCGGGCGTCGTAGCCCAGGCCGCGCAGGGCGTGCATCGACACCACGGCGCGCATGTCGTGAGGCTCGGCGACGAAGGCGAATTCGGGTCCCATCACGAGAGGCTCGCGCGCACCGTGGCGAGCACGTCGCTCCAGTCGCCGATGCGGCTCTGGCGCACGAGGCGCACCGACGGGTACCAGGGCATGCGATCGCCGCTCGCGCCGTAGCGCCAGTCCGAGCCGAAGGGCACCATGACGAGCGCGGGGCGCCCGAGCGCGCCGGTCAGGTGCACGATCGCGGTGCACACCGTGAGCACGCTGTCCAGGGCGCACACCAGCCCCGCGGTCTCGTCGTAATCGTCGATCGCTTCCTGCCAGTGGTGCAGCGCCACGCCGTGGCGCGCGCGCAGCGCTTCGGCTTCGCTCTTCGCCTCCGGCGTGTACTGCAGGCTCACGAAGTGCACGCCGGGCAGACGCAGGACCGGCAGCAGCGCTTCCAGCGTGAAGGAGCGCCGCGCGCGGCCGGTATGGCCGACGCCGCCCTGCCAGGAGAGCCCGATCCTGCGCCCCGGCCCGAGCGCGTCGAGGCGCGAGCGCCATTTCGCCACCTTGGCCGGGTCGGCGGCGAGAAAGCCGCGGTGCGCCGGGAAGTCCTGCGCTCGCGTGCGAAAGCGAAGCGGCAGCGACCCGATCGGCGCCTGCAGCCCGGGCGCGGGCTCGAGGTGGTTCACCCAGTCGTTCGCCATCGTGCGGCTCCGCGCGATCACCGTGCTGCGCGGAAACGAGCGCGCGAGGAGCTCGCCCAGCTTGGGATTGCACTCGAGCACGACGTGGCGCGCGCGCGCCTCCAGGTCCGGGATGCACGAGGCGTACATGATCTCGTCGCCCAGCCCCTGCTCGGGGTAGACCAGGATCGTGTTTCCCTCGAGCGGCTCGCCCTGCCACTCGGGGAACGGGAAGCGCCGGTAGCGGCCGACGAAGTTCTCCTTCTGCCGGCGCAGCTCGAAGCCCTGCCAGCCTTCGGCGAAGCGAGCGTGGCGCAGGCGGCAGATGGCGAGGTTGTAGCCGAGGTCGGCATCGCCGGGCGCGGCCTCGAGCGCGGCGCCGAGCAGGCGCTCGGCCTCGCTGCTGCGGCCGGTGAGGTCGAGCAGGATGCCTTTCGCGGCGAGCGCGAGCGGCCAGCGCGCATCGCGCGCGAGCGCCTCGCCGATGCAGGCGAAGGCCTCGTCGTAGCGCATCTGGTCGGCGAGCGCCATGCCGAGGTCCACCAGCAGGCGCGGCTCGCCGGGGCGCGCCTTGAGCCCTTCGCGAAAGCGCCGCTCGGCTTCCGCGATGCGGTTCTCGTAGCGCAGGATCTCGCCGAGCTGCTGGTGCGCCTGGGCGTTCGCCGGGTCGAGGCGCAGCGCCAGCTCGAAGCGCTCGACGGCGGCGTGGGTGCGGCCTTTCTCGCGCAGCGCCATGCCGAGCGCGATCTGCGCCGCGGCGGATTCCTCGTCGAGCTCGACCGCGCGCTCGAGGCAGGCGAGCGACTCCTCCAGCCTGCCGCCCAGGCGCAGCAGGTCGCCGAGGCGGATCCAGGCCTCGAGCTGACGCGCGTCGGCCGCGAGCGCCTCGCGCCAGGCGGCCTCCGCCTCCTGCACCCGGCCCTGCTTGAAGAGCGCCTCGCCGAGCGCGAACGCGAGCCCGCCCTCGCGCGCGAGGCGCTCGGCGCGCGCCCAGTCGCGGCGCGCGAGCGCGAGCTCCGCGGCGGCGCGCCGCGCCCCGCGCGAGCGCGGCTGCTGACTTAGAGATTTGTCGATCTGCACGGCGGCTTCATCGAGCCTGCCCGCCTGCGCGAGCAGCCGGCCGAGCCGCTCGGCGGCCTGCGCATCGCGCGGCCGCAGCGCGGCTGCCTTTTCGGCGGCGGCGATCGCTTCTTCCCGCTTCCCCGCGGAATGCTGCGCATCGGAGAGCAGCGCCCAGGCGCGCGCATCGCCCGGCGAGCGCTCCACCGCGTGCGCCGCGATGCGCGCAGCGAGCCTCGGGTTGCCGCTTTCGAGGTTTTCTCTTATCGAACTCAGCAATTCGTCGTTGCGTCCCGCCTTGAAGAACCTGAAGGCACTGAAAACCCTCAACAACAATTCCTTCTGCAATGCGCGGCGCGCCTCGCGCGGCAGGCCGAGCTTGCGGTAGAGCGCGCCGAGGTTGGCGTAGGCCACGGCGTGGCGCGGGCGCAGCGCGGCGGCGCGCCGGTAGCTCTGCTCGGCGCGGCCGGTTTCGCCCTGCGCGAAGCAGGCGGTGCCCAGATCGTTGTGCGCCTCGGCGAAATCCGGCGCGAGGCGCAGCGCGCGCCGGTAGCAGGCGATCGCCTCGGCGAGCGCGCCGCGGTCCTGGAGCACGTTGCCCAGGGCGTGGTGGAACAGCGCCGTGCCGGCGTCGGCCTGGATCGCCTGGCGCAGGCGCTTCTCCGCGGCGGCGAGATCGCCGCAGCCGTGATGCGCCGCGCCGAGCACGTAGAGCGCGTCCGGGTCGCGCGGCGCGCGCCGCAGCGCCTCCTCGGCCTCGCGCAACGCCTCGGCCGGCGCGCCCGCGGCAAGGCGCCGGCGCGCGCGCAGGATCGGCTCAAGCGCGGGCAATGGGCTCGAGCTCGGCGCCGGCGGCGTTGCCCAGCCGCACGTCGCGCTGCGCGCCCTTGGTGTAGGCGCGTACTTCCCAGACCAGGTCCGGCTTCTGCCGCGAGAACAGCGCCTGCCAGTATTCCGGCGGACGCACCGTGCAATGCGCGTTCTCGCCGTTCGGCAGGCGCTTGAGCGCCGGGTGGCAGGCGATGCTCGCGAACACGAACCGGGCGGCGAGCGCAAAGAGCTCCGCCACGATCCACTCCAGGTCGTCTTGCGGGCAGTGCTCGAGGACGTCGGTGCAGATCACGCCGTCGAACGCTCCCGCCGGCGCGCGGCTGAAGGGCTCGTAGCCCGGGTCGTAGCAGGCGATGCGCTCGACGCCCCAGTACGCCTGCACGCTCTCCCAGCGCGCATCGCCGCAGGCGAGCGCCATCGGCCGGTACTGAGCGCCCTTGCCGCTGCCGTAATCGAGGATCGAGCGCGCGCCGGTGAGCGCGACGAGGCGCCGCACGTGATGCGCCTGCGGCAGCAGGCTCGCGCCGGGGAAGGTTTGCTCGGGCGCGATGCCGCGGATCGTCTCGCCGCGCTGGTGCATCTCGCGGTAGAGCTCGACGAGGCGCCGGTAGCGCGCGCTCGGATTGCGTCGGTTGTATGCGGCAGGCATCGCGGCGAATTCTAGTAAACTGCCCGCCATCATGGCGAGCCCGAGCACCCGCCCGCAGCGCCTGCGCCTCGGAGAGATCCTGGTGCTGCAGAAGCTGGTATCGCAGGAGCAGCTGCGGCTCGCGCTGGAGGAGCAGAAGCGCTCGGGGCGGCGCCTGGGCCGCGTGCTGGTCGACCTTGGCTTCACCACCGAGGACAAGATCGCGCAGGCGCTCGCGCGCCAGCTCAACCTGCGCTACGTCGACCTCAGGCAGCACACGTTCAGCCGCGCGGTGGTGCTGAAGCTGCCCGAGACCGCGGCGCGGCGCTTTCGCGCCGTGGCGCTCGAGGAGCGCGGCGCGGTGCTGGTGCTCGCGATGGCCGATCCCACCGATCTGTTCGCCTTCGACGAGCTGACGCGCATCGTCAAGCGCGAGGTCGCGCCCGCGGTGGCCGCCGAGAGCCAGGTGCTGCAGGCGCTCGACCAGGTATACCGGCGCACCGAGGAGATCACCGGCCTCGCGCGCGAGCTGCAGCAGGACCTCGCCGACACCACGATCGACTTCGGCGCGCTCAGCGCCGCGCTCGGCGCCGAGGACGCGCCGGTGGTGAAGCTGCTGCAGTCGCTGTTCGAGGACGCGACGCAGGTGGGCGCCTCCGACATGCACATCGAGCCGCAGGAGGACCGGCTGCGCATCCGCTTTCGCATCGACGGCGAGCTGCACTCGCAGACCGAGACCGAGCGGCGCGCGGCCGGGGCGCTCACGCAGCGCCTGAAGCTGATGGCGGGGCTCGACATCTCGGATCGCCGCCTGCCGCAGGACGGCCGCTTCAACGTGCTGGTGCGCGGCCAGCCGGTGGACGTGCGCCTCTCGACCATGCCTACGGTATACGGCGAGTCGGTGGTGATGCGCCTGCTCAACCGCTCGACCGGCCTGCTGCGCCTCGAGCAGCTCGGCATGCCGGAGCGCATGCTCGCGCGCTTTCGCGCCATCCTCGGGCGCTCGAGCGGCATGGTGCTGGTCACCGGCCCCACCGGCAGCGGCAAGACCACCACGCTGTACTCGGCGCTGAACGAGATCAACACGCCCGCGCGCAAGATCATCACGGTCGAGGACCCGGTCGAGTACCAGGTGAAGGGGCTGAACCAGATCCAGGTGAACGAGAAGATCGAGCTCAGCTTCGCCACCGTGCTGCGCTCGGTGCTGCGCCAGGATCCGGACGTGATCCTGGTGGGCGAGGTGCGCGACGCCGAGACCGCGCAGATCGCGCTGCGCGCCGCGCTCACCGGACACCTGGTGCTCTCGACCCTGCACGTGCGCGAGGCGGTGAGCGCGCCGGTGCGCCTGCTCGACATGGAGGTGCCGCGCTTCATGGTCGCCACCTCGCTGCAGGCGGTCATCGCCCAGCGCCTGGTGCGGCTGGTATGCGACGGCTGCGCCGTGCCTCACTCGCCCACGGCGCAGGAGCAGCGCTTTCTCGAGGCGATCCGCCCCGGCGCCGCCGCGGGGCTGCGCCGCGGCAAGGGCTGCGGCCACTGCAACGGCAGCGGCTACCGCGGCCGCGGCGGGGTCTACGAGATGCTCGAGATGACGCCGCGCCTGGTCGAGGCGCTGGCGCAGGAGGACATCACCGCCTTCATGCGCGCCGCGCAGGAGGAAATGGGCGCAGAGACCTTCGTGCGGCACGCCGCGGTGCTCGCCGCCGCGGGGCGCATCACGGCCGCCGAGGTGATGCGCATCGGCCACTCGGAGGACTGAGCGCCGGTGGCCCAGTTCGCCTACCAGGGGCGCAACGCGCGCGGCGAGCTGGTGAAGGGCGTGCTCGAAGGAGCTTCCAGCGGTGCGGTCGCGGACCAGCTGTTCAGCACCGGCATCACCCCGGTGCATATCGACGAGGCGCAGCCGGGCGCCGCCGCGCCGCGCCCCGGGGGGCTGCAGCTTAGCTTCGGCGAGCCGCGCGTGGAGCTCGCCGACCTGATGCTGCTCTCGCGCCAGATGCACACGCTGCTCAAGTCCGGGGTGCCGATCATCCGCGCGCTCGCCGGGCTGCACGAGACCGCGCAGAACCCGACGCTCGCCCGCGTGGTGGGCGAGGTGCGCGAGAGCCTCGAGTCCGGGCGCGAGCTCTCGGCGAGCCTGCGCGCGCATCCCAAGGTGTTCCCCGCCTTCATGGTGAGCATGGTGCGCGTGGGCGAGCTGACCGGGCGGCTCGACGAGGTGTTCCTGCGCCTGTACGAGTTCTTCGCCTTCGAGAAGAAGATGCGCGAGGACATCCGCGCGGCGCTGCGCTACCCGACGATCGTGATCGGCGCGCTCGCGGTGGCGATGTTCATCGTCAACATCTTCGTGATCCCGGCGTTCGCGAAGATGTTCGCCTCGTTCCGCGCCGAGCTGCCGCTGATGACGCGCCTGCTGATCGCGGTCTCGGACGCCTTCGTCGCCTGGTGGCCGCTGATGATCGCGGGGCTCGCGGGCGCGGCGCTCGGGTTGCGCTTCTACCTCGGCACCGGCAGGGGGCGCTACGCCTGGGACTGGCTCAAGCTGCGCCTGCCGGTGATCGGGCCGCTGGTGCACAAGGCGACGCTCGCGCGCTTCTCGCGCAGCTTCGCGCTCGCCGGCAGGAGCGGGGTGCCGATCGTGCAGGCGCTCGCGCTGGTGGCCGAGGTGGTCGACAACGCGTTTCTCGAGGCGCGCATCCTGCAGATGCGCGACGGCATCGAGCGCGGCGAGAGCATCCTGCGCACCGCGGTGGCGGCCGGCGTGTTCGACCCGGTGGTGCTGCAGATGGTGGCGGTCGGCGAGGAGACCGGCGAGATCGACGCGCTGATGGGCGAGATCGCCGACATGTACGAGCGCGAGGTGTCGATCGAGGTCGAGGGGCTGACCGCGAAGCTCGAGCCGGTGCTGCTCGTGCTGATGGGCGTGCTGGTGCTGATCCTCGCGCTCGGCGTGTTCCTGCCGATGTGGGACATGGCCGCCGCGGCGAGGGGCGGCGGCGGGGGAGCAGGCGGTGCGCGATGAGCGCGGGTTCTCGCTGCTCGAGCTGCTCATCGTCATCGTCATCGTCAGCGTGCTCGCCCTGGCGGCGATTGAGCGCCTGCTCAAGCTGCGCTTCGAGGCGGAGCGCGCCGGCGTGCAGAGCGTGGTGGCGGCGCTGAAGAGCGCGCTGTACATAGAGTTCGCGGCGGCCGCGGCGCGCGGCCAGCTCGCTCGCATGGGCGACGCGGCGGGCTCCAACCCGATGGAGCGCTTGGCGGAGAAGCCCGAGGGCTACGCCGGCGAGTTCTACGGCGTGGATGCCGCCGGCTTCGAGCCGGGAAGCTGGTACTTCGATACGCGCGACCGGGCGCTGGTCTACGTGGTGCGCTTCCCGGAGCAGTTCTCGAGCCCGCTCGCCGGCACGCCGCGCGCGCGCTTCGCGGTGGCGCCGGATTTCGACGACCTCGACGGCAACGGCCGCTTCGACGCCGGGCGCGACGCCCTGCGCGGCCTTAAACTGGTGGCGCTGGAGCCGTTTTTCTGGAAGGGGGGACGATGAAAGGAGCGCTCGAGTTCTTCGGCGGCATCGCGGGGCAGACGGTGTACCTGTTCCTGCTCGGCGGGGCCGCCTTCGGCCTGCTGATCGGCATCCTGCTGGTGCTCGACAGCCGGCGCGTGCTCGCCTGGAACGAGCGCCTGAGCAGCTGGGTGTCGACCGGCGAGGCGCTGCGCCCGCTCGACGAGCCGCGCGACATCAAGCGCTTCGTCTATCGCCGGCACCGCCTGATCGGGCTAGCGGTGGTCGCCGGCAGCCTCTACGCGCTCGATGTCCTCACCTTCGGCTTCCAGACCGAGGCCCTGGCGCGGGTGTTCCGCGACCTGGCGAGCCAGAGCGCGCTCGCCATCGCGTTCGAGACGCTGCGCTTGTTCTTTATCCTCGGCAACCTCGCCGCGCTGGCCGTCGGGGTAGTGCTCGCCTTCCGGCCCAGCCTGCTCAAGGGGATCGAGGCCTGGGCAGACCGCTACTACGACGGCCGATTGAACAGCAAGTCATTGGACGAAATGCGGTTTCAGCCAGACCGCTGGGTCGCGAGGCACCCCAGGCTCGCCGGCACCCTGGTCGCCCTGGGCAGCGCCTACGTCCTGATCAGCCTCGGCTTCTTTGCAATCAACTAGCAGTATCCCTTCTAAGTCCTTGACAACTAGAGGGTCATTCCCCAGACTCCGGGGGCGCGCTAGGGGCGCGCGCCGGGCTGCGGCCCGGACACAAAGAGAAGGGAGCAACAAATGAGAAGACAGGAAGAAGGGTTCACGCTGATCGAGCTGGTCATGGTCATCGTGATCCTGGGGATCCTGGCTGCGGTGGCGGTTCCCCGCTACCTCAACCTGACCCAGGAGTCGCAGGACGCAACGAGAAACGCGGGAGTGGCGTCGGCGGGAAGCGCGGTGGCGATCGCTGCGGCGAGAAACCGTACCGTGTCGATCGCGCCCGACCCGCAGATGGTGCTCGCGGAGCTGCCGGGCGCATTGTGCTCCGGAGGCCACCTGGTGCAGGGCAGGGTCGAGGTCACGCTGATCGGTGAGCTCGTGGGCGGCGCGGCGATCCCGGTCGTCGCGAGCTGCGCCGCGAACGCCGGCTCGACCATCGTCACGGGCGTTGGCACCGGAATCTATTCGTCCTGACGCGCAGGCCGCTCGGCCGACGAACGGGGCGCCCTTGCGGGCGCCCCGTTTTTTTTCGCCCGCGCCGCGCGCCTGCGGCGGCTGGAGCCTCGCCGAGCTGGCGCTGGTGATCGTGATCCTCGCGCTGCTCGGCAGCCTCGCGATCCTGCGCTTCCGGCCGCTCGACGTGCCGGCGCTGCAGCAGGCGGACCGGCTGCGCAGCGACCTGCGCCATGCGCAGATGCTGGCGCTTACCTGGGGGCAGCCGCTGCGCCTGTCGGTGGCCGCCGGCGGCTACTCGTTCGCGTGCGTGAGCGCGGGAGCGGCGCCCTGCGATGCGAGCCCGGTGATCGACCCGGCGAGCGGGCAGCCGTTCTCGGTGAGCCTGGAATCCGGCCTCGGTCTTTCCGGGCCGGGCTTCACGCTCGATTTCGATGCGCTCGGCCGGCCGAAGAACGGCGCGAGCCTGATTGCGGCAAGCGCGACCCTCACCGTGACGGGCGGCGAGGCTCCCCGCAACGTCGTGGTCAGCCCGGTCACCGGCTTTGCGCTCGTCCAGTGACGCGCGGCTTTTCCATGGTCGAGCTGGTGATCGTGATAGTGGTGCTGGCGGTCGGCGTGGTCGGGATCGGCTCCGCCTTCGCCTATCTTTCGCGCTCGCTCGCGCTGAACGAGGAGCTGCAGCGCGGCTGGCAGATCGCGCACGAGTGCGCCGAGCACGTCATGGGGCTCGCGCGCAAGCCCGCCGGCTCGTACGCGGCGGTTCCGCCGGGCAGCCCGTCTGCCGCCTGCGACGCGATCCCGGCGGTCGCCGGCTACGGCCGGGTGGTGAACGTCACCACGCTGCCGGCCGGCGGCGCGCTGTGCTCGGCCGGCTGGGCCTGCAAGCGCGTGGAGATCAACGTCCAGCGCGGCGGCGCCGCCATCGCGGCGCTCAACTTCATGCTGGTCGACTACTGAGCGCCGCCGTGGGAGCGCGCGGCATGTCGCTGGTCGAGATCGTGGTCGTGATCGCGGTCATGGGCACGCTCGCGGTGTTCGTCGCGCCGGTGCTGGTGGGCGCCCTGGGCGCGTACGACGCCATGGACCGCAGCGTCGACGCCTACGGCAAGATGCGCTACGCCATGGAGCGCCTCGCGCGCGAGCTGCGCGAGGTGCGGCGCGACCCCGGCAACGCCGCGAACTACCACTTCACTGCGATGGGCGCGGCGGGCGCGAGCTTCTTCAAGGGCGACGGCACCGAGGTGACGATCGGCTCGGGCGCGGGAACCGTCACCCTCGCCTACGCCGGCACCGGCGGGGGCGCGCTCACCGACCGGGTCAGCGCGTTCGCCCTTGCCTACTTCCAGAGCGACGGCGTCACCGCGGCGACCGGCGCCGGCGACGTCGCGTTCGTCGAGATCAGCCTGACCCTCACCGACGGCGCGACGAGCTATGCGAATCGCGTGCGCGTGCACCTGAAGAACGCGTCATGAGGCGCTCACAGCGCGGCGCCAGCCTGCTGATCCCGGTGCTGCTGGTGATCACCGTGGTCGCCTTCGCGGTGGTGGTCGCGGCGAGCCAGTCCGGCGGCGACGTGCAGGGCTCGAGCGCGATTGCCGACAGCGTCGAGGCGTTGCTGCTTGCCGAGACCGGCGTCGAGCGCGCGATGAAGCGCTTCGCGACCGGCACCGCCTGCGGCGCGCTCGGCGAGACGCTGAGCGACCTTTCTTCGCTCGGCCTCGCCGGGCGCAGCATCACGGTGAGCGTCGGCGCGAGCTCGAACCTGGACTTCGACCTCGCCGCGCTGGGTCCGGCGCAGTGCCGCGTCGAGGTGCGCGCGCAGGTGGCGGCGAGCAAGGTGTCGCGCACCGTGCAGGCGATCCTGGATGTCGGCTCGCTCGGCACGTACACGTTCAACGATCCCGCGGGGCCGGGCGCGCCGGCGGGCTGGACCGGCGGCGCCTACGACTACACCGGCGGCCCGGACCCGGCCGGCGCCAATCCGCTCGCCTGCACCCGCGCCGCGTACGTCGTGAGGCCCCGGCCCGGCGGTTTCACCGCCTCGTCTGCGGGAACCACGCCGGTAAGCTTCTCGCTTTCGCGCCCGGCGAGCGTGCTGGTCGAGTTCGATTACCGCATCATCCAGGTGGGCAATTCAGGCTCCAGCGTCTGCATTACGAGCGCCGGCGGCGGCGCCTGCCCGGGCGCGGCGGATGCGACCTCGCCCGGCGGCACCGACGGCGAGATCTGCATGACGATGCGCGATACGCCGGGCGGCGCGACCTACGACTCGACGAAATACGGCGTCACGGTCTCGGCAGTCGTGGCCAACACCGTATCGCCCGCCGCCTGCGTGCCGACGACGCAGCAGTCGCCCACGCCGGCTGTTTACACGCCGTGCTCGACGCAGTACAACCGCAGCGGCGCGGCGGGGGCGCAGCAGGGAACGGTGCGGTTCACTTTCGGCGGCAGCGGCACGATCTCGTTCGACAGGGTGGGATTCAACCTGTACATTCCCGGCGGCGGGCAGGGGAAGGAGATCTGGGTCGACAACCTGATTTTCACGGCCATCGCCGGCGCGGTGGCGATGCCGAAGAAGTGGCGCGACTGCTCCGCGAGCGCCTGTCCCGCGGTGTGAGGACGCGATGAAACATCTTCTCCCCGGCTGGGTGAAAGGGCGCGCGGCGCCGGGCTGGCTCGCAATCGAGCTCGACGAGGCGGCCGTGGCGCTCGCGCACGTGCGCCCGGTCGGCGAGCGCATGACGGTGGAGTTCGCCGAGGAGCGCGAGTGGGACCCGGCGGAGCCGAAGTCGCTCGAGCGCGTGGCGCGCGAGTTCGGCGCGCAGCGCTTCCGCTGCACGACGCTGCTCGCGCCGGCGCACTACCAGATCCTGCTGGTCGACGCGCCGGCGGTGAAGCGCGAGGAGCTCAAGCCGGCGCTGCGCTGGCGCATCAAGGACATGATCGACTACCACGTCGACGACGCCACCCTCGATGTCCTCGACCTGCCGCTGCCGCCGGGCCCGGGCGCACGCACGCCGCAGATGTACGCGATCGCGGCGCGCACCTCGGTGATCCGCGGCACCATCGAGCGCCTCGAGAACGCCGGCATCCCCCTGAGCGTGATCGACATCCCGGACACCGCGCAGCGCAACCTCGCGGCGCATTACGAGGCGCCGCAGCGCGGCGTGGTGGCGCTCACCTTCGACCGGCACGGCGGCCTGATCACGGTCAATTTCTCGGGCGAGCTGTATCTGACGCGGCGCCTGGACATCACCGAGGCGCAGCTCGCCGACGCCGAGCCCGGGGAGTACGCGCGGCTCGCCGAGCGGGTGCTGGTGGAGATGCAGCGCTCGTTCGATCACTGCGAGCGCAGCTTCCCTTTCTTCTCGCTGTCGCGGGCGATGGTCGGGCCGATCGCGGGCGACACCAGCCTGCGCGAGCATCTCGCTTCGCACCTTTACCTGCCGGTGGAGCCGCTCGAGCTCGGCGAGGTGGTCGACCTGCCCGCCGAAGCGGCGGCCTGGTCGGACGCCGATCGCTCCCGCTGGCTCAAGCGCATCGGCGCGGGAATGCGCGTGGAGAAGCGCGCCCTGTGAGCCAGCAGCTCAATCTCTACAGCCCGCTGTTCCGCAAGCGGAAGAAGGTGTTCTCGGCGCTCGCGATGCTGCAGGCGATGGCGCTGGTGATCGTGGTCGTCGCCGCCTCCTATGTGTTCATCTCGATGCGCACCTCGCTGCTCGAGATCCAGGCCGCCGACTCGAGCCAGCGGCTCAAGAGCGAGCTCGAGCGGCTCAAGGTCTACGGCGCGGGCGAGTCCCCGGCCGAGCGCGACAAGGCGCTCGCCGCGCGCAAGCGATCGCTCGAGGCGGGGCTCGCCGAGCGCGGCCGCGCGATGCAGGCGCTGCAGGAAGGCGCGCTCGGGCGCGCGCAGGGCTACTCCGATCCGCTGCGCGCCCTGGCGCGCTCCGCGATGGGGGGCGTGTGGCTCACGCGCATCGAGTTCTCCGAGCACAACGGGGAGCTCTCGCTCGTCGGGCGCGCCACCCGCGCGGAGCTGGTCGCGCGCTACCTGGAGCGGCTGCGCGCCGAGCAGGCGCTGCGCGGACAGGGCTTCTCGAGCCTGGAGATCCGGCGCCAGGCGGTGGCGAAGAGCGCGCCGTTCGTCGAGTTCGCCCTGTCCTCGGAAGACAAGGAGGCCGGCGGCAAATGAGGCTCGACTGGAAAAGCCTGGCGGCACGCATCGACGACATGAGCCTGCGCGAGCGCGCGATGCTGTTCGCCTGCGCCAGCCTGGTGATCCTCGTGCTCTCGCACGTGCTGCTGATCGAGCCGGCGCTGCGCGCGCAGAAGGCGCTGATCGAGCGCGTGACGCGCAACCAGACGCAGATCAACGCGGTGCGCGCCGAGATCGAGAAAATCGTGCAGGCCGAGGCGGGCGGGGGGCGGCACCCGGAGCTCGAGGCGATCCGCGCGCTCGAGCAACGCATCGAGCAGGCGGACGAGGCCATGGCGCAGCGCAGCCGCGAGTTCGTCGCTCCCGAGCGCCTGCCGGCGCTGCTCGGGGACATGCTCGGCACCGGGCGCCAGGTGCGGCTGGAATCGCTCAAGCTGCTGCCCGGAACGCCGCTGCCGCAGGCCGGCGGCTTCTACCGCCACGGCGTGGAGCTCAGGCTGCGCGGCTCGTATTTCGACCTTGTCGCCTACCTCGAGGACCTCGAGAAGCTGCCCTCCCTCGTGCTATGGGGGAAGGTCGCTCTGCACGTCGAGCGGTACCCGGAGGTCCAGCTCGAGGTCGTGGTGTACACCCTGAGCCGGCAGCGGGTCGTGCTTTCCATTTGAAAACCCATTGACTACAAACGTTTATTGCTATAACTTCAAGTAGAACTAAAAAGAACCGGGAACCTTTGTTGCAACGCACGCGCTGCTTTATCGCAACCGTATGCGCGGCCTTGGCCGCGCCGTCGGGCGTCCTTGGACAAGGACTGCGCGACCCGATGCAGCCGCCGGGCGTGGCGCAGGCCCGGGCAGGCGCCTCCCGTCCCGCAAGCACCGGGCTGCAGGCGATCGTCACCTCGCCGCAACGCAAGCTCGCGTTGATCGACGGAAGACTGCTCGAGCTGGGCGACGCGACGCGCCAGGGCGAGCTCGTGGGCGTAACCGATTCCAGCGCGGTGCTGCGCAGGGGCGGCCGCCGCGACGTGGTGCTGATGCACCCCGAGGTCGAGAAAAAACCGAGCCGCTCGCGCGAACGCGAGCCCGGGACGCGGTGAGGCGCTCCGCCGCCATCGCGGCCGCGCTGGCGGCGGCATGCGCGGCACCTCCACCCCCGAGCGGCGTACTGCCGCAGATCACCGAGGAGCTCGCCCAGGCGGTCGAGCGCAGGCCGCCCGCGCCCTCCGAAGCGCTCGAGCGCGCGCTGCTGCCGCCGGTGCAGATGCCCATGCCGGGCGTCTCCGGCCTGGATCTCGAGCCGCGCTTCGACCTGTCGGTAAGCAACGCTCCCGCGGCGCAGGTGTTCATGTCGATCGTCTCCGGCACGCGCTACAGCATGCTGATCCACCCGGAGGTGAGGGGCTCGATCTCGGTGAGCCTCAAGGACGTCACCGTCGAGGAGGCGCTCTCCGCGATCCGCGAGCTCTACGGCTACGACTACCGCATGCAGGGCACGCGCATCTTCATGCAGCCGGCCGGGCTGCAGACGCGGGTGTTCCAGGTGAATTACCTGCCGGGCCAGCGCCGCGGCATTTCGGATGTCCGCGTCACCTCCGGCGCGGTCACCGACACCGGCCAGGGCACGACCCCGACTTTGGCCGGCCAGGCGCCGGGCAGCGCCACCTCGAGCCGGGCGCTCGAGACGAGCCGCGTCACCACCAATCAGCAGACCGATTTCTGGGCCGATTTGCGCGCCGCGCTGGCGGCCATGGTCGGCGCCGGCGAGGGGCGCTCGGTCATCGTCACGCCGCAGTCCGGCGTGGTGGTGGTGCGCGCGCTGCCGCACGAGCTGCGCGGCGTCGAGCAATACCTGCGCGCGACGCGGCTTTCGATCGAGCGCCAGGTGATGCTGGAAGCCAAGATCATCGAGGTGGCGTTGTCCGACGAGTACCAGGCGGGGATCAACTGGGCGGCGTTCAGCCACCGAGGCTCCTTCGGCCAGCTCTCGACCAACACGAACACCCAGACCGAGCTCGGCGCCCGGCCGCGGGTGATCGGGACCGGCCCGGGCGCGGACGGGCTGGTGGCCAACCCGCTGGGACGCGCCCTGTCTACCGCTGCCGGGGCCTTCGGCGGCGCGAACCCGGCCGGCGCGGTATTCGGTCTGGCGCTGCAGACCAACAACTTCGCCGCCCTGATCTCGTTCCTCGAGTCTCAGGGCAACGTGCAGGTGCTCTCCAGCCCGCGCATCGCCACGCTGAACAACCAGAAAGCGGTGCTCAAGGTCGGCACCGACGAGTTCTTCGTCACCAACGTCACCACTACCACCACCGCCACCACGGCCGGATCGCAGACCTCGCCTTCGGTGACCGTGCAGCCTTTCTTCTCCGGCATCGTGCTCGACGTCACGCCGCAGATCGACGAGGCGAACAACATCATCCTGCACGTCCATCCCGCGGTGAGCGAGGTCACCGAAAGCACCCGGATCGTGAACCTCGGCGCGGGGACGCCGCCGATCACGCTGCCGCTCGCGAAGAGCACGGTCAACGAGACCGACACCATCGTGCGCGTGACCGACGGCAACATCGTCGCGATCGGCGGGCTGATGAGCGTCGACGTGCGCGACCAGCGCGGCGGCATCCCGGGGGTGTCCGACGAAGGGCTCGGCCGGCTGCTGCGCAACACGAACCGCAGCAACCGCAAGCGCGAGCTGGTGATCCTGCTCAAGCCCACGCTCATCCACTCCGACCGCGAATGGGCGCAGGGCGTCCGCGACACGCGCGGTCGCTTCGAGGCGCTGAGCGATCCCTCTCGGGGAGGCAAACCACAATGAACTACCTCAGGCACTTCGGACTGCGCGAGCTGCCGTTCGGGATCACCCCGGACACCAGCTTCTTCTTCGCCTGCCGCAGCATCCGCGAGGCGCTCAACACGCTGCTCGTCGCCAGCGCCAACGGCGAAGGCTTCATCAAGATCACCGGCGAGGTCGGCACCGGCAAGACCCTGCTGTGCCGCAAGTTCCTGTCCACGCTGGGCGCGGGCTGGGTGAGCGCCTACATACCGAATCCGAACCTGGAGCCCAGGAGCCTGCTGCTCGCGCTCGCCGACGAGCTCGGCGTCGCCACCAACCGCGAGCGGCACCGGCTGGATAAGGACCTGATGCAGCGGCTGCTGGATCTGGCGCGCCAGGGCAGGCGTGTGGTGCTGTGCCTCGACGAGACGCAGGCGATGCCTTCGGCTACGCTGGAGGCGGTGCGGCTGCTGAGCAACCTCGAGACCGAGAAGCGCAAGCTGATGCAGGTGGTGCTGTTCGGCCAGCCCGAGCTCGACCCGAAGCTCGCCTCCGACTCGCTGCGCCAGCTGCGCCAGCGCATCAGCTTCCATTACACCCTCAAGGCGCTCGACCGCAACGAGGTGGCCGACTACGTCGCGCACCGGCTGACGATCGCCGGCTACTCCGGCCCGGCGCTGTTCAGCGGCGGCGCGTTGAGCGCGCTGCACCGGGCGAGCCGCGGCGTGCCGCGCCTGGTGAACATGCTCGCGCACAAGTCGCTGCTCACGGTCTACGGCGAGGGCGCGAGCCACGCCGAGCGCGCCCACGTGCAGGCCGCGGCGGAAGATACGCCCAGCGCCTCGTGGCGCTGGTGGTGGCGTACGGCCGCATGAGCCTGATCAACAAGATGCTGCAGGACCTGGATCGCCGCCAGGCGCTCGGCGCGA
>DATKAX010000068.1:0-4834 GCA_035514595.1 Burkholderiales bacterium
GCCTGCGGCGCGCGCCCCCAGGCTCGCCGCGACCTGCTTCACCGTCTCCGCCTGCTCCGGCGTGGAAAGCAGCAGCGCGCGCTTCGCCCCGAGCCGGTCGAGCTCCGCCGGCAGGCTGGCGAGCGACCCGACGCCGAACACTACCCGGTAGGGAAGCCCGTTGTAGACGAAGGCATTCATGACCGCGCCCTGCTATCCCGTCGGGGCCGGCACCAGGCGCCGCTCGATCAGCGCCCCGGTCAGGCTCCCCGACGCGTCGGAGATGAGGTGCAGGATGGTCGGCACCACGGCCTCGGGCGGCGAGATGCCGACCGATTTCTGGTACATCGTGCGCTCCTCCTCGGTTGATACGTCGAGAAACAGCGGCGAGGCGACCAGGCCCGGCGACAACACGTTGACCCGAACGCCGTAGTCGCGCAGTTCCAGCGCGGCGCAGCGGGCGAGGCCGATCAGCGCGCCCTTGGACGCGGCGTAAGCGGCGGCGCCCGGCCATCCCACGTTCACCAGGCCCGAGGTGAAGGCGAGGATCGCCCCGCGGCGCTGTCGCTTCATCACCGGCGCGAGCTCCCTGATGCAATGGAACACGCCGTCGAGGTTGACCGCCATGTGGCGCCGCCACTCCGCGTCCGCCATCGACTCCACCGGGGTGCGCCGCTGTATCGCCGCCGCGAGCACCGCCGCGTCGATGCGCCCGTGCTTCTCGGCGGTCTGGAGAACAAGAGCGCGCACGGCCTGCGGATCGGATACGTCCACCTTCGGCCCCGACCCGCCCACGTCGGCGACGACCACGGTTGCGCCCGCCGCCTCGCATGCCCTGGCCGTCGCGGCGCCGATACCCGAGGCGCCGCCGGTGATCAGGACAACGGCGCCCGAGAAATCGTAGTCGACACGCACTACGGGCGCACGGGAGGCGACGGCAGGTAGCCGTCGCGGTAGATGTCGTCCACCGTGAGCTTGCGCCCGGAAACCTCGACGTTGTTGTTGATGAAGTCCACGGTGCGGCCCATTTTCTCCCGGTTCATCGCGCCCAGGCCGTTCTTCTCGGTGTCGGGCACGACCGCGAGGCGGCGCACGATGTGCAGCTCCTCGACGATGATCTCCGGGTTGAGCGCCTTCACGTATTGCAGCTGGATCTTCGCGGCCTCCTGGGGATTGGCGAGCGCATCCTTCCAGCCGCGCAGCGCGGCGCGCACGAAGCCGCGCACCACGCCGGGATTCTTCTGCAGGAATTCCTCGGTGACGCCGATGCCGTTGGCGTAGATGTCCAGGCCGTGGTCGCCCAGCAGCAGGCATTTCGGCTCGGCGTCCTTCACCGCGCGCCGGATGCCGGGCTCGCTCATCACGAACAGATCGATGGCCTGCACCTTGCGCGCCGCGAGCATCGGCACGCGGGCGGACCCGTCTATGTTCACCACGCGCAACGTGGAGGGATCCAGGCCGTGCATCTTCATGAAGGCCTGGTGGATCTTCCACACGAACGACGCAGTGCTCGAGCCGAACTCGAGGCCCACCATGTCCTTCGGCGCGGTGACGTTCGCGCCCGGATTGAGCGAGAACACGCAATACGGCGGCTTCTGGTAGTTGACCGCCACCATCTTGATCGTCGAGGCCGAGCCGCCGGCCGCCACCAGGCTCGGGACGTCGATAAAGCCGATCTGCGCGATATCGGTCTGCACCGCCCGGATCGCGTCGGCAGTGCCTTTCGAAGGCACCACCGTGACGTCCAGGCCCTCGGCCTTGTAGTAGCCCTTCGCGATCGGCACGTACCACGGCGCGTGGCGCCCCAGTGCGATGAAATCGAGCGTAAAGGTGATCTTGCGCTCCTGCGCAGCCGCGCCGAGCGGCAGCAGCAAAGCGATGAGCGCAGCGACGACGGTTCTTGCGTTCATGGTGCCTCCTCCCGTTGAAGGTTCATCTTACTCCCTCGAAAAGCATGATGGTCGCTTCGGCGATGCCGGCGCGCTTCACCTTCGCTTCGGCGTACTCGGGCGAGTTGTAGTAGGCGCGCGCCTGCTCGGCGCTCTCCCATTCCGAGACCACTACGCGCTCACCGGGCGCGCGTCCCTCGAGCACCTCGAGCGGCGCGCCGCGCAGCAGGAACCTCCCGCCGTACTTCGCGGCCGCCTGGTTCGCGCGCATGGCGTACTGCATGTACTGCTCCGGGCTTTTCACGTTCACGATCGATATCAGGTAGGCCGGCATTGCAATCCTCAGTCTGGAATCACCGGTAGCAGCAGATGCGAGTCCCGGCGCCCGCCCATGTGCAGGGTGTTGGCGCCGCTGTTGTAGTCGCCGTTGTAGTGGGTGTAGGGCGCGGCGCCGAAGCCATCGCGCGGCTGGATGTCGAGGCGCAGGCGGTGGCCCTTGCCGAACACCATCGACGTCGGCCAGATCTCGACCACGACCCGCACCACCTCGCCGCTGGAGAGCCACTGACGCTCGTCGTGGACGTGGCAGGGGCGCCACGGCGTGGACAGGGCCCTGTCCTGCTTTCTTTGCGAGACGCGCAGCCAGCCCTTCGCCACCGGCACGAGCTGGCCCTGCTGGCCCATTTCGAGGACCTCGCTTCCGTCGGGAGCGATGTTGCGCAGCGTGACGAAGAGATCCATGTCGCGCGTGCTGCTCGACACCCACAGCGTGAGCGACAGCGGCCCCGTAACTTCCGTTTCCCTCTCGAAAGGCGCCGTCAGGAAGGAGGCACCCGAAGCGGCGGCGCCGGCATCGGTGCTCGCGCTGAACGTGCCGGTCGCCTTGCCCATCTTCGTCATGGCGCCGGCGGCGTACTGAATGCTCCTCGCGCGCCGCGGCTTATCCGTTGCCAGGGTTCCGTTTTCATGCAGGAAGAACCGGGTCCACCGGGTGCGCTTCAGCGGCCACTCGCGCTCATGCCGCCATTCGTACCTGCCGACGCCGCCCTTGCGGATCTGCAGCTTCACCGGCGGCTCCCGCAGCACGCCGTTGTCCCTGCCCTTGAGCCAGTAGTCGAACCAGCGCAGCTGGTCGCGCCTGCCCTCCTCCGAGTGATAGGGATGAATGTGTGTTCCGGCGTGCAGCCGAAGCCTCTTGTGCCTGAGCGGGCTGCGGATGAAAGCCTCGGAGTTGCCGCGCAGATGCAGGCCCATGCCGCTCCAGTTCCCGGCGCTGAGGAACGGCACCCGGATCCTGTCCCACTGAGCCCGCCGGCCGTGATACCAGGCGCCGTCCAGGTTGTGGCGCATGTAGTCCCATATCCAGTCGCCCGCAAACGCGTCGGCTGCAGCGGCTTGCGGCTGGCCGAGGAGATGGTTCGCCATCTGGTTGTGGAACCAGTTCACCGCGAAGCCGAAGGAGAAGATGCCGCCGTGGAAGGCGAAGTCGCGGTACATGTCCGCGGCGCCCTCCCAGGGAATGATCGCCTTGAGCGAAGGCGGCTGCAGGTTCGCCACCAGCCACTGCGTCATCGCGTAGTAGGAGATGCCCGACAGGCCAACCGCGCCGTTGCACCACGGCTGGCGCGCTGCCCATTCGATCGCGTCGTAGAAGTCCTGCGCCTCGGCGCTCGACCAGGGATCGGTGCGCCCGGGCGATTTTCCGGAGCCGCGCGAATCGACCCGCACCAGGGCGTAGCCGCGGGGCACCCACCACATCGGGTTGGCCGCCTCCCACGCCATGTGCGGGTTCGCTTTCTCCTCGAGGTCCTCGGGCGGAACCCACACCTTGTCCTTCTGGTAGATGCCGAGGTTCATGATCGCCGGCACGCGACGGCCGGGCTTCGGACGCAGCACGTCGGCGCGCAGCCGCGCGCCGTCGCGCATGGGGATTTCCACGTCCTTTTCGATCTTCATTCCGGCGCTCGCCTGCCTGTGAGGCTCTCGTAGAGTCTCTCTGCAGTGCTTGAGCTTATGGGAACGATCGCCGCGATGTGGTCGTCCGGGCGCACCAGCACCAGGCTCCCCTCGGGGCATCCGAGCCGGCGCAGGAAGGCGCCGCCGGGGTCGAGCAGCGCGCGGCTGCGCAGGCCGGAATCGAGCGGCGCGTCCCAGCGCGACACGACCCAGTGCCTGAGCGCAGGCGAGCGGCTGGCCGGAATGGCGGGACGGCGCCGCGCGTCGGTGAAGTACAGCGCCGCAAACCCGTCGACGGTAAGGTCGTGCGCGCGCAGGTCGCGGCCGCCGGGACCATGCAACGGCCAGTCGGGAATGCGGTCGCCGGGCCGCACCGCGGGCTCGGTTTCGTACTTCACCATCGACCAGTCGCCGCTGCCGTCGACGTCGAGGCGCACGCCCAGCATGCCGCGGGTCACGGCGTTGCCCCACTCGTTGACCGAGATCTGCGCCACGTCGCTGCTTTGCGTCGCCACGTAGCGCCGCGCGGCTTCGGCCATTTCGCCCGCGCCGAGCAGCGCCACCGGCTTCTGCTCGCGCTCGTAGCCGTCGAGCACGCTTTCCGCCGCCCAGCCCCGCAGAAACCACGCCAGGCGCCAGCACAGGTTCGAGCAGTCGAGCAGCCCGGTGTTGACGCCGAGCGCCCACATGGGCGTGATCAGATGCGCGGCGTCGCCCATCAGGAAGACCCGGTCGCGGCGCCACTCGCTGGCGACGCGGTGATGAACGCGGTAGATCACCTTTCCGAGGATGCGCACGCCGCTCGCCTGGCCAATGAACGACAGCACCTTGTCGCGCAGCGCCTCGGCGCTCGGCTCCTCGCTGTCGGGGGCGAGCGGAAACAGGAAGCGCCAGCAGTGCGGGTGGCGCACCAGGATCATCCACTCCTTCGGATCCGAGAAGTAGGCGAGGTAGGGGTAGTCGCGCGGATTGGCGACGTCGAGGTCGACCTCGAGGTCGATCAGCGCGTA
>DATKAX010000069.1:0-13815 GCA_035514595.1 Burkholderiales bacterium
AGGCTCGAACGACGCGGGCGTCGCGCCGCCGGTCACCTCGTTGGCGATCTCGTCCAGGGTGTAGCCGACCGCGAGCTTCGCCGCCACCTTGGCGATCGGGAAGCCGGTCGCCTTCGAGGCGAGCGCCGAGGAGCGCGAGACACGCGGGTTCATCTCGATCACCACCATGCGCCCGTCTTCCGGGTTGACGGCGAACTGCACGTTCGAGCCGCCGGTGTCGACCCCGATCTCGCGCAGCACCGCGATGGAGGCGTCGCGCATCACCTGGTACTCCTTGTCGGTGAGCGTCTGCGCGGGCGCAACGGTGATCGAATCCCCGGTGTGCACCCCCATCGGGTCGAGGTTCTCGATCGAGCACACGACGATGCAGTTGTCCTTGCGGTCGCGCACCACCTCCATCTCGAACTCTTTCCAGCCGAGCACCGACTCCTCGATCAGCAGCTCCCCGGTCGGCGAGGCGTCGAGCCCGCGCTCGCAGATCGCGACGAATTCCTCGCGGTTGTAGGCGATTCCTCCCCCCGTGCCTCCCAGCGTGAACGACGGCCGTATTACCACCGGGAAGCCGATCCCCGCCTGCACCTGCAGCGCCTCCTCCATCGAGTGCGCGAGCGCCGAGCGCGGGCAGGCGAGGCCGATCCTGCGCATCGTGTGCTTGAACTTCTCGCGGTCCTCGGCCTTGTCGATCGCCTCGCGCGAGGCGCCGATCATCTCCACGCCGAACTTCTCCAGCACGCCTTCGCGCGCGAGATCGAGCGCGCAGTTGAGCGCGGTCTGCCCGCCCATGGTAGGCAGCAGCGCATCGGGGCGCTCTTTTTCGATGATGCGCGCGAGCATCTGCCAGGTGATCGGCTCGATATAGGTGGCGTCCGCCATCTCCGGGTCGGTCATGATGGTGGCCGGGTTCGAGTTCGCGAGGATCACGCGGTAGCCCTCGGCGCGCAGCGCCTTGCAGGCCTGTGCCCCCGAGTAGTCGAACTCGCAGGCCTGGCCGATCACGATCGGCCCCGCGCCGATGATCAGGATGCTCTTCAGGTCGTTACGCTTTGGCATCTTCCATCAGCTTCGCAAAACGATCGAAGAGGTAACCCATATCGTGCGGCCCGGGGCTCGCCTCCGGATGTCCCTGAAAGCAGAATGCCGGCCGATCGGTCCGCGCGAGGCCCTGGAGCGAGCCGTCGAAGAGCGACACATGGGTCGCTCTCAAGTTATTTCCTATCGTGGACGGGTCCACCGCGAAGCCATGGTTCTGACTCGTGATCACCACCCGGCCGGTGTCGAGGTCCTTCACCGGGTGGTTCGCGCCGTGGTGGCCGAACTTCATCTTCAGGGTCTTCGCGCCCGAGGCGAGGCCCATCAGCTGGTGGCCGAGGCAGATGCCGAACACCGGCACCCGCGTGGCGTCCAGGATCTCGCCGATGCCCTCGATCGCGTAGTCGCAGGGCTCGGGGTCGCCCGGCCCGTTGGACAGGAACACGCCATCCGGCTTCAGCTTGAGAATCTCTTTGGCAGAGAAGAACGCCGGTACCACCGTTATGCGCGCGCCGCGCTCGGCGATCATGCGCAGGATATTGCGCTTGATCCCGTAGTCGCAGGCGACGACGTGAAAGCGCGCATCCCCGGCGCGGCGAAAGCCGGCGCCGCGCTCCCAGCGGCCTTCGCTCCACTCGTACGGCGCCTCGGCGCTCACGACTTTCGCGAGATCCATTCCGGCGAGGCCCGGGAAGGCCTTCGCGCTTTTCAATGCCTGATCGAGATCGATGTCGCCCGCCATCAGGCAGCCGCTCTGCGCGCCCTTCTCGCGCAGGATGCGGGTAAGCCTGCGCGTATCGATCTCGGCGATTGCGACGACGTTGTTCTCGATCAGGTATTCGGAGAGGCTTCCCCGGGATCTCCAGCTCGAGTGGCGCCTCGGCAGGTCGCGGATCACCAGGCCCTCGGCGTGCACGCGCGCCGCCTCCTGGTCTTCCGGGTTGACCCCGGTGTTGCCGATGTGCGGGCTGGTGAGCGTCACGATCTGCCGGCAATACGACGGATCGCTCAGGATCTCCTGGTAGCCGGTCATGGCGGTGTTGAACACCACCTCGCCGACCTTGACACCGGCAGCGCCGACCGACCAGCCGCGGAACACCGATCCGTCGGCGAGCACCAGCACGGCAGGTTCGTGATTCACGGTCACTTTTGAAAGTCGATGCGAAAAGCGGGAGAGGCGCCTACCTCTCCCGCTTCATTGGAGGCGGAATTATACGCGCCGGCCTACTTCAGGCCAAGCACGTCGCCCATGTCGTACAGGCCGGGAGGCTTCGATCCGAGGAACTTCGCCGCCCGCAGGGCGCCCAGGGCATAGGTCATGCGGCTTTGCGAGCGCACCGTCACCTCGACGCGCTCGCCCGCCCCGGCGAAAAGCACCGTGTGCTCCCCCACGATGTCGCCGCCGCGGATCGCGTGGAAGCCGATCTGCCCTGTCGGCCGCTCGCCGGTCTCGCCGTGGCGACCGTGCTGCGCCTCTTTCTGAAGGTCCCTTTTCAGTGAGAAAGCAATGATCTCCCCGAGCTTCAACGCCGTGCCGGAGGGGGCATCGACCTTGTGGCGGTGATGCGCCTCGATGATCTCGACGTCGTAGGCTTCGCCCAGGGCGCGCGCCGCGGTCTCGGCGAGCCGGAACACGACGTTCACGCCGACCGCGAAGTTCGGCGACATGACGATCGGAATGCGCGTCGCCGCTTCCTGGATCGACCGCTGCTGGGATTCGGAAAAGCCGGTGGTGCCGATGACGCAGGCCTTGCAGTGCTTCAGGTTCGCCAGCGTGCCCTCGGGGCGGGTGAAGTCGATCAGCACGTCGGCTTTCGCGATCGCGCGAGGATCGGCGCTGACGCCGCTCGCCGCATCCTCGGAGACATCGACGGCGGCCGCAAGCGTGAGCTCGGCGTCGGCGCGCACCGCCTCGACGAGCGCGCGGCCCATGCGGCCGAGCGCGCCGGCGATCGCGACCTTCATCGGCCCGCCGCCGGCGAGCCCGCGGCGGCGATGTCGCCGTCCACGCGCTCGAGCCTGCCGTCGGCGAAGAACAGCGCCAGCCGGCGGCTCTCGCGCTTGCCGTCGGATGCCTCGCGCCAGTACACGTAGTCCCAGCGCTCGGCATGGAAGATGTCGGTGAGCAGCGGCGTGCCAAGGATGAAGCGCACTTGGTCCTTGCTCATCCCGACCTTGAGCTGGGACACCTGCTCCTGCGACACGTAGTTTCCCTGCTGGATCTCGATCTTGTAGGGCGTGACGCCCGGGATGCGCGGCGCGCTCGAGCAGGCGACGAGAGAAAAAGCGAGCAGCGCGGCGAACGCCAGTCTGGACATGGACGCATATAATGACAGCCGATGACCACGGTGCAAAGCCTGAAGGACAGCGGCCTCAAGGCGACGCTTCCCCGCCGCAAGATCCTCGAGCTGTTCGAGGCGAGCAAGGTGCGCCACCTGTCCGCCGAAGACGTGTATCGGGCGCTGATCGCCGAAGGCATCGACGTGGGCCTCGCCACCGTGTACCGGGTGCTGACGCAGTTCGAGCAGGCCGGGCTGCTCTCGCGCCAGCACTTCGAGACCGGCAAGGCGGTGTTCGAGCTCAACCAGGGCGGCCATCACGACCATCTGGTGTGCCTGCAGTGCGGGCGCGTCGAGGAGTTCTACGACGCCGACATCGAGCGGCGCCAGACCGAAGTCGCGCTGCAGCGCGGCTTCCGGCTGCACGGCCATTCGCTCGCCCTGTACGCCGACTGCATGAAGCAGGACTGCCCCTACCGGCCGGCCTAGCCGCCGAGCAGCTCGGCGGCGTGCCTGCGCGCGCTGGTCGCCGCCCCGCCGAGCATCCGGGCGAGCTCCTCGACCCGGCCCGCTCGATCCAGCTGCGCCACGGAAACGCTGAGCTTGCCGCGCAAGCCGGACCTGGCGACCGACCACTGCGCGTCGGCGCTCGCCGCCACCTGGGGAAGATGCGTCACGCACAGCACCTGGCGCTCGCTTCCGAGCGTCTTCAGCGCGCGGCCGATGGTCTCGGCGACGGCGCCGCCGATGCCGGCGTCGACCTCGTCGAACACCAGCGTGGCGACCGGGGAGGCCTTGGCAGCGACGAGCTGGATCGCGAGGCTCACGCGCGAGAGCTCGCCGCCCGAGGCGACCTTGGCGAGCGGCCGCGGCGGCAGGCTCGGATGCGAGGCGACCTCGAACTCGACTTCCTCCGCGCCGCTGGCGCCGGGCTCGGCGAGCCTTTTCAACGACACCGAGAACCTGCCGCCGGCCATGGCGAGCTGCTGCATCGCCGCGCTCACCGCCTTGGAGAGCGCCTGGGCTGCCGTCGTGCGCTGCGCCGACAGCCTTGCCGCCGCCGCCTCGTAGCGCGTGCGGGCGAGCGCCACTTCGCGCTGCAGGGCCTCGGGATCGACGGCGAGGCGCAGCTCGCCGAGGCGCTTCTCGAGCTCGGCGAGGCGCTCGGGCAGCGCTTCGGGCCTCACCCGGTGCTTGCGGGCGGCGGCGTGCAGCGCCTCGATGCGCGCCTCGATCTCGCGCAGCGCCTCGGGATCGAGCTCCACCCGCGAGGCGTACTGGCGCAGCTCGCGCGCCGCCTCGCCCGACAGCGCCGCGGCCGAGTCGAGCATCTCGACCACGCCGCCGAGGCGCGCGTCGTGCGCCGACAGCGTGCGCAGCCGGCTCGCGACCGCGGCAAGCTGCGCGAGGCAGGCGTCCTCCGACTCGGCGAGCGCCTCGAGCGCGGACTGCGCGCCCGCGAGCAGGCTGGAGCCATGCTGCAGCCGCGTGTGCTCGGCGGCCACGCGCTCCCATTCGCCTTCGGCGGGAGCAAGCTTCCGGAGCTCGGTCGCGAGCTCCTGCAGCTCGCTGCGTTCGGCCTCTCGCGCGGCATGGCTCTTCTGCGCTTCGAGCACGAGCGCCTCCAGCCGCTTCCAGTCCCGGAAAACCTGCGCCGTTTCGCCGGCGAGCCCTGCCGCGCCGGCGTGCGCGTCGAGCAGCTCGCGCTGCGCCGCCGCGCGCAGCAGCGACTGGTGGGCGTGCTGGCCGTGGATGTCGACCAGGAACTCCCCCGCCTCGCGCAGCTGGGCGGCCGTGGCCGCGTGCCCGTTGACGAAGCAGCGCGAGCGCCCCGAGCGGTCGATGATCCGGCGCAGGATGAGCTGGCCGGGATCGCCGCCCAGCTCGCGCTCCCCCAGCCAGGAAGCGAGCGCCCCCGACTCGAAATCGAATTGCGCCGCGAGCTCCGCGCGCTGGCAGCCTTCGCGCACGATTCCCGGGTCGGCGCGGCCGCCGACCAGCAGCTCGATGGCGTCGACCAGGATCGACTTGCCGGCGCCGGTCTCCCCGGTGAGCACGGTGAAGCCCGTGCCCGGCTCGAGCGAGGCCCTCTCGATGATCACGAAGTCGACGACTTCGAGCGCGCGCAGCACGGCGTCAGTCCGCGACCCGGCCCCTTTGCAGCGGCGCCTCGCTCCAGCGCAGCTTCTCGCGCAGCGTCGCGAAATAGCGGTAGCCGGGCGGATGCACGAAGCGCATGACGTCGGCGGAGCGCCGCAGCAGCAGCCGGTCGCCCTCGGCCATGTCGGCATGCGCCACGCCGTCGAAGTACGCCCGCGCATCGAGCGCGTGCCCCAGGGAGATCTCGATCTCGCAGCGGTCGGCGACGCTCACCGGCCGCGCCGAAAGGGTGTGCGGGTTGAGCGGGACGAGCGCGAACGCGGGCACCGCGGGATGCAGGATCGGCCCCTGCGCCGAAAGCGCATACGCGGTCGAGCCGCTCGGCGTGGCGACGATCATGCCGTCGGCGCGCAGCGTGTAGACGAACTCGCCATCCAGCGACAGCGTGAACTCGATCAGCCGCCCCTGCGATCCCTTGCCGACCACCGCCTCGTTGAGCGCGATGGTGCGCAGCACCGTTTCGGCGCCGCGCCGGATCTCGGCGTCGAGCAGCGAGCGCTCCTCGATCGTGAACCTGCCGTCGAGGATGGCGCCGATGCCGGAGCGCATGTCGGCATGCCCGATGTCGGTCATGAAGCCGACCCGGCCCAGGTTGATGCCGACGAGCGGCACGCGGTGCCGCACGAGATCGCGCGCCGCGGCGAGCAGGCTGCCGTCGCCGCCGATGACCACGGCGAGATCGGCCGAGGTCTCGCCTTCGGCGAGCACCTCGCAGTTGCGCTCGAGCAGGAACGCCCGCATGTCGCGCAGCGAGGCTTCGATTTCCGGGCTGCGCAGCTTGCCGATCAGCGCGACACGGCCGAATCTCGGCTTACCGGCGGCGGGGGGCATGCGTCGAGTGTACAATGAATCGATGCTCGACAAGCGCGCCCAGATCCTGCTCAAGACCTTGATCGAGCGCTACATTGCGGAAGGCCAGCCGATCGGCTCGCGCACGCTGTCGAAGTACTCCGGGCTCGATCTGTCACCGGCCACGATCCGCAACGTGATGGCCGACCTCGAGGAGCTGGGATTCATCGCCAGCCCGCATACCTCGGCCGGGCGCGTGCCCACGCCGCGCGGCTACCGCTTCTTCGTCGACACGCTGCTGGTGGTGAAGCCGCTCGAGTCCGACGCGCTGCACCGCATCGAGGGCGAGCTGCATCCCGACAACCCGCAACGCGTGCGCCAGGCCGCCTCGCTGCTGCTTTCCCAGCTCACGCAGTTCGCCGGGGTGGTGATGACGCCGCGCCGCCGCGCCGTGACCTTCCGGCAGATCGAGTTCCTCAGGCTTTCGGAGAAGCGCATCCTGCTCATCGTGGTCACGCCCGACGGCGACGTGCAGAACCGGATCCTGTTCACCGGTCGCGACTTCTCCGCCTCCGAGCTGATCGAGGCGGCGAACTACCTCAACCAGAACTACTCCGGGCAGAGCTTCGAGGACGTGCGCGCGCGGCTGCAGGGCGAGCTGCGCGAGCTGCGCCGCGACATGATCCAGCTGATGACCGCCGCGGTCGACGCCGGCACCGATGCGCTCGGCGAAGGCGCGGAGCAGTACGTCATCTCCGGCGAGCGCAACCTGCTCTCGGTGCAGGACCTGGCGCACGACATGTCGCGCCTAAAGCAGCTGTTCGAGCTGTTCGAGCGCAAGACCTCGCTGCTGCAGATCCTGGACGTGTCGCTGCGCGGCCGTGGCGTGCAGATCTTCATCGGCGGCGAGTCGGGCGTGAGCGCACCCGACGAAGTGAGCGTGGTGAGCGCGCCGTACCGGGTCGACGGCGAGGTCGTGGGCACCGTAGGGGTGATCGGGCCGACCCGCATGGCCTACGAGCGGGTGATTCCGATCGTCGACGTCACCGCGAAGCTGCTTTCCAGCGCGCTCTCGCAACACTGAAGGGCATCCTCCTCGTCAATCTCGGCACCCCGGCGGCGCCCGACGCCGCGGCGGTGCGCCGCTATCTCGCCGAGTTCCTGTCCGACCCGCGCGTGGTGAAGCTGCCGCGCTGGCTGTGGCTGCCGATCCTTCACTGGATTGTTTTGAAAGTCAGACCCGAGCGTTCCGCCGAAAAGTACGCGCAGGTATGGACGCCCGATGGCTCGCCGCTGGCGGTGTACACCGCCCGGCAGGCCGCGCGGCTGCGGGAGCGCACCGGCATCTCGGTGGAGTACGCCATGCGCTACGGCGAGCCGAGCATCGCCGCGGCGCTCGAGCGCCTGGGCGGCGCCGAGATCACCGTGGTCCCGCTTTATCCCCAATATGCCGAAAGCACTACGGCGAGCGTGGCGGACAAGATTCCGCCCGGGCTGCGCATGGTTCAGGATTTCCACGATCACCCCGCCTACCTCGCGGCGCTGGCGGCGCTCGTCGAGCGCCACTGGGCGCAGCACGGCCGCGGCTCGATGCTCCTCATGAGCTTCCACGGGCTGCCCAAGCGCGGCGCAGGCGGATACGAGCGGCAATGCCGCACCACCGGCCGGCTGCTGGCCGAAGCACTGGAGATGGATGAGAGCGAATGGCGCGTGACCTTCCAGTCGCGCTTCGGCTTTGCCGAGTGGCTGCAGCCGTACACCGAGCCAACGCTCGTCGCGCTGGCGAAAAGCGGGCTCGCGCGCGCCGACGTGGTCTGTCCCGGCTTCGTCTGCGACTGCCTCGAGACGCTCGAGGAACTGGGCATCACCGCCCGCAAGGCGTTCCTCGAGGCGGGCGGCCGCGAGTTCCACCTGGTTCCCTGCCTCAACGACTCGCCGCAGTGGATCGCGGCGCTCGAGCGCATCGCCCTCGGCTAGCGGCCGAGCAGCCCCTTCAGCTTGTCGCCCAGCCTTTCCTCGATCTTCTCGCGCCGGCTTTCGACCTCCTCCTTCAGCCTGGCGCCGGCCTTCGACTTCGCGGCTTCGGCGACGGCGGCACCGTAGTCGACCTTGTAGCTCAAGTCGTCGAACGGCCCGCTGACCCGCACCGGCAGCGTGAGCCCGGCGAGCTCGGAGCGCTCGGCGCCGCCCTGCCCCTTGGCGGTCGCGACCACCGCCGCCCTGGTGACGTAATCGATGCGCGAGTTGCCGATGTCGATGTCGCCGCGGCCGGTGAGGCGGAACAGCGGCGCCTTCACGTCGAGGTCCTCGTTGTGCGCCACGCCGTTCTTGATGCTGAAGCTCGCCGAGAGCTCGCTGAAGTCGGTCTTCTCGCTCGCCCCGGTCGCCTGCGCCGGCTCCGAGCCGAGCGCCGTGCGCGCCTTGCGCAGCGCCTCGGCGATGTTGATTCCCTTGATCGCGCCATCGCGCAGCTCGATGCGCGCCGTGCCGCTGAGCGCCTTCTTCATCGCCTCGACGCTCGCACCTGCGGCGGCGATATCGAGCGCGACATTGCCCCGGCCTTCGAGCCGGTCGAGCTGCGCCGCGTCGCGCAGCAGCGGCCCGATCGAGATGCCGGCGAGCTTCTCCTTGAGCGCCACCCGGTTGCCCTGCGCCTGCAGCGTGAGGGCGCCGGAAACCGAGCCTTCGTAGAGGTCGGCCGAGTGCGGCGCCACCTCCATGCGGCCGTTCGCCGCGCGCACCTCGGCCTTCACGTTGGCGAGCTTCATGCCCTGGACCTGCAGGCTGCCGAGCTGCAGGCGGCCGCTGGCGTCGAGGCCCTTCAGCGCCGAAAGGTCCACCGGCGTCTCGGGTTTCGCCGCAGCCGGCTTGCCCGGCGCCGGAACCTTCTTTTCCGGCGGAAAGTACTTGTCGACGTCCAGGCGGTCGACATTGACGTCGAACGTGTAGCTGGGCGGCGCAAACTTCGCCAGCCCGAGCTTCGCTTGGATGTTCGATTCGTCGAACCGGCCCGTCAGCTCGGCGCTCGCCGTCTGCTTCTCGAGGTCGGCACGCAGGCTTCCGCTCACCGGCAGCTTCAGGTCCTTCTGCGGCAGCTTGGGGCTGGAAAATGCAAGATCCGCGGAGAACTTCGGCACCTCGAGCGCCTTGGCCGATGCCGCGATCTGCGGCGCCTTGATGGTCGCCTCGAACGGGTCCTTGTCGACGCTGCCTTTCGCGTCGAGCGAAAACCCGGAAAGGGCAAGCGATTTCGCGGGCAGGTCGACCCGGTACTCGCCGCCCAGCGCGACCCGCGCGTCGAGCGCTGGATCGCCTCCCGTGGCGCGGGTCGAGAACCGGAGCCTGCCCTGCGCGCGCTCGGCGATGTGTCCGGTGCTCAGCTCGAGCTCGCTAAGGGCGAATTCCTGCCCGGAGGCGAGGTCGCGGTAGCTGACCGCGGAGCGCTCGACATGGATCCCGGAAATGTCGAACGCGACGGCCCGGCTGGCGGCCGGCTCAGACTCGGAGGCACCCGCGGCGGGCTTCGGGCCGCCCATCTCGAGCAGGTCCTGGAAGTTGAAGCGCCCGTCCTTGCCTTTCACGAGCTGTGCCTTGAGGCCAGACACGCGCACGCCGTCGACGACGACCTCGCCGCGCAGCAGCGGCATGAGGGCCACGGAAGCATGCGCCGACTCGAGCGCGAGGAACTCGCCCTTGTCGCCGCGCTCCGACAGCGTGACGCCGGCGACCTTGGCGCCGAGGCTGGGCCAGAATGCGAGCTCGAGCTCGCCTTGCAGGCTCAACGTGCGCCCGGTGCGCTCCTTGACGAGGCGCTCGATGTCGCCTTTGTACCGGTTGGGATCGAAGGTCAGAGCGAAGATCGCGCCGGCAAGCAGCGCCAGGACGACCAGAGCGCCGACCGCATAAAGCAGGTACCTTATCGCTTTCATCGACTAATCAATCCTTTAGGTGTTTCGCGGGCCGCAGCCGGCGCGGCTTGAATTAAGCCCCAACCATCCCCAGTTCGACAAGATGCAGGAAGAGACCGTTCAGCCCCAAGACGCCCAGAATGCCGACACGCCCCTCGAGCAGCAGCTCGCCGAGGCGCACGCCAAGATTGAGCAGCAGCGCGAGGCCATGCTGCGCGCGCTGGCAGACGCCGAGAATACTCGCAAGCGCTACCAGGCGGAAGCTGCCACGGCCCAGAAGTACGGGCTGGAGCGCTTCGCCGAGGGCCTGCTCCCGGTGCTCGACAGCCTGGAAGCCGCCGCGAAAAGCGGCGACACGAGCGGCGTCGAGCTCACCCTGAGGCAGCTCCAGGGCGCGCTCGAGAAATCGGGCGTCCGCAAGATCGCGCCGGCGCCGGGCGAGCGCTTCGACCCGTTCCAGCACCAGGCGATGGCGGCGGTCGAGGCGGATTCCGAGCCCAACACGATCGTGGCCCTGATGCAAAGAGGCTACCAGCTGCACGATCGGGTGCTGCGCCCGGCGCTCGTCACGGTCGCCAAAGCGCTTGAAAACGGCGCCGGAAACCCCATCTCCGACACAGAGTTACGCGAAAAAAGCGACGACTAAGGACTAGAACCCATGGCAAAGATCATCGGCATCGACCTCGGCACCACCAACTCCTGCGTCGCGATCATGGAGGGCGGCAAGCCCAAGGTGATCGAGAACTCCGAAGGCTCGCGCACCACGCCTTCGGTGGTGGCCTATACCGAGGACGGTGAAGTGCTGGTCGGCGCGCCGGCCAAGCGCCAGGCCGTCACCAACGCCAGAAATACCCTTTACGCGGCGAAGCGCCTGATCGGGCGGCGCTTCGACGAGAAGGAAGTGCAGAAGGACATCAAGCTGATGCCCTTCAAGATCGTGCGCGCGGACAACGGCGACGCCTGGGTCGAGGTGCGCGGCAAGAAGATGGCGCCGCAGCAGGTGTCCGCGGAGGTGCTGCGCAAGATGAAGAAGACCGCCGAGGACTACCTCGGCGAGGAGGTCAAGGAGGCCGTGATCACGGTCCCCGCCTACTTCAACGATTCCCAGCGCCAGGCGACCAAGGACGCAGGCCGTATCGCGGGCCTCGACGTCAAGCGCATCATCAACGAGCCGACGGCGGCCGCGCTCGCGTTCGGCATGGACAAGGCCGCCAAGAAGGACATGAAGATCGCCGTCTACGACCTGGGCGGCGGCACCTTCGACATCTCGATCATCGAGATCGCCGACGTCGAGGGCGAGAAGCAGTTCGAGGTGCTCTCCACCAACGGCGACACCTTCCTCGGCGGCGAGGACTTCGACCAGCGCATCATCGACTACGTGGTCACCGAGTTCAAGAAGGACCAGGGCGTCGATCTCTCCAAGGACGTGCTCGCCCTGCAGCGGCTGAAGGAGGCGGCGGAGAAAGCGAAGATCGAGCTCTCCTCTTCGCAGCAGACCGAGATCAATCTTCCGTACATCACGGCGGATCAGAGCGGGCCGAAGCATTTGACCATGAAGATCACGCGCGCCAAGTTCGAGTCGCTGGTCGACGAGCTCATCGAGCGCACCATCGAGCCCTGCCGCATCGCGATCAAGGACGCGGGGGTCAAGGTGTCCGAGGTGCAGGACGTGATCCTGGTCGGCGGGCAGACGCGCATGCCCAAGGTGCAGGACAAGGTGAAGGAGTTCTTCGGCAGGGAGCCGAGGAAGGACGTCAACCCCGACGAGGCGGTAGCGATCGGCGCCGCCATCCAGGCCGGCGTGCTCAAGGGCGACGTCAAGGACGTGCTGCTGCTCGACGTGACGCCGCTGTCGCTCGGCATCGAGACCCTCGGCGGGGTGATGACCAAGCTGATCCAGAAGAACACCACCATCCCGACCAAGGCGCAGCAGGTGTTCTCGACCGCCGACGACAACCAGACCGCGGTCACGATCCACGTGCTGCAGGGCGAGCGCGACGTGGCCACGGGCAACAAGTCCCTCGGCCAGTTCAACCTCACCGACATCCCGCCCGCGGCGCGCGGCATGCCGCAGATCGAGGTCACCTTCGACATCGACGCCAACGGCATCCTGCACGTGTCGGCCAGGGACAAGGCCACCGGGCGCGAGAACAAGATCAAGATCCAGGCGAGCTCGGGGCTCAACGAGGCCGAGATCCAGCGCATGGTGAAAGACGCGGAGACGCATGCCGAGGAGGACCGCAAGGCGCTCGAGCTGGTGAACGCGCGCAACCAGGCGGAGGCGCTGATACACTCGGTGCGCAAGTCGCTCAAGGACTACGGCGACAAGCTCGAGGCCGGCGAGAAGGAGAAGATCGAGTCCGCGCTGAAGGACGCCGAGGGCGTTCTCAAGTCGCAGGACAAGGCCGAGATCGATGCCAAGGCGCAGGCGCTCGCGCAGGCCTCGCAGAAGCTCGGCGAGAAGATGTACGCGGAAAGCCAGCAGGCGGCCGAGACGGCCGCCGGCGGCGAAGGCGCCGCGCAGCAGGAAGCGGCGAAGGACGAGAACGTGGTCGACGCCGAGTTCACCGAGGTGAAGGACAAGAAGACCGGGTGACGTTCAAGGGCGATTGATCCTCGAGCGGGTGGAGCGCCCAGCGCCCCGCCCGCTTTTGCTGTATGGACAGGAGCATGGCGAAGCGCGACTACTACGAAGTGCTCGGCGTCAACCGGGACGCCGCCGAGGACGACCTGAAGAAGGCCTACCGGCGGCTCGCCATGAAATGGCACCCGGACCGCAACCCGGACAATCCGAAGGCCGAGGAGCACTTCAAGGAAGCCAAGGAGGCCTACGAGGTGCTGTGCGATCCCGCCAAGCGCGCGGCGTACGACCAGTTCGGCCACGCCGGGGTCGACGCGCACGGCGGCGCCCCGGGGCCGGGGGGCTTCGGCGACATCTTCAGCGACATCTTCGGCGAGATCTTCGGCGGCGGGCGCGGCGGCCGTTCGACCGTGTTCCGCGGCGCCGACCTGCGCTACAACCTGGAGCTCACGCTCGAGCAGGCGGCGCACGGCTTCGAGACCAAGATCCGCATTCCCGCGGTCGCGATCTGCGAGCTGTGCCGCGGCAGCGGCGCGCGCGCCGGCTCGCAGCCGGTCACCTGTCCTTCGTGCCGCGGCGCGGGCCAGGTGCGCGTCTCGCAGGGGCCGTTCTCCATCGCCCAGACCTGCCCGCGCTGCCACGGCAGCGGCAGCGTGATTCCGAACCCCTGCACCCAGTGCAGCGGGAGCGGACGCGTCAAGCTGCAGAAGACGCTGTCGGTGAAAATCCCCGCAGGCGTCGACGAAGGCGACCGCGTGCGCCTCTCCGGCGAAGGCGAGCCGGGCGTGAACGGCGGGCCCGCGGGGGACCTCTACGTCCAGGTCCACATCAAGCCGCATCCGGTCTTCACCCGCGACCACGACGACCTGCACTGCGAGATGCCGGTCTCGTTCGCCACCGCGGCGCTCGGCGGCGAGATCGGCATCCCGACGCTCGACGGCTCGGCGCGCATCCGCGTGCCGGCCGAGACCCAGAGCGGCAAGCTGTTCCGCCTCAAGGGCAAGGGCATCAAGGGCGTGCGCAGCCAGTACCCGGGCGATCTTTTCTGCCACGTGGTGGTGGAGACGCC
>DATKAX010000070.1:0-8420 GCA_035514595.1 Burkholderiales bacterium
GCGGCCTTCGTCGTGGGAGAAGGCGTCGGAGATGACGGTGGAGGCGAGGGCGTAGGCCTGGTCGAGGCCCATTTCCATCTGCTGGTAGAAGGCGCGCTTGCCGGCGGCGATGCCGGCGGGGGGCTTGGAGGCGATGGACGCGGCGAGCGCGGCGACGGCGGAGTCGAGCTCGCCGGGCGGGACGACGCGGTTGACGAGGCCCCAGTCCATGGCGGTGCGGGCGTCGATGGGCTCGCCGGTGAGGATCATTTCCATGGCGCGCTTGCGAAGGAGGTTGCGGCCGACGGCCACGGCGGGGGTGGAGCAGAAGAAGCCCCAGTTGACGCCGCTGGTGACGAACCGGGCCGCGTCGGAAGCGATGGCGAGGTCGCACTGGGCGACGAGCTGGCAGCCGGCCGCTGCGGCTGCGCCCTGGACTTTCGCGATGACGGGCTGCGGCAGCCGCGGGAGGGTCTGCATCATGCGGCTGCACTGGTTGAAGAGGGCTTCGATCCTGGGCTGCTCGGCGAGGGCGCGGATCTCCTTGAGGTCGTGCCCGGCGCAGAAGCCCTTGCCCGTGGCGGCCAGCACCACTACGCGCACGGCGCGGTTCTCAAGCAGCGAGTCGAGCGCCTCCTGTAGCGCTTCCAGCATCTCGCCGGTCAGCAGGTTCATCTGCTGCGGCCGGTTGAGCGTCAGGGTGCAGACGCCGTCGCGGTCCTCGCGCAGCAGGATGGCATCTTGAGGCATCGGAATAGCGCTCATGTGTCGATCGCGGCGGCCGATTGCGCGCGGCTGCGCAGGACGAACTTCTGGATCTTGCCGGTGGAGGTCTTGGGCAGCTCGCCGAACACCACGGCGCGCGGCAGCTTGAACTTCGCCATGTGAGCGCGGCAGAACTCGATAATCTCGGCCTCGCTCGCGGCGGCGCCGGGCTTGAGCTCGACGAAGGCGCACGGCGTCTCGCCCCATTTCGGGTCGGGCCGCGCCACCACCGCCGCAGCCAGCACCGCCGGGTGGCGGTAGAGCACGTCCTCCACCTCGATCGACGAGATGTTCTCGCCGCCCGAGATGATGATGTCCTTGGAGCGGTCCTTGATCTTCACGTAGCCGTCGGGCTGCATCACCGCGAGGTCGCCGGAGTGGAACCAGCCGCCGCGGAATGCTTCCTGGGTCGCCCTGGGATTCTTCAGGTAGCCCTTCATGGTGATGTTGCCGCGGAACATGATCTCGCCCATGGTCTCGCCGTCGGCGGGCACCGGCTGCAGGGTCTGCGGATCCATCACCGCCAGGCCCTCCTCCATCAGGTAGCGCACGCCCTGCCTGCCGTTGAGCCGGGCGCGCTCGGCGATGTCGAGCGCGTCCCACTCCGCGTGCCGGGCGCATACCGTCGCCGGGCCGTAGACCTCGGTGAGGCCGTAGACGTGGGTCAGGTCGAAGCCCATGCGCTCCATGCCCTCGATCATCGCCGCCGGCGGCGCCGCCGCGGCCACCATGGCGTGCACCTTGTGCGCGATGCCCTTCTTCAGCTCCTCCGGCGCGTTGACAAGCGTGCTGTGAACGATCGGCGCGCCGCAGTAATGGGTGACCTCGTGTTTCCTGATCAGGTCGAATATCAGGGCGGCGTCGACTTTCCTGAGGCACACGTTGGTGCCGGCGTTGGCGGCCATGCTCCATGGAAAGGTCCAGCCGTTGCAGTGGAACATCGGCAGCGTCCAGAGATACACCGAGTGCTGCGGCATGCTCCAGGTGAGCAGGTTGCACACCGCGTTCAGGTACGCGCCGCGGTGGTGATAGACCACGCCCTTCGGGTCGCCGGTGGTGCCCGAGGTGTAGTTGAGCGAGATCGCCTGCCACTCGTCCTCGGGCCAGCGCCAGGCGTACTGCGGGTCGCCGGCGGCGAGGAACGCTTCGTAGGTCGTCTCGCCGAGGCGCTTGCCGCCGGAGAACTCCGGATCCTCGACGTCGACGACCTCGACGGGCTTTTTCAGCCGTGCGAGCGCCTTCTCGGCCACGCCGGAAAATTCTGCATCCACCAAAAGCAGCTTTGCCTCCCCGTGCTCGAGCATGAAGGCGATGGCCTCGGCGTCCAGGCGGGTATTGAGCGTGTTCAGAACCGCGCCGCACATCGGCACGCCGAAGTGCGCCTCGTACATCGCCGGGATGTTGGGCAGCATCGCGGCGACGGTGTCGCCCCGGCCGATGCCGCGCTTCGCGAGGGCCGAGGCGAGCCGGCGGCAGCGCGCGTAGGTTTCCTTCCACGTGTAGCGCTCCTCGCCGTGGACCACCGAGGGGCGGGCAGGATAGACCCAGGCCGCGCGCTCGAGGAACGACAGCGGGGTGAGCGGCGCGTAGTTGGCCGGGGTCTTGCCGAGATTTTCCTCGTAGGGGCTGGGCCGTGGCGCCATGGTCCAAGTATAGCGCCGGCGCGGTTGACGATTCACACGCGCTCTTTTCGAATGGGACGGGAAAGGAGCCCTCAATGCAACTACCCGCAATCGACGGCTGGCTGAGTCTCGCGCTGGCGCTCGCGGCGCTCGCGCTCTCGGTACTGGCGCTCGCCCGCACCCGGGCCCTCGAGTTCGCCCCCGAGGTCCTGGCCGGCGACGTGATCCTGCCGCGGGCGAGCCGGCTCGCCGGCGAAGTCAGGCTGCTGCTGCCGCTGCAGTTCTCCAACGGCGGCCACGCCGACGGCATCATCGAGTGGGTGGCGCTGCGGCTCACGGTGGACGGCGACACCCGGCACTCGATCCTGCTCACGCCAGTCGCCGAGGTGGACATGCAGCGCTTCATCCAGGCGAAGCGCACGCTCGACGCCGAAAACACGATCGAGCCCTTCAGCGCCTTTCCCCTGGAGGGCAAGCGATCGCTCGCCAAGTTCGTGCTGTTCGACGTCGCGGAGAGGCCGCGCGCCGCGCCGCTGGAGCTGCGCCCGGGACGCTACGGCTTCGAGCTGTTCATGAAATCGACCGCCACCCGCCACCCCAGGCTCGAGCGCACCTTCGAGCACTCGCTCGAGTCCAGGCAGATCGAGGACTTCCGCAACGACGCGACCGTCTACCTCATCAACTACCAGATCACCCTGCCGGGGGTAAGGCGCGAGCTGGCGAGCGTCGAGTGGCTGCCCCGGGCGCCGCGCGCCTAGTCTGCGAGCCCGCGCCAGAGGCTCGGGCGCTTCGCCTCCTTTTCCATCGCGTCGAGATACTGCTCGTGCAGCGCGAGTTCCTCCGGCGCCGCCCGCAGCACGAGCAGGTTCGAGACGTCCACCTGCAGCAGCGCGGCGGCCGCCGCGGCCGCCGCCGGGGTCTCCAGCTCCATCACCAGGCTCTCCTGTCCGCGCGTCATCGCGAGGTAGCACTCGGCGAGCAGCCGGGCGTCGAGCAGCGCGCCGTGCAGCGTGCGGTTGGAGTGGTCGACGAGATAGCGCTCACACAGCGCATCGAGCGAGTTCTTTCTCCCCGGATGCAGCTCGCGGGCGAAGCTCAGGGTATCGGTGATGCTTGCGACATGGTCGGCAAGGCGGCCGAGCTTCGCGCGCCCGAGCTCCAGGTCGAGGAACTCCACGTCGAAGGCGGCATTGTGGATGATGAGCTCGGCGCCCCTGATGAACACGAGGAAATCGGCGGCGATCTCGGCGAACTTCGGCTTGGCGACGAGGTCCTCGCGCGTCATGCCGTGCACCCGCGAGGCGCCCTCGTCGACGTCGCGCTCGGGGTTGAGGTAGGCATGAAAATGCCGCTCGCCGATGCTGCGGCTCAGGACCTCGACGCAGCCGATCTCGATCACCCGGTCGCCGAGTTTCGCGTTGAGCCCCGTGGTCTCGGTGTCAAGAACGACCTGCCTCGCGCTCATCCCCCTTCGGTATCCCCTTGTTGGCGAGCCGGTCGGCCCGCTCGTTTTCCGGATGCCCGGCATGTCCGCGCACCCAGTGCCATTCTACTTCGTGCAGGGCGGCGAGCTCGTCGAGCCGCCGCCACAGGTCGAGGTTCTTGACCGGCTTGCCCTCCGCGGTGCGCCAGCCGCGGCGCTTCCAGGCCCGGATCCACGCCGAGATCCCCTTGTGCACGTACTGCGAGTCGGTGTACAGGCGCACCCGGCTCGGGCGCCTGAGCGCCTCCAGAGCCCGGATCACCGCGGTGAGCTCCATGCGGTTGTTGGTGGTCGCGGCCTCGCCCCCGTAGAGCTCCTTCTCGGCACCTTTGGCACGCAGCAGCACGCCCCAGCCGCCGGGGCCGGGGTTGCCCCGGCACGCGCCGTCGCTGTAGATCTCGACCACCTCCCCGGTCATGGCCTCAGTCGTGGTTCTTGTGGGAGCGCTGCGTGATGGGGGCGAGCGCCCGGCGCCGGGCGCGCTCCTTGCGCCAGGCCGGCGTCACCAGCCGCATGGCGTGCACGCGCTTCACCGCCCGCACCACGTAGACGCCGCCCGCGAGCGGCCACCAGCGCGCCCCCGCCTTCTCCATGAACGCGAAGCGCTCGAGCCACACGCTCTGGCGAAACGGCGGCGCATAGCAGCCGAAGCTTCCGCCGTTCAGCTCGAATCCCAGCACCCGCAGCCAGTCGCGCAGCCTCAGCAGGCCGATGAAGCGGGCGTCCCACGGCACGCCTGCGGCGCGCGGCGTGAAAAGCTGCCGCAGGCGCCACAGCGAAGCGGTATTGAACCCGGAAATGACCACGTGGCCCTCCGGCACCAGCACGCGCTCGGCCTCGCGCAGCACCTCGTGCGGGTTGTGGTGGAACTCCAGCACGTGCGGCAGCACGAGCAGGTCGACGCTCTGCGAAGCGAGCGGCAGCTGCAGGGGATCGGCGGCGAGCGCCGCCCCGGGCTCGAGCGCCAGCGTGAAGCGGAACGGGATGCGGTTCTGCCGCAGGAAGTCGATTTCGGGTAGGCCGATCTGTACTGCCCGGAAACCGAATACATCATCAACGGCGCTGTCAAACTGGGCGCTCTCCCAGCCGAGCACATAGGAGCCCTGGGGGGTGGCGAGCCACCCTGAAAGCGATGAGCGTCCGCCGTTATACTTTTGCGCACCGTTCTGCACGAAGGAATGTCGGTCCATGCTCGAGATCGTTCCGGTCAATGCATTCAAGGACAACTATGTATGGACACTGCGCAATGCGACCCACGCCGCTGTCGTGGACCCGGGCGAGGCGCGCCCGGTGCTCGAGTATCTCGCGCGCGAGAAGCTCGAGCTGGCCGCGATCCTCGCGACGCACCATCATCCCGACCACGTGGGCGGCATCCCGGAGCTGCTGCGCAAGTACCCGGTTCCCGTGTACGGCCCGAGGAGCGAGCCCATCGCGACCGTCGACCGGCCGGTGTCCGAGGGTGACCGGGTGAGCGTGGCGCAGCTCGACGTCGCATTCTCCGTGCTCGACATCCCTGGCCACACGCGCGCGCACATCGCCTATTATGGAGCAGGGGCGCTATTCTGTGGCGATACGCTGTTCGCCTGCGGCTGCGGGCGGCTGTTCGAGGGCACCGCGGAGCAGATGTACGCCTCGTTGCAGAAGCTCGCCGCGCTGCCCGAGGACACGCGGGTCTACTGCGGGCACGAGTACACGCTCGCGAACATCCGATTCGCGAGGACGGTGGAGCCGGACAACGCGGCGCTCGAGGCGCGCGAGCGCCGCGACCGCGAGCTGCGCGAAGCCGGAAAGCCGACCCTGCCAAGCACACTTCGGGATGAAAAGGCAACCAACCCTTTCCTGCGCTGCCGCGTGCCGGCCGTAGTGAGCTCTGCCAACAGGTACCTAGGCACGCGGCTGGCCGATCCTGTGAGAGTATTCGCTGCGATACGAGAATGGAAGAACCGCTCTTGACACACGCCATTCGAACCGCCGCCGCCGTCGCGCTTGCGCTGCTGCAGGCTTGCGCCTCGCAGCCCGAGGCGGAGGCGGAGGCCGATACCTTGCCCGCAGCCGTGCTCGTCATGCCGGCGGCTGTGCCGGTGCCCGCGGCCGAGCCGCCGGCACCAGCGGTGCAAAGCGCGCAACCGGCACGGAGCGCGCCGGCCGTCGCGAAAGCCCGGCCTGCGCCTGCTCCGGCGCCGGCGTTCCCGCCGGTCCCGCCGCCGCTGGACGCCACGCACCTGCCGCCCTTCGACGGCGAGCGTCTCGTCGTCCAGGAGCCGCTGCGCGGCGTGCCGAAGATCGACCGTACCGCGCCGGTCGAGGACCTCTGGCAACGCATCCGCCAGGGCTTCGCCATCCCGAACCTCGACAACAAGCTGGTCAAGCAGCACACCGCCTACTACGCAAGGGAGAAGGACTACCTGCAGCGCATCTTCGACCGCAGCCGCCTCTACCTGTTCTACATCGTCGAGGAGATCGAGAAGCGCGGCCTGCCCACCGAGCTCGCGCTGCTGCCGATGGTCGAGAGCGCCTTCAACCCGATGGCATACTCTCGCGCGCATGCCTCTGGGATCTGGCAGTTCATCCCCGGCACCGGCAGGCGCTACGACCTCAAGCAGGACTGGTGGTACGACGGCCGCCGTGACATCGTCGCGTCGACCAATGCGGCGCTCGACTACCTCACCACTCTCTACGAGATGCACGGCGACTGGCAGCTTGCCCTCGCCTCCTACAACTGGGGCGAGAACGCGGTGAAGCGCGCGATCGTGAGAAACCGAAAGGAGCGCAAGCCGACGGACTACTCGAGCCTTCGCATGCCGCGCGAGACGCGCCACTATATACCGAAGCTGCAGGCGTTGAAGAACATCATCTCCAACCCCGAGCCGTTCGGCATCAATCTCGATCCCATCCCGAACGAGCCGTACTTCGCGGTGGTCACCGAGACGCCGGACATCGATGTGATCACCGCCGCCAAGCTCGCCGATATGCCGGTCGAGGACTTCATCGCGCTCAATCCCGGCTTCAGCCGGCCGCTGATCCGTTCCTCGGCTGCGACGCGCATCGTGCTGCCCGCCGACAAGGTGGAGGTGTTCCACGACAACCTCGCCAAGCACGACGACGATAAGCTGGTCTCGTGGGAGGTCTACCACCCCACGCACGGCGAGCGCCTCGGCACCATCGCGAAGAAATTCGACCTCGGGGTCGACGAGCTGAAGCGCGTGAACGGGATTCACCCGCGCTCATGGCACGTGCCCAAGTTAATGGTGGTGCCGATCAACGGCAGCACCCGGGAGGCAAAGCTGCCGATCATGTACGCGCCGCCGATCCCGGCGGTGCGCGCGGTGCACGTCGTCAGGCGCGGGGACACGCTGAGCGGCATCGCACAGCGCTACCGCGTGCGGGTCTCCGACCTCAAGGCATGGAACCGCGTCGGCCGCTACCTGCAGGTCGGCCAGCGCATCACCATCCGGGCACGCTAGTCGAGCGTCGGCACGGCCTCCAGCAGCTCCCGCGTATAAGGGTGCTGCGGCCGGCGCAGCACCTCGTCGACCGGGCCGTGCTCGACGATCCGCCCCCCCGCCATGACGGCGACTTCGTGCGCCAGATAGTCGACGACGCCGATGTTGTGGGTGATGAAGAGGTAGGCGATGCCGCGCCGCTCCTGCAGGGAGCGCAGCAGGTTGAGGATCTGCGCCTGCACCGAGACGTCGAGCGCGCTGGTCGGCTCGTCGCAGACGATGAGCCCCGGCTGCACGGCGAGGGCGCGTGCGATGGCGATGCGCTGGCGCTGCCCGCCGGAGAACTCGTGCGGATAGCGCTCAAGCGTTTCCGGCGGCAAGCCGACTTCCGCCAGCAGCGCATGGATTCGCTCGATCCTTTCCGCCTCGCCGGCGCCCACGCCGAGGCTGCGCATCCCCTCGAGCAGGATCTCGGCGACGCGCAGGCGCGGGTTGAGCGAGGCGTAGGGGTCCTGAAACACGATCTGCATCGCGGCGCGGCGCGGGCGCATCTGCGCGCGCGTCAGCCCGTTGAGCTCCTCGCCCTCGTGGCGCACGCTGCCGCCGCTGGGCGCGATGAGCTGCAGGATCGCCTTGCCGGTGGTGGTCTTGCCGCAGCCCGATTCGCCCACCAGGGCGAGCGTGCGCCCGGCGCGCAGCTCGAGCGACACCCCGTCGACCGCCTTCACGCTGCCCACGGTACGCTTGAGGATCCCGCGCCGTATCGGGAAGTGGACCCTTAGATCCTCCACTTGAAGCAGTACTTTTCCTTCGGGCGCCGGCCGCCTCTCGGCGCTCGTCGGCTCGGCGCGAATCCTTGCATCGGCCACCCCCTGCTCGCGCAGGTGGCAGCGCGCGAAGTGCGCCGGCGCGGGCTCCAGCAGCCGGGGCGCCTCCGAGCGGCAGCGCTCGAAGGCAAGATGGCAGCGCTCGACAAAGCGGCAGCCCGCAAAGGCGCCGGTGAGCGGCGGCACCCGCCCCGGGATCACCGCCAGCCCCTCGCTGCGCCGCGCCGGCGAAGGCAGCGCCGCGAACAGCTTCTGCGAGTACGGGTGCTGCGGCGCGCGCAGGAAGGGCTCGCGCGGCGCC
>DATKAX010000071.1:0-3867 GCA_035514595.1 Burkholderiales bacterium
GACGCCCTGATCGCCGCGCTGAAGGCGGCGTTCCTGGACATGGACAGGGACCCGCAGATCCGCGTGCTGGTGCTGGCCGGCAACGGCCCCGCGTTCTGCGCCGGCGCCGACCTTAACTGGATGAAGCGCATGGCGGGCTACGGCTTCCACGAGAACGTGGCCGATGCCCGCGCGCTTGCCGAGATGCTCGCCGCGCTCGACCGCGTGGCGAAGCCGACCATCGCCCGCGTTCACGGGCCGGCGTTCGCCGGCGGCACCGGCCTGATCGCCGCCTGCGACATCGCCATCGGCACGCCGCAGGCGAAATTCTGCTTTTCGGAGGCGAAGCTCGGCCTGTCGCCGGCGACGATCAGCCCGTACGTGGTGCGCGCCATCGGCGAGCGCGTGGCGCACCGCTACTTTCTCACCGCCGAGGTATTCGACGGGGCGGAGGCCCTGCGGATCGGCCTGCTCTCGCTGGTGGTGCCCGCGGAGAAGCTCGACGAGGCGCTCGCTTCGCTCGTCGAGCACCTTCTCGCCGGAGGCAGCGAAGCGCACCGGCGGATCAAGGACCTGATTCGCGACGTGGCGGGCAAGATGCTCGACGAGGCGCTGCTCGCCGACACCGCGCGGCGCATCGCCGAGATCCGTGCTTCCCCCGAAGGCAAGGAAGGCGTCGCCTCGTTCCTCGAGAAGCGCAAGCCGAAATGGGCGCCCTGAAGGGCCTGTTCGCAAGCGTCCTGGTCGCCAACCGCGGCGAGATCGCCTGCCGCGTGATGCGCACCGCGCGCCGGCTCGGCATCCGTAGCGTCGCGGTGTACGCCGATGCCGACCGCGACGCGCTGCACGTGAAGCGCGCCGACGAGGCGCGCCGCATCGAGGGCTATCTGGATGGCGAGGCGATTCTGTGCGCCGCGCGCGAGGCCGGCGCCGAAGCCGTGCATCCCGGCTATGGATTTCTCTCGGAGAACGAAGGCTTTGCGGCCGCCTGCGGCAAAGCGGGCATCGTGTTCGTCGGGCCGACCCCCGAGGCGATCGCCGCCATGGGCGACAAGTCCGCCGCGAAGCGACGCATGGAGAAGGCGGGCGTGCCGCTCGTGCCCGGCTACCATGGCGAGAGCCAGGATCCCGCTTTCCTGGAGAAGGAGGCGCGCCGCATCGGTTTCCCGGTTCTCATCAAGCCCTCGGCGGGGGGCGGCGGCAAGGGAATGCGGGTCGTTTCGTCCCAGCAAGCGTTCCGATCGATGCTTGAGGCGGCGCAGCGCGAGGCAAGAGCGGCTTTCGGCGACGAGCGCGTGCTGATCGAGCGCTATCTCGAGCGCCCGCGCCACATCGAGGTCCAGGTGTTCGGCGACAGCCGCGGCAACCTGGTGCATTTGTTCGAGCGCGATTGCTCGGTGCAGCGCAGGCATCAGAAAGTGCTCGAGGAAGCGCCCGCGCCCGGCATGAGCGCCGCCAGGCGGCGCGAGATGGGAGAGGCCGCGCTCGCGGCGGCGCGCGCGATCGGATACGTCGGCGCCGGCACGGTGGAGTTCATCGCGGAGCCGGACGGGCGCTTCTACTTCATGGAAATGAATACCCGCCTGCAGGTCGAGCACCCGGTGACCGAGATGATCACCGGCCTCGACCTCGTGGAGCTGCAGCTGCGGGTCGCTGCGGGCGAGGCGCTCCCGTTCGCGCAGAAGGATCTCTCCTTCGAGGGACATGCCATCGAGGCGCGCATCTACGCCGAGGATCCGCAGCGCGACTTCCTGCCTTCCACCGGGCGGCTCGTGCACCTGGCGTTTCCCGCCCAAAGCGCGGGGCTGCGCATCGACGCCGGCGTCGAGGCGGGCGCCGAGATCACGCCCTGGTACGACCCGATGATCGCGAAGCTCATCGTGCACGGCGCGGACCGCGGCGCCGCGCTCGCGCGCCTGCGCCAGGCGCTGGCGCAAACCGAGATCGCGGGCGTTTCCACCAACGTCGAGTTCCTGCAGCGTGTCGTTGCGAGCCGCGCCTTCGCGCAGGCCGAGCTGGACACGGGCCTCGTCGAGCGCGGTCGCACGGAGCTGCTTGCCCCGCCGGGCCCGGCACCCGAGGAGGTGCTCGCCGCGGCCGCCTTCGCCGAGCTGGCGGCGGAGCAGGACGCGGCGAACAGGCAGGCGCTACGCTCGCAGGACCCCTACTCGCCGTGGCACGCGGTCGATGGCTGGCGCCTCAACGAGAAATCCCACCATGACTTCGTGTTCGTCGAGGGCGAGGCGGAGCACCGCGTGCGCCTGCGCTTTCTCGCCAAGGGGCTGCGCATAGCGGTGGGCTCGCGCGAGCACGCGCTCGAGGGCGAGCGCCTTGCGGACGGCGCCTTTCTCGTGCGGCTCGACGGCCGTGCGCTCAAGGCGCGCGCGGTGCGCGATGGAACCGACTGGCACGTGTTCTGCGAGGGGCGCCACCGGCGGCTCGCGCTGAAGGACGAGCTGCGCGGCCTGGATGTCGATGCCGGCAGCGGCACCATGACCGCGCCGATGCCTGGCAGGATCGCGGCGGTCCTGGTGAAGCCGCAGGAGCGCGTCACCAAGGGCCAGCCGCTCCTGGTGCTCGAGGCGATGAAGATGGAGCACACCATCACCGCGCCGGCCGACGGCGTGGTGCAGGAGGTCCACTACGCCGCCGGCGAGCAGGTGCTCGAAGGCGCAGAGCTGATCCGGATGGAATCGTGAAATCGGTGCGCATCGTCGAAGTCGGTCCGCGAGACGGCTTGCAGAACGAGCCCGGGAGCGTGCCGACCGAAGTGAAGGTGGCGCTGATCGAGCGGCTCGCCGCCGCGGGGCTTCCCGCCGTGGAGGCGACCGCTTTCGTGTCGCCGAAGTGGGTGCCGCAGATGGCCGACCATACCGAGGTCCTGGAGCGCATCCGGCGCAAGCCCGGCGTCTCCTACCCGGTGCTGACACCCAACCTCAAGGGATTCGAGGCGGCGCGCGCCGCGGGGGCGGGCGAGGTGGCGATCTTCGGCGCCGCCTCCGAGTCCTTCTCGCGGAAGAACATCAACTGCTCGATCGCCGAGTCGTTCGAGCGCTTTCGCCCGGTCGTCGAAGCCGCCTCGAAGGAAAAAATCCGGGTGCGGGGCTACGTATCCTGCGTGCTGGGCTGCCCCTACGAGGGCGAAGTGAGCCCGCAACGCGTCGCCGAGGTGGCAGGCGCGCTCTACGACATGGGCTGCTATGAGATCTCGCTCGGCGACACGATCGGCGTCGGCACCCCGGGCAGGACGAAGGCGATGATCGAGGCCTGCGCGAGCCGCATACCGCTCGAGGCGCTCGCCGGGCACTACCACGATACCTACGGCCAGGCGCTCGCCAACATCTACGCCTCGCTCGAGCTGGGCGTGGCAACCTTCGACGCCTCGGTGGCCGGACTGGGCGGCTGTCCCTACGCGGCGGGCGCCTCGGGCAACGTGGCGACCGAGGACGTCGTCTTCATGCTGAACGGGCTCGGCATCGAGACCGGTGTCGATCTGGACCGGCTGGTCGACATCGGCCAGTGGATCTGCTCGGTGCTCGGCAAGGCGCCCGCTTCCAAGGCCGGCCGCGCCCTGCTCGCGAAACGGAAGAAATGAAGAGCCCGTGCGTCAACGTCTGCCAGATGGATCCGCGCCGCGGCCTGTGCCTTGGCTGCGCCCGTACGCTCGAGGAAATCGCGCGCTGGGGCGCCATGACCGATCTCGAAAGGGGAAAAATCCTCGCCGAGCTGCCCGGCCGCCGAAAGGCGCTAAATGTCCCTGAAGTCTCCGTGCCGCCCCTTGCCTGAGGCGAAGCGCGCGGCGCCCTCGGCGCCCTCGGCGACGAAGGCGGGAAAGCCGTTGTACCACTCCTTGCGCATCGCCTCGCGCAGAGGCAATCCTTGCTGCAT
>DATKAX010000072.1:0-2042 GCA_035514595.1 Burkholderiales bacterium
CGCCGACGAGGCCTACCTGGAAAAGGAAAAGCAGGCCCAGATGAAGACCCTGCGCGCGCGCCGGGCGCAATTCACCCCGCATCGTGCGCCGATCGACCCCGAGGGCCGCATCGCCATCGTGGTCGACGACGGCCTCGCCACTGGGGCCACGATGATCGCCGCGCTGCACGCAGTGCGCGCGAAGAAGCCGCGGCGCCTGGTGTGCGCGGTGCCGGTCGCGGCCGCCGAGAGCCTCGACAAGGTGAGGCCGTACGCTGACGAGGTGGTGTGCCTGCACGCGCCGGAGGATTTCCGCGCCGTGAGCCTGTTCTACCGGCATTTCCCCCAGGTCGAGGACGCAGAGGTGATAGCTTTGCTGAAATGAGCAAGGTTGCGTCGCCTTTCACCCCCGAAGCGCTCCAGGGCTACCTCACCATGGTGCACGGCCGGCCGGTGCGCGCGGTGCGCGTGACACCACTCGGCGGCGGCCGGCAGGGCGACAAGGGCTACGGCTACGGCATCCCGCTGCGCGTGGACTACGAGCTCGACGGCGCGCCGCGCCGCGCAGTGGTCGAGTCGGTGCGCCCCGGGCCCTTCGGGCACGAGCACATGGCCGACCGGGCGCAGCTCATGCTCTGGGCGCACCATGCCTTCGGCGCGCTGCCGCGGCACGTCGCCTCGCTCGATGTCGGCGCGGTGCGCGCGAGCGGCGAGCTGGTGCCGCTGGGCAACGCGGAGGAGCTGTTCATGCTCGCCGAGTTCGTCGACGGGCACGAGTACGCCGACGATCTGCTGAGGATCAGGAGCTCGGGCGAAGCGGCTTCCCTGGATCTGCAGCGCGCCGACGCCCTGTGCGACTACCTGGTCGAGATCCACCGCGTCGCCGGGCCGGACCCGGGCCTTTACGTGCGCCGCGTGCGCGAGCTCGTCGGCCACGGCGAGTGCCTGTTCGGCGTCGCCGACAGCTATCCGCAGGACGGCCCGGTGCCGCTCGAGCGGCTGAAGGCGATCGAGCGAAGCGCGATCGACTGGCGCTGGAAGCTCAGGTCGCGCACGCACCGGCTGCGCCAGGTGCACGGCGACTTCCACCCCTGGAACATCATGTTCCGCGAGGGCGCCGACTTCAGCGTGCTCGACCGCTCGCGCGGCGAGTGGGGCGAGGCCGCCGACGACGTCACCTGCCTGACGTTGAACTACCTGTTCTTCTCGCTGCAGCGCTCGGGCCGGCTCGAAGGCGGCTTCGAGCGCCTGTGGAGGCGCTTCTGGGAGCGCTACCTCGAGCGCTCCGCGGACGGCGAGCTGCTCGAAGTCGCCGCGCCGTTCTTCGCCTTCCGCGGCCTGGTGATGGCGAGCCCGGTGTGGTACCCGTCGCTCGACGCCGGCGTGAGAGGCAAGCTCCTGCGCTTCATCGTCAACGTGCTCGACGAGGCGCGCTTCGACCCGGCGCGGGCGAACGCGTACTGCGCGTGAGCTTCGCGCTCTGGCTCACCGGGCTCTCGGGCTCGGGCAAGAGCGCGATCGCGAGGGAGCTCCTCGGGCTGCTGCACGAGCGCGGCGTGGAGGCGGCGGTGCTCGAGTCCGACGTGCTGCGCACCCAGCTCACGCCGTTTGCGCGCTACGACGAGGCCGACAGGGATTTCTTCTACGGTTTTCTCGCAGAGATCGGGTCTTCATTGGTGGAGAAAGGAAAGGCAGTGCTGTTCGACGCCACCGCGAACCGGCGCACCTACCGCGACGCGGCGCGCAAGCGCATCGCGCGCTTTGCCGAGGTCTACGTCGACACGCCGCTCGAGGTGTGCGCCGCGCGCGACCCGAAAGGGCTGTACCGCAAGCAGAAGACCACGACGCTGCCCGGCGTGCAGGCGCCCTACGAGCCGCCGCTCGCCCCCGAGCTGGTGGTGCACGGCGACCGCGGCACCCCGCGCGAGGCCGCCGCCGAGATCCTCGCCCTGCTCGAGCGCCGCGGCTGGATCGTTTGACCTGGGTCAAGCGCGCGGCCGCCCGGGACGTTAACTTGATGCCCATGTACAAGCGCATTCTGGTCGCGATCGACGGCAGCCCGG
>DATKAX010000073.1:0-2459 GCA_035514595.1 Burkholderiales bacterium
GCGAAGCGAAGCCAGGCGAGCGCTTCCAGTTCGAGCGCCACGGCTACTTCGTCGTCGATACGGCGCACGCCGGCTTCAACCGCACCGTCTCGTTGCGCGATTCCTGGGCCAAGTCGAGTGCCTGAGTCCCTCGCCGCGCTCGGCGCAGCCGTTGGACAGCTCCTCAAGGACCGCAAGCAGACCCTCGCCGTCGCCGAATCCTCCGCCGGGGGCCTGATCAACGCCGCGCTCGTCGCCGTCCCCGGCGCCTCCGCCTACTACCTCGGCGGCGCGATCATCTACACCGCCGCCGGCCGCTCGGCGCTCCTCGGCATCACGCCCGAGGACATGGCCGGCATGCGCTCCGCCAGCGAGCCCTTCGCCCGCCTCCTCGCCCAACGCGCCCGCGAAAAGCTCGGCGCCACCTGGGGCCTCGCCGAAACCGGCGCCGCCGGCCCCACCGGCAACCGCTACGGCGACGCCCCCGGCCACGCCTGCATCGCCGTGAGCGGTCCGATCGAATCGGTCATCACCCTGGAAACCGCCAGCCCCGACCGCGAAGCCAACATGTGGCGCTTCGCCCGCGAGGCGCTCAGCCTGGTCGAGTCCTGCCTGCGTCGCGCGTGAAGAACTCGGCGATCTCGCGCGCCAGCGCCTCGGGTTGCTCGAGGGCGGCGAAGTGGCCGCCCTTGGGCATGACGCTCCAGCGCCGGATGTCGGTGTACAGGCGCTCGGCGAGCGAGCGCGGGGGGCGCACGATCTCCTTCGGGAACTCGGCGTAGCCGGTTGGGACGTCGACGGTCTTTCCCTCCGGGACCGGCCAGGGGCGGTGCAGGCGGGCGTGGTAGGGCCAGAAGGAGGAGCCGATGGCGCCGGTGAACCAGTAGAGCGAGATGTTGGCGAGCAGGTCGTCGCGGCTCACGGCGTTCTCGATCACGCCGCCGCAGTCGCTCCAGCGCTGGAACTTCTCGGCGATCCAGGCGGCGAGGCCGGCGGGGGAGTCGGTGAGGCCGTAGGCGAGGGTCTGCGGGCGCGTGCCCTGGATCCACTGGTAGCCGGTTTCTTCCTTGAGCCACTCCGCGAGCTGCTGGAGATAGAGCGCCTCCTCGGCCGAGGAGGAGCCGGCGCGCGGGTCGCGCCGCACCGCGAGCAGGTTGAGATGGATGCCGATCAGCCGGTCGGGGTGGGCGTAGCCCAGGCGAGAGGCGATGAAGGCGCCCCAGTCCCCGCCCTGGGCGGCGAAGCGCTCGTAGCCGAGCTGGGTCATCAGCTCGGCGAACGTATCGGCGATCTCCTCGGTGCCGAAGCGCGGCTGGCCGGCGCGGAAGCTGAGCGTGTAGCCCGGAAGCGAAGGCGCGACCACGGTGAAGCGCTCGGTGAGCATCGGGATGATGCGCAGGAACTCGACGATCGAGCCCGGCCAGCCGTGCATGAGCAGCAGCGGCATCGGATCGGGTCCCCTGCCCGGCTCGTGGAGGAAGTGCAGATCGATGCCGCGCATCGGCAGGGTGTATTGCCTGAAGCGGTTGAGGCGCGCTTCCTGTGCGCGCCAGTCGAAGTCGCTCTGCCAGTAGGCGAGGAGCTCCTTCAGGTAAGCGAGGCTGGTCCCGGTCGACCCGGGCTCGAGCGGCGGCTCGTCCGGGAAGCGGGTGCGCGCGAGGCGCTCGCGCAGATCGGCGATCGCCGAATCAGGAATTTGAACTTGGAAAGGCTTCGGCTCGGGCGGCACGGCGCGCCTATGCTGCGGCCTTGTAGGTGTCGAGCTTGATGCGCTCGCGCTCGAGCGCGGCGGCGACCGGTGGCGCGGCCATGACGCGCTCGATGTACGCGCGGTAGGCGGGCAACGAGGCCGGATCGATGCCGCCGAATCCGCCCCAGCGCAGGAAGGTGAAGGCGTAGGCGTCGTGCGGGGTGATGCGGGCGCCGAACCAGAACGGCGCAGCGTCCTTCACATGCTCCTGGATGCGCTCCAGGTGCTTGCGGAAGCGCGCCGCGGCGAGGCGCTTCACTTCGGCTTGGGCCGCCTCGCTCTCGGCGAACTCCGCCGCCTTGAAGATGTGCGTGAAGGTGGGGTGCACGGTGTTGTTCATCCAGGCAAGCAGCGAGAGCGCCTGCGCGCGCGCCCACGGCTCGGCGGGCAGCAGCCCCGCCGCCGGGAAGCGCCGGTCGAGGTAGTCGCAGATGGCGACGATCTGGGTGAGCGGTCTTCCGTCCACCACCAGCACCGGCACCTGCCCGTTGGGATTGAGCGCCAGGTACTCTGGCGCCTTCTGCTCACCCTTGTGCAGCTTGACGAGCATCGGCTCGAACGCCTCCCCGGTCTCGGCCTTGATCGCCTCCAGCGCGACGTGCGGGACGAACGAGCAGGCGCCGGGGCCGAAGTACAGTTGAATCATCTCTGGTCCTCCTCGGGATCGCCGGCTAGTATCCGCGATTTCCCCCGGGAGGAGCACCATGATCGATCTCTACGCCGCCGGCAC
>DATKAX010000074.1:0-6544 GCA_035514595.1 Burkholderiales bacterium
AGCCTGGTGGAGATCAAGGCTTCGCGCCCCTACAAAGCGCTCAAGCGCGCGCCCGCGGCAGAAACTGATACGGCCCAGCTCGCCCGGCTCGAGGCGATCCTGAAGAGCCTGAGCGGCGGCGTGATTCTTCTTGGCGCAGGCCTCCTGGCCTGGCGCCTGTCGGGAGGCTGAGCCTGGACTTCGCCGCCTACCACGCGCGCTCGAAAGCGTGCATCGACGCCGAGCTGGCCGCGCGGCTCGGCGAGTGGTTCGGCGGCCTGGCGCAGGAGCAGCTCGACGCGCTGCGCATGGTGCTCGCGCAAGGCAAGCGCCTGCGCGGCTGCCTCGCCTGCCTGGTGGCCGAAGCGCTGGGCGGCGAGCCGCAACGCGCGCTCCCCGCGGCGCTCGCGGTCGAGATCGTCCAGGCGGCCTCTCTGGTGCACGACGACTTCGTCGACGGCGATCGGCAGCGCCGCGGGCGCGCGGCAGCCTGGACGGTGCTCACGCCGCGGCGCGCGGTGCTGCTCGCCGACATGATGTTCGCCACTGCGCTCGAGAGAATGGCGCGCGCCGGGGCACCGCAGGCGGCGGCTCTCTCGCACGCCATCGCCGCCATGGCGCGCGGCGCCCTCGAGGAGTCGGGCGCGCCCGATGTGCGGCCCCGCATCCTCCAGCTCAAGACCGGATCGCTGTTCGCCGCCGCCGCGCGGCTCGGCGCGCTCGCGGCCGCCGCGCCGCAGCCGCTGGTGGAGGCGGCGCACGAGTTCGGCAGCCTAGCCGGCGAGGCCTACCAGGTCGCCGACGACGTCGCCGACGCGGCGGTCTCGCCTGCCCACGCGGCGAGCCAGATGAACGTCCTCCTCGATCGCGCGCGAGCTTCGCTCGCGCCGTTTCCCGACAACGCCCACACGCGCATGCTCGCCGAAGCTCCCGCGCACATGGCGCGCATGATGGCCCCCGCCCAGTTCGCTAGCGCCGAGCGCTGACGATCGCCGACCCGTACGCCGTGAGGTGCTCGGTGCGGATCTCCGAGAAGCCGTTGTCCGCCAGCGCGCGCTGCAGTTCCGGAACCCATCGCGTCTGCTCGATCAGGACCGGCAGGCCGCGATAGATTTCGCGCCACGCCGGAAACAGCGCTCCGCCGAGCACCTGCAGCGCCTTGAAGTAGGCGTGAAACAGCGCCACGAGATACGGCTTCGGCGGGTAGGTGAAGTCGTGCATCAGCAGCACGCCGCCTGCCTTCAGCATCGCCCTGCAGTTGCGCACGAGCAGCGGCAGATCGGCGTACTTGGCGAGATAGGAGGAGCTGATGCAGTCGAAGGGCTCCTCCGAGCGGTAGTCCTCGGCGCGCGAGAGCACCAGCTCGACGCGCGATAGCCCGAGGCGCTCGAGCTTGGCGCGCGCGATCGCGAGGTACTCCTCGCGCAGCTCGACGCCGACGACGCGGCTCTCGGGAAAGCGCCGCGCGATGGCCAGCGTCGAGATCCCGGTGCCGCAGGCGAGATCGAGGATGCGCCCGGACCCGGGCGGGATAAGCGACACGAGCCGCCGCTTCCACCGCCGGTCGATGCCGAACGTGGCGAGGTCGACCACGCGGTCGTAGGTCTTGCCCGTGCCGCGGAAGAAGCGCTCGACCAGCGCGAGCCGTGCATCGCCTTCCTGCATGCGGCCACTGTAGTGGATTTCCGGACGCGCCGCGGGCACGGCGATTGCTGACTCCGGGGATCACTGGCTCGGAGGTTCCGTATGGAGAAGTTGCAGCAGTGGCGGCACAGGCAGGAAGGCAAGATCGGCTATATCCTGCTGTGGTTGCTGGGGGTACCGATCCCCTTGCTGCTCATCATCTTCCTGCTGCGCGGCTGCACCTGACGGCAGCGGCGGGACCAATCCCCTTTTCATTCCTGGAGGCATCACCACATGAGCAAATTCCTGATTGCAACCGGAATCGTTCTGGCAGCCGGGCTCGCCGGCTGTGAAAGCATGTCGTCCGAAGATAAGGGCACGGTCGGCGGCGCGGTGGTAGGCGGCGCGGTCGGATCCGCGGCTACCGGCGGCAGCACCGTCGGCACCATCGGCGGCACGATCGGCGGCGCGGTGCTCGGCCGCGAAGCCGGCAAGGAGTACGAGCGCAGGAACCGGTAGGCGCTCGCCTGCGGTCCCGGGAAGAGGCGCCTCGCGGCGCCTTTTCTTTTGCACGCTCAACCCGGCGCGCGGCCGGGCTTGTCGAAGGTCTTGAGCGCCGCCTGGCCGTTCACGAAGCGCACGGTGATCACGGCGCCGCCGCCTTCCCAGCGCGCGACGGTGCCGGAGACGCCCAGCACGGTGACGCTGTTCGACTCGGTGGGCTCGCCGAGGATGGCGATCACCTCCTGCTCGGTCATGCCTTCCTGCACCCGGGAGAAGTTTTCCTGGGTGACCCTGGAGCACGCGGCGAGCGCGATGGCGAGCACGGCGAGGAGGATCCGCAATCTCATGGGCGACACTATAATCGAGGCCATGGGAAGCCTACGCGAGCTGCAGGGCGCAACGGCGGTGGAGCGCGCGGCGCGGGTCGACCTGGCGGCCGCGTTCCGGCTTGCGGTGCGTCTCGACCTGCACGAGGGCGTCTGCAACCACTTCAGCGTGATGCTGCCCGACGCCAAGACGTTCCTGCTCAACCGCTACGGGCTGCACTGGAGCGAGGTCAGCGCGTCGAACCTCCTCGCGCTCGACGCCGAGGGCAACGTGCTCGCCGGCGAAGGCGAGTTCGAGAAGACCGCTTTCTACATCCATTCGCGCATCCACCTCGCGCATCCGCGCGCGGTGTGCGTGCTGCACACCCACATGCCCTACGCCACGGCGCTCACGCTGCTGGAAGACGGGCGGCTGGAGATGGTGGAGCAGAACGCGCTGCGCTTCCACCACGACATCGCCTACGACGATACCTACAACGGGCTGGTGGTGGACGACGCCGAGGGCGATCGCCTCGCGCGCGCGCTGGGCGCGAAGCGGGTGATGTTCCTCGCCAACCACGGCGTCATCGTCGCCGGGGCGTCGGTCGCGGAGGCCTTCGATGCGCTCTACTACCTGGAGCGCGCCTGCCGCCTGCAGGTACTGGCGCGCTCGATGGGCGGCAGGCTGCGCGCGGTGCGCCCCGAGGTGGTGCGCGCGACCCGCGAGCTGATCGCCGCCGACACGCCGAAGTACGCAAGCGCGCATTTCGACGCGCTCAAGCGCATCCTCGATCAGGAGGAGCCGGGCTATTCTCGCTGAGCGGGTAGAGGTGCGCCCGGCGACGCGGCAGGACGTTGCGGCCATCCATTCCATCTACTCGCACTACGTGCTGCACGGCCTCGCCACCTTCGAGGAGGAACCGCCTTCGCTCGAGGAGCTCGGGCGGCGGCTCGACGAGGTCCTGCGCCGCGGCCTGCCGTGGCTGGTCGCGGACTTCGGCGGCACCATCGCCGGCTACGGCTACTGCGCGCCCTACCGCACGCGCTCGGCCTATCGCTACGCTCTCGAGGATTCCGTGTACGTACGCGAGGACATGCAGGGGCGCGGCGTCGGCACGGCGCTGCTTGTCGAGCTCATCCGCCGCTGCGAAGCGCTCGGCTACCGCCAGCTCGTCGCCGTGATCGGCGACAGCGCCCACGCGGCGTCGATCAACCTGCACGCCGCGCTGGGATTTCTGCGCGTAGGCACGCTGCGCTCGGTCGGCTTCAAGTTCGGCCGCTGGGTCGACAGCGTGATCATGCAGCGCCCGCTCGGTCCGGGCGACGCGCAAGCCCCTACATGGTAAGAACGACTTTCCCCTTCACCTGCCGCGCGGCCATGAGCTTCAACGCCTCGGCGGCTTTTTCGAGCGGCAGGGTCTGCGACACGTGGGGACGCAGCTTGCCCTCGCGGTACCAATGGCCGAGCTGGTGCACGCTCTCGGCGAAGCGCCGGGGCTCGCGGCGGGCGAAATCGCCCCAGAACACGCCGACGATCGAGGCGCCCTTGAGCAGCGCCAGGTTGAGCGGCAGCTTGGGAATCTCGCCGGCGGCGAAGCCCACGACCAGCAGCCTGCCGCGCCAGGCGAGCGAGCGAAACGCCGGCTCGCTGTAGGGGCCGCCGACCGGGTCATAGACGACGTCCACGCCGCGGCCGTCGGTGAGCGCCTTGACGCGCTCGCGCAGGTCCTCCGCGGCGTAGTTGACGGCGGCGTCGGCGCCGTGCTCGCGGCACACCGCGAGCTTCTCCTCGCTCGAGGCGCAGGCGATGACGCGCGCGCCGAGCGCCTTGCCGATCTCGACCGCGGCGAGCCCGACGCCGCCGGCGGCGCCAAGCACCAGCAGCGTCTCGCCGGCCTGCAGCGCGCCGCGGTCGCGCAGCGCATGGTCGGAAGTCCCGTAGGTGAGCAGGAACGCCGCGGCGGCGACGAAATCCATTCCGCCCGGTATCGGCAGCAGGCGCGCGGCGTCGACCTTCACCTCCTCGGCGAAGGCGCCGTAGGTGGTGAACGCCATGACCCGGTCGCCGGGCCGGTACGCGCTCACGCCCTCGCCCGCCTCCTTGACCACGCCCGAGAGCTCGCTCCCCGGCGAGAACGGCAGCGGCGGCTTGAACTGGTACTTGTTCTGGATGATGAGCACGTCGGGGAAATTGACGCTCGCCGCCTTGATGCTCACCACCACCTCGCTGGCGCCCGCCGTGGGCGAGGGCACCTCCTCGAGCACCAGCGACTCGGGCGGACCGAACGCCTTGCACAGCAGGGCTTTCATGGGACCCTCGCCTTACGTGGAGCGTGCGGCGAGCCCGCCGTCGATGGTGACGATGCAGCCGCTGGTATAGGCCGAGCGTTCCGAGGCGAGAAACGCCGCCATCCAGGCGATCTCCTCCGGCGTCCCCGGCCGGCCAAAGGACATGCCCACGTAGAGCTCCGGGTAGCGCTCCGGATCGCCGAACTTCGCCTCGGCGCGTTGCCGGAACAGGCTCTTCAGGCGATCGGTGGCCACGGGTCCCGGGTTGATGCCCACCACCCGGATGCCGTCAGCGTGCGAAGCGCCGCCCAGCGTGCGCGTGAAGGCCATCAGGCCCGCGTTCGCCGTACTGCCGGCGATGTAGCTCGCGTCGAGCTTCTCGCCCGCGTTGCCCAGGATGTTGACGATGACGCCCGATTTTCTTGCCTTCATGCGCGCATAGACCTGGCGCGTGAGGTTGAGGTAGCCGAAGACTTTCAGGTCCCAGGCGCGACGCCAGGTCTCCTCGTCGACCTTGAGCAGGTCGCCGCCCGGGATGGCGCCGGCATTGTTCACCAGGATGTCCAGGTCTCCGGCCCACGCCGCGAGCGCCTCGGCCGCGCCGCGCTGCGACAGGTCGATGGCCTTCGCGTTCGGCCCGGGCTGCGGGTTGCGGGCCGTCACCAGCACCGTGCAGCCTTCCTGCGCCAGCACCTCCGCGCAGGCGCGGCCGATGCCTTTCGAACCGCCGGTCACCAGCGCGCGTTTGCCTTTAAGATTCAGATCCATTTCCGGCTAGTCTACCAACATGGCCCACATCACCACCGACGACGGCGTGAAACTGCACTACGAGGAAGCGGGCAGCGGCACGCCCATCGTCTTCGTGCACGAATTCGCCGGAGACCTGCGCAGCTGGGACCCGCAACTGTCGCACTTCTCGCGGCGCTACCGCTGCATCGCCTACAACGCTCGCGGCTATCCGCCCTCGGACGTGCCCGAGAGCTTCGAGCGCTACTCACAGGATCGAGCGCGCGACGACGTGCTCGCGGTGCTGGACGGCCTGAAAATCGAGCGAGCTTTCATCGTTGGGCTGTCGATGGGGGGGTTCGCCTCCTTGCACTTCGGTATCAAGTACAGCCCGCGCGCCCTCGGGCTCGTCGTCGGCGGCTGCGGCTACGGCGCGGAACCGGCCAGGCGCGAGGAATTCCAGCGCTCCTCGCGCGCCAACGCGGACCTGATCCTGAAGGAAGGCATGGCGAAGTTCGCCGCCACCTACGGCCACAACGCGACGCGCCTGCAGCTCCGCGACAAGGACCCGCGCGGCTTCGAGCTCTACATCCGGGACCTGAGCGAACATTCGCCCAAGGGCTCGGCGAACACCATGCTGGGTTACCAGGCGCGCCGACCGTCGCTGTACGACCTTAAGAAGGAAATGGCCGGCATCACGGCGCCGACCCTGGTGATGTGCGGGGACGAGGACGACGCTACGCTCGAGCCCAGCCTGCTCATGAAGCGCACCATCCCGCACTTGGGACTCGTCGTGCTGCCGCGCACTGGGCACGGGATGAACCTGGAGGACCCGGCGCTGTTCAACCGCCTCGTCGAGGATTTCTTCCACCAGGTGGAAAGCGGGCGCTGGGCATGAGCGCGGGCAAGCTCGGCGTCGACAAGCGCGGTGGCGTGGGCTGGATCGTGTTCGACCAGCCGGCGAAGAAAAATGCCATCAATGGCGCCATGTGGCGCGGCATTCCCGAGGCCATGGCGAGGTTCGACGCCGACCTGGAGATTCGCTGCGTGGCTTTTCGCGGCGCGGGTGCCGAGGCGTTCGCCGCGGGCGCTGACATCTCGGAGTTCGAGAAGGTGCG
>DATKAX010000075.1:0-12121 GCA_035514595.1 Burkholderiales bacterium
GCGCTCGCCGTCGCCGCGCCGGGCGCTCACGCGCAGACCAAGCGCATCGCCGTCACCATGATCGTCGAGGTGCCGCAGCTGCTCGATGTGAAGCGCGGGCTGCTCGAGGAGCTGGCGCGGCTCGGCTACAGGGAAGGCCAGAATCTCGCAGTGGACTATTCCCATGCGGCGGGCAGCTTCCCCACCCAGCAGCAGATCGCCAAGAAGATCGTCGGCGACAGGCCCGACGTGATCGTGCCGATCACCACGCCGAGCGCGATCTCGGTCGTGCAGGCGGCGAAGGACGCCAGGATCCCGGTGGTGTTTTCCACCGTCACCGACCCGCTGCGCGCCAAGGTGGTACCCAAGCTCGACAATCCGGGAGGCCGCGTGACCGGCGTGTCGGACATGGCGCCCATCGAGCTGCATCTGAAGCTGATGAAGGAACTGGTGCCGGACGCGAAGCGTCTCGGCGTGCTGATGAACCCGTCGCTGCCGAATACGCAGACCTATCTCGAGGAGCTCAAGAAGCTGGCGCCCCGCTTCGGCCTTACCATTGTCGAGTCGCCGGCGCCGATGACCACCAACGTGCAGGCGGCCGCCCTCAATCTGGTGGGCAAGGCCGACATGGTCTACATCCCGAACGACACGACCGTCTATGCGGCGCTCGAGGCCGCGGTGAAGGTGGCCATCGAGAACGACCTGCCGCTGTTCTGCGGCGAGACGCGCTCGGTGGAGCGCGGCTGCGCGGCCTCGATCAGCTTCGACTACTACGACGTCGGCGTGGCGACCGCGCAGATGGTGAAGCGCGTGCTCGACGGCGCCGATCCCGGCAAGATCGACGTCAACGTTCTCAAGGATACCTACAAGAACTTCCAGCTCTGGGTGAATGCGAAGAGCGCCGCACAGATGGGCTTGAAGGTCAGCGACGACCTGCGCAAGCGCGCCGACAAGCTGTTCTGAGCGCGGCGCGATGTCGATCGTTTCCCTCCTGGGGGCGATCGAGGCGGGATTCATCTACAGCCTCGTCGCCCTCGGGATCTTCCTCACTTTCCGCGTCCTGAGCTTCCCCGACCTCACGGTCGACGGCAGCTTCCCGTTCGGCGCCGCGATCACTGCGGTGCTGATCGTGAAGGGATGGAACCCTTACCTGGCGACCACGGCGGCGATTGCCGGCGGCTGCATGGCGGGCCTGGTTACCGCCTACCTCAACATCCGCCTGCGCGTGCTCAACCTTCTGGCGAGCATCCTCACCATGATCGCCCTGTACTCGGTGAACATCCGCCTGATGGAAGGCCCCATGGTTCCGCTGCTGGGGCAGGCGACGGTGCTCGACTCGGTGGCCGGCCTGGGCATCCCCTACCCCTGGCTTGCGCCCGCGTATTTCCTCGTCGTCGCGGCGATCGCCTGGGCGCTGTACACCTGGTTCCTGCATAGCGAGACCGGGCTTGCGCTGCGCGCCACCGGCGCTAACCCCGTGATGGCGCGCGCCAACGGGGTACGTACGCAGCGCCTGGTGCTGCTCGGCCTCGCCATCGCAAACGGCATGACCGGGCTCGCCGGATCGCTGTTCGCGCAGCTGCAGGGCGCGGCCGACGCGTCCATGGGCATCGGAACCATCATCATCGGGCTGGCTGCGGTGATCGGGGGTGCGGCCGTGCTGCCGGTGCGCAGCCTCGTGGGCCTCACCCTCGCCTGCGTCCTGGGGTCGGTGGTGTACCACGTCATCGTGGCGCTGGCGCTCAATGCCACCACCCTGGGACTTACGGCTTCAGACGTCAACATCGTAACCGCCGCGCTGGTATGCGTGGCGTTGATGTTCGGCGGGCGGGCCACGGCGCTCGGCGCTCGGGCGCAGGGTAAGGCGACATGATCCGCGTCGAGGCGATCTCGGTCGTTTTCAACGCCGGCACGGCGTTGCAGCAGCGGCTGTTCGAGAACTTCTCGCTCGAGATCCCCAGCGGACAGTTCATCACCGTCATCGGATCCAACGGCGCCGGCAAGTCGACGCTGCTGAACGTCATCGCCGGCGAGCTGCCCGTGGCGGCGGGGCGCGTCGTGATCGGCGAGCGCGACGTGACGGCGCTGTCGGCCTCCGAGCGCGCGGGCCTGGTGGCGCGGGTGTTTCAGGATCCGCGCGCCGGCACCTGCGAGACCCTCACGGTGGAGGAGAATCTGGCGCTCGCCGCGGGCCGCGGCGGGCGCCGCGGGCTTCGCCTTGCGCTGAACCGCGAGCGCCGGCAGCGCTTTCGCGGCGAGCTCGAGCGGCTCGGCCTGGGCCTCGAGAACCGGCTGACTGATCAACTCGGCCAGCTCTCCGGCGGTCAGCGGCAGGCGACCAGCCTCCTCATGGCGGCCATACAGCCGATGCAGATCCTGCTGCTCGACGAGCATGTGGCGGCGCTCGACCCGCGCACCGCAGCGTATGTGCTCGACCTGACGCGGCGCATCATCACCGAGCACGGGCTCACCGCGCTGATGGTGACGCACAGCATGCGCCATGCGCTCGCATTGGGTGAGCGCACCGTAATGCTGCACGAGGGCCGCATCGTGCTCGACGTGACAGGGCCCGAGCGCGCGCGCATGCGCGTGGCCGATCTGATCGCGCGCTTTCGCGCCCAGCACGGCGAAGAGCTCGACTCCGACAGCCTGCTGCTCGCTTGATCCCGCGGCAGGCGCCGCATAGCATGTCTGTACAACCTTGGATAGCGCAATGACCTCCCCCTCCGCCCCCCGTATCGTGCGCGCGCCGCGCGGCACGCAGCTCAACGCGAAAAGCTGGCAAACCGAGGCGCCGCTGCGCATGCTGATGAACAACCTCGATCCGGAGGTCGCCGAGCGGCCCGAGGACCTCGTGGTCTACGGCGGCATCGGCAAGGCGGCGCGCAACTGGGAGTGCTTCGATCGCATCGTCGAGGTGCTGAAGCGCCTGGAAGGCGACGAGAGCCTGCTGGTGCAGTCCGGCAAGCCGGTGGGCGTCTTCAAGACGCACCCCGAGGCGCCGCGCGTGATGATCGCCAACGCCAATCTGGTCCCCAACTGGTCGAGCTGGGAGCACTTCAACGAGCTCGACCGCAAGGGGCTGATGATGTACGGGCAGATGACCGCCGGCTCGTGGATCTACATCGGCAGCCAGGGCATCGTGCAGGGCACCTTCGAAACCTTTGCCGAAGCCGGGCGCCAGCACTACGCCGGCGACTGGTCGGGCAAGTGGATCCTTACCGCTGGGCTGGGCGGCATGGGCGGCGCCCAACCGCTCGCCGCCACCATGGCGGGCGCCTCGATGATCGCCATCGAGTGCGATCCCTCGCGCATCGAGATGCGCCGGCGCACCGGCTACCTCGACGAGCGCGCCAATACGCTCGAGGAGGCCTTCGCCATCATAGAGCGCGCCTGCTCGGAGAAGAAAGCCGTTTCGGTCGGGCTCCTCGGCAACGCAGCCGAGCTCATGCCGCAGCTTCTGAAGCGCGCGCAGACGAGCCAGCTGCGTCCTGCGCTGGTCACCGACCAGACCTCGGCGCACGATCCGGCCAACGGCTATCTCCCCGAGCACTGGTCGCTCGAGCGCTGGAAGGACTTGCGCGGCAAGGATCCCGAGGAGGTGGCAATCTCGGCGCGCGAGGCGATCGCGAACCACGTGCGCGCGATCCTGGGCTTCAAGGCGATGGGGATTCCGTGCGTCGACTACGGCAACAACATCCGCCAGGAGGCGAAGAACGCCGGCGTCAAGAACGCATTCGACTACCCGGGTTTCGTGCCGGCCTACGTGCGCCCGCTCTTCTGCCAGGGCAAGGGACCGTTTCGCTGGGCGGCGCTCTCCGGCGATCCCGCCGACATCGCGCGCACCGACGACAAGCTGCGTGAGCTGTTTCCGCAGGAGCGGCTGCTGCACCGCTGGCTGGAGCTCGCGGGCAAGCGCATCAAGTTCCAGGGCCTGCCGGCCCGCATCTGCTGGCTTGGTCTCGGGGAGCGCCACCTCGCGGGGCTCGCTTTCAACGAGATGGTGAGGCGCGGCGAGCTGAAAGCGCCGATCGTGATCGGCCGCGACCACATGGACTCCGGCTCCGTGGCGAGTCCCAACCGCGAAACCGAGGGCATGCGCGACGGCTCGGACGCGGTGTCGGACTGGGCGCTGCTCAACCTGATGCTCAACACGGCGAGCGGCGCCACGTGGGTGTCGTTCCACCATGGCGGCGGCGTCGGCCTCGGCTACTCGCAGCATGCGGGCCAGGTGTCGGTGTGCGACGGCAGCGATTCGGCCGCGGCGCGGCTTGCGCGCGTGCTCTGGAACGACCCGGCGAGCGGCGTCATGCGCCACGCCGACGCCGGCTACGAAACCGCGATCGAGAGCGCGCGCCGCCACCAACTGGACCTGCCGATGCTGAGGCAATGAGCGGCGCCGCAATCGTGCTCGGTGACGCACCCCTCACGCTGCCCGAGCTGCGTCGCATCGCCCTGGAAGGCCCGCCCGTCGCGCTCGCGCCACGGGCGCGCCCGGCGGTCGTCGCTTCGGCGCAAGTCGTGCGCAGCATTGCGGCGGGCGAGGCCGCCGTTTACGGCATCAACACCGGCATCGGCAAGCTGGCGCTGAAGCGCATTGCGCCCTCGGAGCTCGAGCGGCTGCAGCGCAATATCGTGCTGTCGCATGCCGCGGGCGTCGGGCCGGCGCTCCCCGAGGCCGTGGTGCGCCTGGTTCTGGTCCTGAAGGCGGCGTGCCTGGCGCAGGGCTATTCGGGCGTGCGGCCGGAAGTGATCGACGCGCTGCTTGCCTGCTACAACCGCGGGCTGCTGCCGTACGTCCCCGCCAAGGGATCGGTCGGCGCCTCGGGAGACCTGGCCCCGCTCGCGCATCTTGCGGGGGTGCTGATCGGCGAAGGCGAGGCGACGCTCGGTTCGAAGCGAATGCCGGCACGCGAGGCGCTGCGGGAGATCGGGCTCACACCTCTGCAACTGGGGCCGAAAGAGGGCGTCTCGCTCATCAACGGCACGCAGGTCTCCGCCGCGCTCGGCCTGGCGGGTCTGTTCGCGATCGAGGATGTCTATGCCGCCGCCGTATGCGGCGGCGCGCTTTCGGTCGACGCCGCTGCAGGTAGCGACACGCCATTCGACGAGCGGCTGAGCGCCGTTCGCGGCCAGCCGGCGCAGCGCGAGGTGGCGGCGCGTTATCGCGAGCTGCTGGCGGGAAGCGAAATCCGCGAGTCGCACCGCACCGGCGACGAGCGCGTCCAGGATCCCTACTGTCTGCGTTGTCAGCCCCAGGTCATGGGCGCCTGTCTTGCGCAGCTGCGATACGCCTCGCAGGTGCTCGAAATCGAGGCCAACGCGGTGTCGGACAACCCGCTGGTGTTCGCCGCCACGCAGGAGGTCCTCTCCGGCGGAAACTTCCACGGCGAAGCGGTGGCGCTCGCTGCGGACGCGCTCGCCGTGGCGGTGGCGGAGATCGGTTCGATGTCCGAGCGGCGCACGGCGCTGCTCATCGACGCCAGCCTGTCGCGGCTCCCGGCGTTCCTGGTACGCGAATCGGGACTCAACTCGGGCTTCATGCTGCCTCAAGTGACCGCGGCCGCGCTGGCGAGCGAGAACAAGCAGCTCGCGCATCCGGCGAGCGTCGACAGCATTCCGACCTCCGCCAACCAGGAGGACTTCGTCTCCATGGCGACACACGCGGCGCGGCGTCTTTCCGACATGGCCGAGAACGCAGCGGCGATCGTGGCTATCGAGCTGATGGCGGCGGCGCAAGGCATCGATCTGCGCGCGCCGCTGCGCACCTCGGCGCCCCTGCAGGAATTGCACGCGCGGCTGCGGCGCGAGGTGCGGTTCTACGACCAGGACCGCTGCTTTGCCCCGGACATCGCCGCGGCCGCGCGGCTCGTCGCCGGGGGCGAGTTCCGCCGCTGGGTCGGCGGGCTGCTTCCCAGCGACTCCCGGTCCTAGAGGGCGCCGTCCTTGCGCAGCGCAGCGATCGCCGCGGCGTCTAGGCCGAGGAGCTGCGAAAGCACTTCGTCGGTGTGCTCCCCGAGCGCCGGCTCGCGGCGCGGCGCATCGGGCGCGGCGCGCGCAAAGCGCGCCGGCTGCGTCGCCACGCGCAGCTCGCCGAAAGCGGGATGGCTGACGGGGCGCAGCAGGCCGCGCGCGCTCGCCTGTGCGCTTTCCGCGGCCTGCTTCAGGTCCCAGACCGGCCCGGCGGCGATCCCGGCGGCGTGGCAGCGCGACACCACCTCGTCCACGGCGAGGCTCTGCGTCCAGCCCTCGATCCGCTCGCGCAGCGCCGCCTCGTTTTCGAAGCGGTCCGTATTGCGCCGGAAGCGGGCGTCTGCGCAAAGTCCGGCATCGCCCATCAGCTCGCACAGCGCCCGGAATTGCGCATCCGAGGGCACGACGAGCGCCACCAGGGCGCCCCGGCAGCGGTAGGTATTCACCGGCGAGGTGGCCGGATGGCGGTTGCCCACGCGCGGCGGCGCGCGGCCGCTCGCCTGCAGATTGGCGAGACCGGTCATCTGCATGGCGAGCAGGGAGTCGAACATGGCGAGATCGATGCGATCGCCGCACCCGCTGCGCGTGCGCTCGTGCAGCGCTGCGAGCACCGCCCAGGCGCCCGTCAGGCCGGTCCAGAGGTCGGCGAGCGATTCGCCGAGCGCGGTGGGCGGGCCGTCGGGCTGGCCGGTGACGCTCATGATCCCGGACATCGCCTGAACGATCAGATCGTAGGCCGCCCACCCCGCACAGGGGCCATCCTGTCCGAATCCGGTGATCGAGAGATATACCAGGCGCGGATTGGACGCGCAGAGCGTCGGGTAATCGAGCCCCAGGCGCTGCGCCACGCCGGGGCGGAAATTCTCCACCACCACGTCGCAATGCGCCGCGACGCTGCGAAGCAGCTCGCTCGCGCGCGGATGCTTGAGGTTCAGCGTGATGCTCTTCTTGTTGCGATTGATCAGCGCGAAGTAGAGGCTTTCACCTTTCACGTGCGGGCCGAAGTGGCGCGAGTCGTCGCCGCGCCCGGGCGTCTCCACCTTGATCACCTCCGCGCCCAGGTCCGCGAGCAGCGCGGTGCAGAAGGGGCCCGAAAGCACGCGGGAAAGATCGAGTACGCGGAGCCCGCCGAGGGGGCCCGGCCCGGGGTTGCCGGTCTCTTTGGCGGTCATCTCAGGGTATCCGGAGCACGCTCTTGCCGATGGTGCGGCGCTCGCCGAGGTCGGTGAGCGCCTGGGGAAGATCCTCGAAGGCATAGGTCTCGCCCACCAACGAGCGGATCCTGCCTTCGCGGCGCAGTGCGAAAACCGCCTCCAGGGCCTGCTCCACCAGCGCCGCATCGTGCTCGTGGCTCCAGTACACGCCGAGCGCCGAGGCGTTCTTCAGCAACAGCCGATTGGGGCGCAGCGCCGGGATGGTGCCGCTCGAGAAGCCGACGATCAGCAGCCGGCCGTCGCGCGCAAGAGCCTTGAGGCTCAACTCGGTCACCTCGCCGCCCACCGGATCGAATATGACCTGCGCGCCGGCACCTTGGGTGAGCTCGAGCACCCGCTCGCTCCATCCCCCCTGGCTGTAGTCGAGCGTTTCGTCCGCGCCGAGTGCGCGGCAATGCGCGAGCTTCGCATCGCCCCGCGCCGCGGCAATGACGCGGGCGCCCGCGGCAAGAGCGAGCTGCACGGCGGCTGCGCCCACGCCGCCGGCCGCGGCATGTACCAGCACCGTTTCGCCGCGGCAAAGCCGTGCCCGGCGGTGCAAGGCGATCCACGCCGTGGGCCAGACCACGGGTAGCGTCGCGCCCTCTTCGAAGCTCAGGTCCTCCGGGAGCCGGATCAGCATGTCGGCGCGAGCGGCGGCGAGCTCGGCGAAGCCACCCCAATGCACCTTGCTCGCGATGCGCTCGCCCTCGCCAAAGCCGTGCGCGGCGCGCAGCAGCCGTCCGGCAATCTCCTGGCCCGGGATGAATGGTGCGGGCGGCCTTACCTGGTAGGCGCCTTTCAACATCAGGAGATCGGAGAAATTGAGCGCGGCGGCCGCGACGCGAACCAGCGCTTCGCGCTCGCCGGCCACCGGCGCCTCGCGCTCCCGCAGCGCCAGGTCATCGAGCCCGCCGGCGCGGGCGCATTCCCAGGCTCTCATGGCTTGAACCGGCCCACCAGCCGGTAGCGCGAGCCGGGGTGCGTCAGGACCGCGTAGGAGGCGACCATGCCGCGGCTCCAGGTTCGCCGCCGCACGATGAGGCAAGGCTCGTCCGCGGCGATCTTCAGCAGCCGGCGCGCGAGCCCGTCGGCGAGGCGAGATTCCACGACGTGCTCGGCCTCCGCGAGGGGGGCGGTGCGCAGCAGGTAATGAGACGGCGTTTCCCGCGAGAAATTCACGGACAGGAACTCCGGAGAGACCTCCGGATTGACGTAGCGGTCCTCCAGCTGCACCGGGAGGTCGTTCTCGTAATGCACCAGCATGGCGTGAAACACTGCGCTCTCCGACTCCTTTTCGAACAGCGCCGCGATGTCGCGCGCGGCCGGCTCCTCGATCGCGAAGCGCACGTCGGCGCGGTGACGGTGCCCGCGCTCCACCACCTCCTCGTGGATGTCGCGCACCTTGACCAGCGAGGAGACGGGAGTGAGCTCGGCGACGAACGTGCCGAGCCCCTGCACGCGGCGCAGGAAGCCTTCGCTGGTCAGCTCGCGCAGCGCGCGATTCACCGTCATGCGGCTGACCCGGAAGCGGCGCGTCAGCTCGTTCTCGGAGGGCACCAGCGTCCCCGGGAGCCACTTGCCGGCAGCGACCTGGCGCTTGACGAACGTCTTGATGGTCGAGTAGCGGGAAGCCATCGGGCTGCGATATGCGGTTGTATATACTACATGCAGGTGAAGCCCTTCCGCTTTCGCGCGGGCGACGGCCCGCTGCTCGTCTCCATGCCGCACACCGGCACGCACCTGCCCGCAACGCTGAAGGGGCGATTGACGCCGGCCGCGCAGGCCCTGCCCGACACCGACTGGCATCTCGAGCCGCTCTACGATTTTCTGGACGCGCTGGGAGCTTCGGTGCTGGTGGCCACGCATTCGCGCTACGTCGTCGACCTCAACCGCCCTCCCGACGACGCGAATCTCTATCCTGGCCAGGACACGACGGGACTCGTGCCCGTGGACACGTTTCATCGCGAGGCGATCTACCTGAACGGCGAGGCTCCGCAGGAAAGCGAGGTGCGCGTGCGCGCCGATTCCTGTTGGCGACCCTACCACGACAAGCTTCAGGCGGAGCTCGAGCGCTTGCGCTCCCGGCACGGCGTGGCGCTGCTGTGGGACGCGCACTCGATCGCCTCGGAAGTGCCGCGCTTCTTCAGCGGCCGGCTGCCGGATTTCAACCTGGGCACCGCCGGCGGCAGCTCCTGCGGCGCCGGCATCGGCGAGGCGCTGCTTGGCGCGGTCGAAGGCTATAGCGCGGTGCTCAATGGCCGCTTCAAGGGCGGATACATCACCCGCTGCTACGGCGACCCCGCGAACCGCATTCACGCCGTGCAGCTCGAGCTCTCGGAAGCGACGTACATGGAAGAAAGACCGCCTTACCGCTTGCGCGAGGACCTCGCCGCGCGGGTGCGTCCGCAGCTCAGGAGGCTGCTCGAGGAATTTCTCCGCCTCGGACAAGCGCTAGGCAGGGATTAGCGCCGACGGCGTAGGCGAGCTCGCCCGGGGAGGCGATTTCCCAAAGGGCGAAGTCCGCCGCCTTGCCGGGCTCCAGGGTGCCATGGCTGGAGTGCATGCCAAGGGCCCGGGCGCCATTGCGGGTCATGCCGGCGAGCGCCTCCTCGGGCGTGAGGCCGAAAAGCGTGCACGCCATGTTCAAGACGAGCAGCGGCGAGGTGAGCGGCGAGGACCCGGGGTTGTGGTCGGTGGCGAGGGCGATGGGCACCCCGTGGCGGCGCAGCGCTTCGATTGGCGGCAGCTTCTTTTCCCGCAGGAAGTAGAACGCCCCCGGCAACAGCACCGCAACCGTGCCGGCGCGCTGCATGGCTTCGATTCCCGCGTCGCTGGAGTGCTCCATGTGGTCGGCCGACAGGGCGCCGTGAGCGGCGGCGAGCGCCGCCCCGCCGAGATCGGAGAGCTGGTCCGCGTGCAGCTTCACCGCGAGTCCCAGCGCTTTCGCCTTGCGCAGCACGCGCGCGCTCTGCGCAGGATCGAACGCTATGCGCTCGCAAAAGGCGTCCACCGCGTCGGCGAGGCCCTCGGCGGCCGCCGCCGGCAGGACCTCGTCGCACACCAAGGCGATGTAATCGTCTTCCCGGCCCTTGTATTCCGGCGGCACCGCATGGGCGCCGAGGAACGTAGTCTTCACGGTGACGGCGCCGGCAAGCTGGCGCGCCACGCGCAGCATCTTCAGCTCGGTGTCCCGGTCCAGGCCGTAGCCGGACTTTATCTCGATCACCGCCGTGCCTTCGCGCAGCCACTGCGCGAGCCTTTTTTGCGCGCTTTTCAGCAGCGCGGCCGGCGTGGCCGCGCGCGTGGCCTTCACCGTCGCGACGATGCCGCCGCCCGCCTTCGCGATGTCCTCGTAGCTGGCGCCCTGCAGCCTGAGCTCGAACTCCTGCGCGCGGTTGCCGCCATAGACCAGGTGGGTGTGGCAGTCGATCAGTCCCGGCGTGATCCATGCGCCGCCCGCGTCGCGCTCTTCGCGCGCCCGCCCGGCCCACGCCCGACGCGGTCCGACCCACGAAATGCGGCCGTCTCGCACCGCGAGTGCCGCGTCGCGGATCTCGCCGTACGCAGCATTGCCGCACATCGTGGCGAGGTGGACGTTCAGCCAGACTGCGTCGACCATGCCGCTATGATACGGGGATGAAGAAGTACTTCGCGCCCGAGGCGCTGCTGCCGCAAGGCTGGCGCTCGGACGTGTTGATTTGCATCGACGAGCGCGGCGGCTTCGCCGCGGTGTCGGAGGGCGCGAGCCGCGATGGCGCCGAGCGTCTGGCCGGGCCGGTGCTGCCGGGAATGGCCAATCTGCACTCGCATGCCTTCCAGCGCGCGATGGCGGGGCTCGCCGAGGTGCGTGCTGCCGGCAGCGACGACTTCTGGAGCTGGCGCGAGCTCATGTACCGGTTTGTTTCGCGGCTGACGCCCGAGGCCGCGCAGGCAGTTGCGACGCAGCTTTACGTCGAGATGCTGAAGGGCGGCTACACGGCGCTCGCCGAGTTCCACTACGTGCACAACGATCCTGCAGGCCGGCCCTATGCGCAGCCCGCCGAAATGCTGCTGCGCCACCTGAGTGCGGCGCGCGATGCGGGCATCGCGATTACGCTGCTTCCTTCGCTTTACCGCTGGTCTGACTTCGGCTCGCGCCCGCTTCAGGACCGCCAGCGGCGCTTCGACTCCGGCGTGGCAGACGTGCAGCAGCTCTACAGCGAGGCTCGCCGCCATGCCGGCCCGGACGTCAACGCCGGGGTGGCGCCGCACTCGTTGCGTGCCGTCGATCCCGGCGCCTTGCGCGAGCTCGTTGCCGGCCTCGATGCAAAGGCGCCGATTCACATTCATGCCGCCGAGCAGACGAAGGAAGTCGACGCCTGCAGCGCCGAGCTGGGGGCGCGCCCGGTGGAGTGGCTCCTCGAGCACATGGACGTCGATCGGCGCTGGTGCCTCGTCCATGCGACGCACATGACGCAGCGGGAAACGGCCTCGCTCGCCGCGAGCGGCGCCGTAGCGGGGCTTTGCCCCACCACCGAAGGTAATCTCGGCGACGGCATTTTTCCGCTGCTCGACTACCGCGCGCACGGTGGGCGATGGGGCGTGGGCGGCGACAGCCACGTTTCGCGCGAAGCCGGCGAAGAGCTCAGGCTCCTGGAGTACGTGCAACGCCTGGTGGTACGGCGGCGCAACCTCGTGGCGGATGCGGCATCGCCGGGAGTGGCGAGCACGCTGTGGCGCGAGGCGGCGGCAGGCGGCGCGCAGGCGCTGGCTCGCCCCATGGGCGCCCTCGCGCCGGGCCTGCGCGCCGATCTGGTGGTGCTCGACGGCGGACATTGCGATCTTGCCGGGCGCAAGGGCGATGCCATCGCCGGTGCGCTGGTGTTCTCCGGATCGGCCAACTTGGTGCGCGACGTAATGGTGGGAGGCGCGTGGGTCGTGAAGGACCGGCACCACGACCTGGAGCAGCGCGCCGCGCAAGACTACAAGAAGGC
>DATKAX010000076.1:0-13527 GCA_035514595.1 Burkholderiales bacterium
AGCGGCTGCCCCGTGACCCCGCCCGAGCGCCAGTACTCGGCGATGCCGTCGTGCCCGGCGACGCAGAACTCGCCGTAGAACTGGGCGTCGCTCATCGCGCGCAGCGTGTCCTTGTCGAGGATCGGAATCCTGCGCCACTCCTCGGCATCATCCAGCCTGTCGAGCTTTACGCCTTTCAACCTCGACTGCCAAAACGGCGAACGCAAGGCCTGCTCCACGGCGGCGCGCTTCCTCTCGGATTGGATGCGCCGGATCTCGGCTCGGGATTTCGGAAGCGGAAGAGGCATGAATTCGGGGACGTCTACCTATATTCCGACATGCGGAAAAACCTGATCTGACCCCATTTATTGCCGCTTCAGGAAGCCGATGAAGTGCTTGTGCTTCTCGTATTCGCCGGCGGCGGGACGCTGCTTCATGGATTCCAGCCTGGATTCCTTGGCCGGTGTGTTCTCGGGAATGTGCTCGAGGGCGTCGGCGAGCATCTTCTCGTAGTCGGCGCCCACCGGGCAGACGTCGGCGCAGCGGCGGCAGCCGGTGATGACGCCGGCGCCGCGCAGGATGCTCTGCCACAGGTAGAAGCTGTCCTCGGAGCGCAGCAGGCTCTTGCGCTTCGCCGAGTCGCTCTCCTCGATGATTTTCTCGAGGTGGTCGGTGAGCTGGGCGAAGCCGTGCGGCGAGCGGTAGCGGTCGCAGGCGGGCCAGTCGCGCTCCCAATGCTGGACGGCGTCGGCGGGGCAGGTCTTGAGGCAGCGCCCGCACTCGGGCCCGAGGCAGAGCGCCTCGCGCATCGGCTGGTCGCACTCGACCTCGAGCGAGCAGAGCACGGCGGTGAGGATGACCCGCGGGCCGTACTGCGGCGTGAGGAGCTGCAGGTTGAGGCCGAGGGTGCCCAGGCCCGCCTCCACCGCGGCGTGCGGCAGCGAGAGCAGCGTCTCCATGTGCGCCTTCGGGTCGCCGCCGTAGCGCGCCGGGTCGACGTGCGTGGGCGGCACGATGAGCGCCGGGTAGCCGGCGTCCTCGAGCCAGTACACCAGCTCGAGCGAGGCCTCCTCGAGCTCGGTGAGGGCGAGCTCGTCGTTGTAGTACTTGTGGCGGTCGTCCCAGCGCTGGATGCGCGCCACGCCCTCGTTCAGGCGCTTGGCGAGCACGATCACGCGGCCTGCGTCGTGCGCGCTGATGTGCGAGGCGTCGACGCTTGCGCCGTCGGCAATGCCGACGAGGTCGGCGCCGAGCTCGAGCGCCTTCGACTTTATTTGATGCGAAGTCAGAGGACGCTTGAAAAAATCAACCACTTTCCCTTTCCTTCTGCCGTTTCTTGAATTCCTGGAGCTGCCGGGCGACGATGCCCTTGTAGCCTTCCTCGCCCACCCAGCGCACGTTCCATTCCGACAGGCCGGGGAGGTCGGCGCCGCTCTTGCGGTCGCTCTTGAATTTCTGCTGCAGGGCGACTTTCTCCGGCGTCTTCTCCGGGATCTCCTTCTGCAGCTCGGCGAGGTGGGCATGGTAGTCGTTGCCGACCGGGCACACCGCGAGGCAGCGCGGGCAGTCGCCGAAGGAGCCCACCACCCGCAGCAGGCCCTGCCAGAAGCCGAAGAGCTCGCGCTGCTTCAACATCTTCTTTCTTTCAGGAGCAGGGGCGTCGATCACGCGCTCCATGAACTGCAGCATGGTCATGAAGCCGAACTCCTGCGCCTCGCTGGCGCAGCCGCGCTTGTCGATGCCCCAGTGCAGCACCGCGTTCGGCGGGCAGGAATGCAGGCAGCGGCTGCACGACTCGCCGATGCACACTTGCTCGGTGATGCGCGGATCCGGCTCGAGCTCCAGCTCGGTGAGGATGCCGGTGAGGTAGACGCGCGGCCCGAACTCGGGGGTGAGGATGTTCACCTCCAGCCCGAGCGTGCCCAGGCCCGCCTCGACGCCGAGGTGCCGCGTGGAGAGTCGCCCGTATGAGGCGCGCTTGTAGCTCCAGTCGGTTTCCTGCGCGGCGGTGACGAAGCTCGGGTGCCCGAGGCGCTCGAGCTCGCCCGCCAGGCGGTAGGCGACGCGGTCCATCTTGCGCAGCACCAGCATGTCGATGTACTGCACCGGCACGTTGGTCTTCGCGCGGAACGCCCCCGCGGGGATGCGCTGCACCAGCACCACCACGCTCTTCACGTACGGCGAGATGCGCTCGGGCGTCTGCGGCCAGCGCGGGTCGGGCGGGAAGGCGTTGAGCGTGGCCGCGCTCGCCACGCCGGCGAGATCGGCGCCGAGCTCGAGCGCGCGCCGCTTCACCGCCGCGGCATCGGGCCTGGCTTCGAGCATGGCCTATTGAAGCACAAAAGGATAAAGAGGGTAGAATCGCTCGCTGCCCATTGGAGGAGGAAAACCCATGTTGCGCAAGACATTTCTCGCAGCTGCGGCCTGCGCGGTGTTCGCCGCGCCGGCGCTCGCCGCCGACTCGCTGAAGATCGGCTTTCTTTCGACGCTTTCGGGCCCCGCCGGCGGCATCGGGATCGAGATCCGCGACGGCTTCAACCTCGCGCTGAAGATGAAGGACGGCAGGCTCGGCGGCCTGCCCACCGACGTGGTGTTCGCCGACGACCAGCTCAACCCCGAGGTCGGCAAGCAGCTCGCCGAGCGCCTGCTCAAGCGCGACCGCGTCAACCTGATGACCGGCGTGGTGTTCTCGAACGTGATGCTCGCGGTCTGGCCGACCATCGAGCAGGCCAAGACCTTCTACGTCGCGCCCAATTCGACGCCGACGCGCATCTCGGGGGCGGGCTGCAGCCCGTACTTCGTGTCCGCGTCCTGGCCGAACGAGGCCTATCACGAGGCGGCCGGGCATTTCGCCAAGTCGCGGGGCTACAAGAACGCCTACCTGATCGCGCCCAACTACCCGGCCGGCAAGGATGCGACCACCGGCTTCAAGCGCGGCTACGGCGGCAACATCATCGCCGAGGTCTACACCAAGCTGAACCAGCTCGACTACTCGGCGGAGCTCGCCCAGATCCGCGCCGCGAAGCCCGACACGCTGTACGCCTTCCTGCCGGGCGGCATGGGGATCAACTTCGTCAAGCAGTTCGTCGCCGCCGGGCTCTCGCGCGACATCCAGCTGGTGGTGCCGGGCTTCGTGTCCGACCAGGACATCGTGCGCGCGGTCGGCGAGCCGATGCTCGGGCTGTTCGACACCGCGCACTGGTCCTACGACCTCGACAACGACGCCAACCGGACCTTCGTCGCCGCCTTCCAGAAGGAATACAACCGCATCCCTTCGGTGTTCGCCGAGCAGGGCTACACCACCGCCCTGGTGATCGACAGCGCGGTGCGCGCCGCAAAGGGCAGGATCGAGGACGTCAAGGCGTTCCGGGCCGCGCTGCAGAGCGCGCCGGGGCGCGTGAAGACGCCGCGCGGCGACTGGAAAATCGGCGCCAACGGCACGCCGATCCAGGACTACTACCTGCGCGTGGTCGCCAAGGACAACCAGGGGCGCATCGTCAACAAGAAGATCGGCACCGTGATGAACGACCACGTCGACTTCTGGGCGAAAGAATGCAAGATGAAGTAGCGATGAAGTAGCGCGATCCCCGGGGGTGCAGCGCGAGCTTCACCCCTTTTTGTTGCCATGTCAGCGATCCTCTTCCTTGAGCAAAGCCTGAACGGCGTGCAGTTCGGGCTGATGCTGTTCCTGCTCGCCGCGGGGCTGACGCTGGTGTTCGGCATCATGGACATGATCAACCTGGCGCACGGCTCGCTGTACATGATCGGCGCCTACCTGATGGCGAGCTTCGTGCAGGCCACCGGCTCGTTCTGGATCGCGCTGCCGCTCGCGCTCGCCGCCACGGCGCTGGTCGGCGCGGCGCTCGAGCTCTCGGTGCTGCGCCGGCTCTACGAGCGCGATCACCTTACCCAGGTGCTCGCCACCTTCGCCATCATCCTGATCGCGAACGAGGTGGTGCGCCTCATCTGGGGCTCGCAGCCGATCCTGCTCAACCCGCCCGCGGGCCTCACCGGGCCGGTGGTGCTGCCCGGGGGAATCTACTACGCCTCCTATCGCCTCGCGATCATCGGGATGGGCGTTGCGGTCGCCGTGCTGCTCTATATCCTGGTGACGAAGACCAAGGTGGGCATGCTGGTGCGCGCCGGCGCCTCGAACCGCGAGATGGCGATCGCGATGGGGGTCGACATCCGGCGCCTGTTCACCGCGGTGTTCGCGCTCGGCGCGGCGCTGTGCGCGCTCGCCGGGGCGATGCTCGGCCCGATCCTCGCGGTGCAGGTCGGCATGGGCGAGAACATCCTGATCCTCGCGTTCGTGGTCATCGTGATCGGCGGCATCGGCTCGATCCGCGGCGCCTTCGTCGGCGCGCTGCTCGTCGGGCTGGTCGACACCATGGGGCGCGCCGTCCTGCCGATCGCGTTCGCGCAGATCTTCTCGCCGCAGCTCGCCTCCAACCTCGGGCCCTCGGTGAGCTCGATCCTGATCTACGTCCTGATGGCGGCGGTGCTGGTCTTCCGCCCGCAGGGCCTGTTCCCGGCGCGCGGATGAACCGCCTTCTTTTGAACGGTTTGGTACTTGGCATTGCCGTGCTCTACCCGCTGGTGATGCATTTCACCGACCAATCCTTCTACATCGGCTTCGGCGCGCGCGTGCTGATCTACGCCATGGCGGCGGCGAGCCTGAACCTGGTGCTCGGCTACGGCGGGATGGTGAGCTTCGGCCACGCCGCGTTCTTCGGCGCCGGCGCCTACATCGTGGGCATCCTCTCGGTGGAGGGCGTGCGCAGCGCCTGGCTCGCCTGGCCGGCGGCGGTGGTGGTGGCGGCGCTCGCCGCGCTGGTGATCGGGGCGATGTCGCTTCGCACCCGCGGCGTGTACTTCATCATGATCACCCTCGCCTTCGCGCAGATGATGTACTACGTGTTCGTCTCGCTGAAGGCCTACGGCGGCGACGACGGCCTGTCGATGCCCGGGCGCTCGACGCTCGCGCCCGGCCTCGACCTCGCGGACGACCTGACCTGGTACTACGTGGTGCTCGCGCTGCTCGCCGCGGTGCTGTACTTCCTGCACCGCCTGGTGCACTCGCGCTTCGGCCGCGTCATCGAGGCGATCCGCGAGAACGAGACCCGCGCCGAGGCGATCGGCTACCCGGTGTACCGCTACAAGCTGCTGTGCTTCGTCATCTCCGGGGCGATCGCCGGGCTCGCGGGCGCGCTGGTCGCCAACCAGTCGGTCTACGTGAGCCCGAGCCTGCTGCACTGGATCCAGTCGGGCACGCTCATGATCATGGTGATCCTCGGGGGCGTGGGCCGCTTCTGGGGCGGACCGATCGGCGCCGTGGCGCTGCTCTTCCTGGAAGAAACGCTCTCCGGAAGCGAGCTCCTCGGCGACTACTCGCTGCACTGGCAGCTCCCGGTGGGCGTGATCCTGCTCGCCATCGTCCTCTACGCCCCGCAGGGCATCGCGGGGCTCGCCGCGAGGTGGCGCCGTGCTTGAGGTCCGCGCACTCGCCAAGCGCTTCGGCGGCGTGGTGGCGGTGGACGACGTCTCCCTCGAAGTCGGGCGCGGCGAACTGCTCGCGCTGATCGGCCCCAACGGCGCCGGCAAGACCACGCTCGTCGGGCAGATCTCCGGGGCCATCGCCTGCGAGCAGGGCGAGATCCGCTTCGAAGGGCGCGACATCACGCGCGCGCCGGCCCACGAAAGGGTGCGGCGGGGACTCGCGCGCAGCTACCAGATCACCAGCATCTTCAAGCGCTTCACGGTGCTCGAGAACCTGGCGCTCGCGGTGCAGGCGCGAAGCGGCTCGAGCTTCTCGTTCTGGCGCCCGGTGGCAGGAGAGAAGGCGCTGTTCGACGAGGCCGCTTCGATCGCTTCTGAAATAGGGCTGCATCCGAAAAGGGGATCGGCGGCCGCCATGCTCGCGCACGGCGAGCAGCGCGCGCTGGAAGTCGGGCTCGCGCTCGCGACCCGCCCCAAGATGCTGCTGCTCGACGAGCCGATGGCCGGCATGGGGCCGGAGGAGTCGCAGCACATGATCGCGCTCATCGAGCGCGTTCGCGCGGGCATCGGCGTGCTGCTCGTCGAGCACGACATGGACGCCGTGTTCCGGCTCGCCGACCGCATCGCGGTGCTGGTGAACGGCCGGGTCATCGCGGCCGGCAAGCCGGGGGAGATCCGCTCCGACCCGCAGGTGAGAAAAGCCTACCTGGGAGACGAGCTTGCTGCTTGAGGTGTCGCGCCTCGAGACCGCCTACGGCGCGAGCCAGGTGCTGTTCGGCGTCGACCTGCGCATCCAGGCAGGCGAGGTCGTCACGCTCCTCGGGCGCAACGGCATGGGCAAGACCACCACCGTGCGCTCGATCATGGGCCTCACGCGCGCGCGCGGCGGCATCATCGTGTTCCGCGGCAAGCGCATCGAGCGCGAGGCGCCCGACCGCATCGCGCGCGCCGGCATCGCGCTCGTCCCCGAGGGGCGCCAGATCTTCCCCAACCTGAGCGTGCGCGAGCACCTGGTCGCCTTCGCCGACAACCGCTCGGCAAGGACCGATCCCTGGACGCCGCAGCGCGTGCTCGAGCTTTTCCCGAGGCTCAGGGAAAGGCAGGAGAACCAGGGCAACCAGCTCTCCGGCGGCGAGCAGCAGATGCTCGCCATCGGCCGCGCGCTGGTGACCAACCCGCACCTCCTGATCCTCGACGAGGCCACCGAGGGCCTCGCGCCGCTGGTGCGCGAGGAGATCTGGCGCTGCCTCGCGCGCCTGCGCGCCGCCGGGCAGACCATCCTGGTGATCGACAAGTACATCGAGCGCCTGGTGCGCCTCGCCGACCGGCACACCATCATCGAACGCGGCCGCGTCGCCTGGCAGGGCAGCTCCGCCGAGCTCGCCGCCGACCGCAGCCTGTGGCAGCGCTATCTGGGCGTATGAATTTTCGAGAACACTCCGTCGCGGGAAATGGTGAACAGGAGCGGTCCTGCACGACCCGCCACCCTACGGAGCATTCCGGCCGAGCATCGGACCAATAGCTCGCCCAGCTCTTGCGCGTTCATATCCTTGCCGGTAACCACGAACCCACGCAGCTTCGGCCGATCTGGTGATCCAGGAAAAATGTGGTGGAAACGAGACGAGCTGCTTCACGCTGCGCGGCGTTCGCAGCGGATGGCATTCTGAATCGCTTCCGGGGGGGCAGCGTACTCCCGAGACAGCAGCTCTATGTCATCCCCGGCATCGAAACGTTCCGCGAGGACGGCCGTGCGAACCCCCAAGCGGTCGAGCACCGGACGGCCGAACGAAAGCCGCGGATCGATGACCACGTCGGCGCTCCCGGCGAGGCTGGCCCGGCCCGGGAAAAGCACGATCTTCTGGGGAATGCCGCGCGGATCTCGATGGACCCGCTGCAGCCGATCGCGGATGATCTCCCTCATCTGGATCTGGCCTTCCTGGGTGGCTCCGACGAGCGAGCCCATCTTCTCCACGAAGAGATCGACGCCATCGGTTTCAAACTGCTCGTCCGCAAGCGGTCTGTTCGAGCCAAACGTCCGGCGGAGGTAGTCGACCGCCTTACGCACCTTCGGCAATGGAATCTCGTACTGTCGCCGAATGCCCGCCAGAACGAACGCTTCAACCAGGTTTATGAAGGACAGCTGGCGATGCTTGCGATCAGCGATTTCTATGACCGGCCTGAAAAATCGCGACCCCTCGCCGACCTTGTAGCGCTGTCCGAGCAGCCATGCGCGAAGCGTTGAAACAGGCAGCCGTAGATAGCCCGCCGCCTCGGCGATGCCGTACGCCGGTAGTTCTCTCAGGTCGCGGTCAGTGAAGGGAATTCTCGCCACGGTTTCACGCTTGGCGGCGTACCTTACCATGTCGCGGTTATGAAAGCGCTCGACATCGGCATTTTTGATTGGGTAGAAGCCTCCGACACGCGGACGCCGGCGGAGGTGTACGCCCACAAGCTCGAGCTCGCGGCGGCCGCCGACAAGGCGGGCCTGCACGCCTACCTGGTGGCCGAGCACCAGGGAACGCCGCTCTCCATCGACGGCTCGCCGAGCGTGCTGCTCTCGGCGATATTCCAGCGCACCCGGCGCCTGCGCGCCGGCGGGCTCACCTTCTGCCTGCCCTGGTACGACCCGTACCGCCTATACAACGAGGTATGCATGCTCGACCAGCTCTCGGGCGGGCGCCTGGAGCTCGGCGTGGGCCGCGGCGTGTCGCCGATCGAGTCCAGGATCTTCGGCTACACCAGCATCGATCAATCTCGCGAGAGATACCGCGAGACCCTCGACGTCTTTTTCGCAGCGTGCAAGACGAAGGTGCTCGAGTACCGCGGCGAGCAGGTGGAGCTCTACAACAAGCCGGTACAGCGCCCCTGGCCGCCGCTCTGGTTCCCGAGCTCGAACCGCGACGCGGTCGAGTTCACCGCGCGCCACGGCTACCACACCGCGTTCCTCGGCAAGCTCGCCGACTGCAAGCCGCTCTTCGAGCGCTACCGCGAAGTCTGGCAGCGCCACCGCAACGACCCCGCGCGCCACAACGCCCACGTCGCCGAGCCCTTCCTCGCCAAGACGCAGCACCTGGTGATCGCGGAGAACGAGGCCGAGGCGCGCCGCCTGGGCGAGCAGGCGCACGCGGCCTGGAACGCGCACATCCATCACCTGACGCGCAAGATCGGCCGCCCGGACGTGCACAACACGGAGCCCTACTCCGCCGACTCGGCGCATCCCTTGATCACCGGTACGCCGCGCAGCGTGACGGACAAGCTCGGCGAGCTGGTGCGCGCGACCGGCATCAACTACCTCCTCTGCGTCTTTTCTTTCGGGAACCTTGCACCGCAGGACGCCCTGCGCTCCCTCGAGCTTTTCACCCGCGACGTCATGCCCGCCCTGCGGGCCTGACCGTCTGCATCGCGTAGCCCGGCACGAGCCGGTATCCGCGGGCGCTTCTTCGGGCTATTGACGGCCCCGGACAATTGGAATAGCGTGATCGAACAGGGGAGGTGTCGGTGTCGTGAGGGCCTGGAGGGGTCTAATCGGCCGTCTTTTCGCGCGTCATGCGCGCTCCCACCTGTACTCCCGCGTCCTTTCGGGGCTGGCGCTCTTTCCCCACGTGATATGCCCATCGAAAGCGGAGAAGAACTCGCTGGGTACACGGTTTCTGTTCCATGGTTTTCCTCGGCATGTTAGGCCGTCCCTGCGTCCATGCCGAAGACCGTTTAACCAATCTCTCAAGCGTCTCTCGCCATTTCATTCGAGGAGCACGTTATGACTCAGGGCGGCCACCTCCATACAGTCTGCGTGAGTATGAAGTACGCCATGCAAGCACTTGCGATACTCGCCCTTTCTGCCTTCGTCTCGGGCGCCTTGGCGGGAACCGTTCTAGTCATCCGCGGCGCGGGGAATTCGCCTGCAGCTGACGGCCTCGCAAGCCAGCTGACAAATGCAGGCCACACAGTGCAGACGTTGGATAACGTGCCGGAGAGCTTAACCGGGTACGACCAAGTCTGGGATCTGCGGTTCAACAACACACAACCGATCACCGAAACTGAGCGCGCGCAATTCGTCAACTATCTCGCAAGCGGCAAAAGAATGTTCGTGGCCGGTGAATACAACATTGTTATGGATCGAAACAATTCGGTCCTCGCGCTGGTCAGCGCGGCAGGTGGCGGTGCGCTAAGCTACGACGAAGTCGCCTCGAACATTAACGCCAGCACCCAGACCGTTCAGCCGCCATTCACAGGACCGAACATAATTGCAGACGGCAATGTCACGTACGCCGCTGCCGGCAAGGTCGCAAATCCACCCGGCAGCGGTCAGCCCATCACGATCGACGCCGCCGGCTTGGTCTCGGCCATCGTGTTCCGTGTCGGAGATTTGGACAGCGCCCCCAATGGGGTGTTGATCGTGGTGTTCGACCAAAACTTCATGGAAGCTGGTCGCGATTCCCCCGATTCGCAGATATTTCTTGCCAACATAATTCACTATCTCGGAACTCCTGAGGTCGCGGTGTCGGAGATCGCCAACATCCTGCCGGGCCTCGGCCGGCCGTTTGGAGTGGCGGTGCACCAAGGGTATGCCTACGTCGCGGATCCGGAATCGCATACGGTCTGGAAGGTCAATCTCAGCGACGCGACGGACAAGACACCGGTCGCCGGAATCGGCTGGAACCCCGAAATCGATCCGCAAGACTGGCAAGGCTACAACGGTGACGGCATCGAGGCCACGCAGGCGCAACTCGACAATCCGAGTGGCGTCGCCGTCGATTCGCTGGGAAACATCTACATCGCGGATACCGGCACCCACGCGATCCGGAAGATCGCGGCCGGCTCGAGCTTCATCACGACGGTGGCCGGAATACCGACGTCCTACGCCGTCGGCGAAAGCACGCAACCGGCCTGTGAGGACCAGGGCGCCGACCTGACGCAATGCATTCCCGCCACGAACCTGCGGCTGTTCGGACCGCGGGCGCTGGCGGTGGACGAGGACGACGATCTCTACATCGTCGACCGGATGAATCAGCAGGTGAAGAAGCTGTACACCAGCGGCAGCCTGTCCGGCCTTATCTTCGTCGTCGCCGGTGTTGCGGGGTACCCGGGCGACAATGACGGTCCGGCCGCTGGCCCGGCGTTCTGCACGATAGACGAGTGCACCCCGGCGGCGAGGCTCAATTCGCCGGTCGGCGTGGCGGTCGACGGCGAAGGCATCGTCTATATCGCCGATGAGGGCAACAACAGGATCCGCAGGGTCACTCTAGGAGGGAATGTGAGTACGGTGCAGGCGAGCCCGCTTCTGCGACCGACCGGCGTGGCGGTGTCGCCAGGCGGCGGGACCCTCTACATCGCCGACTACGGCAACCATCGCATCCGAAGAGCTACAGAATGCTTCGGTGAGGGCTGTGTGGTCGTGACCGTGGCGGGAACGGGAACCGCGGGCTCGTCGGGCGGAATCGGCGATCCAGCCACGTCGGTGCAACTCAACTCCCCGATCGCGCTCACGCTCGACGGCAACCTTCTGTACATCGCAGACATGCTGAACGGGAGAATCCTGGCGGGCGACTTCACTCCCCCGGTGATACTGCTCAAGTGAAGCAGAGAATCTGTATGGCCATGATGTTGAGAGAACGGAGGACGAAGATGCGCTGGCCGAGGATCGGTTTCTCCCTTTTGACGCTCCTGTCGCTGTCGATGCTCCCGCTGCCGGCGCAGGCGTTGCTCATCCAGTTCTGCATCCCGGCGTGCCAAGGAACCGATGCGGACCCGACGCCGCGCGTGTTCGGCCCGGGGACTCCGGTGACGGATGCGAACGGCGTGACCACGAACAGCATCTCTCTCGGTACATTCACCCACACGCGCGGCGCCGTGGCGTTCACGATCACCGCGACAGTCGCCTCTCAGCAATCCGCAACGCTGCAGAAGATCACCTTCAACCCGACGACCATCACCGCGAACTCGAACAGTACCTGCAGCACGACTAGCCCGTGCCGCATCGAGGTCCTCGCGACCTCCGACCAGTTCGATTTCCCGGCGCCCAAGCCGGTCGGCGGCTATCCCGCGGGTGCTTTCATGGTTGGCTCCTTCACCGGTCTGCAGGCTCCGAGTCCGAATGGCGACACCATCTCGTCGACCGGAGAGGCGAGCGGAACGCGGTTGGTTACGGCGTCTGACGGCTCGCAGGTTCTGGAACCGGTCAACACTGACGTGATCAATGCCACGCCCGGTACGGACCCGGGTAACACCGGCACATCGCTGCCGTCGTCCTGCACGGGCAAGCCGACGTGCAAATTCATCGCGACCTCGCTGAAGAAGGGCTTCTCCACCAAGATCGAGGAGACCGTGCAACAGGAGTGCGACAGCGGGGTAACGAAATGCCTCACGCGCCTGCGCACCCGGTTGAACATAGAGATCAAGAGGCCGGGGAACAAGGTCAGCTTGCCGCTTGACTGGGTGACTGCCAACAATGATCCGGACAATCCCGAGGTAAACCCGACGGAGCAGCTCATCGCGGCCACGGTCGCAACGCTCGGAAATTTCGAGGTCGACAGCCTCGCCGTCGGTCCCCAGCACTTCGCGATGAAGGCGAACCTTGCCCTCGGCGAGGATGCCAGCATCGATCCGGCCAATGAGGAGGTCTACGTCAGGGTCGGCCCGTTCTCGACCACCATCCTGCCGGGTCTCTTCAAGCGGCTGCAGAACGGCAGGCTTTTCACCTTCCACGGCAAGGTCGACGGCCTTCAGGTCAACGCCACCTTCGCGCGCGACCGCAAGAACGAATCGCTGTGGGAGGTCATCATCGCCGTGTACGGCATCCAGCTGGCCGACGTCCTGCCGCAGCCGCCGCTCGAGGTGCCCGTCGAAATCGTCGTGGGAAGCGATAGCGGAAAGGGCCTGGTAACGGCGAAGTTCTTCGGGACCGGTAAGTGAAGTGGCGTCGCCTGGCCTTGCGCCCGGTTGAAAGTTTCATCGTCTCGCTGGCGCTGAGCGCAGCGGTCGTCTGGCCAGCCGGCAGCGCGGCCCAGGCGATCACTGCGGACGGGACGTTGGGCACCGTAGTTGCCAACGGCGGGGACAACTACACCATCAGCGGCGGCACGGTGAAAGGGCTTAACCTGTTTCACAGCTTCGGCCAGTTCAACGTGCCCACGCTCGGCAGTGCGATCTTCGACGGACCGGGCGATACGCAGAACGTGCTCAGCCGAGTCACGGGGGGGATGCCGTCCACGATCGACGGCTTCATCAGCACGCGCGGCGGAGAGTCGCCGATGTGGAGCGCGAATTTCTATCTCATCAACCCGAACGGCGTGGTTTTCGGCCCCAATGCGTTCGTCGACGTAGGAGGAGCTTTCCACGCCAGCACCGCGGACTACATCAGGCTGGCAGACGAAACAATCTTCTCCGCTGCACCGGCCATGGGCGAGGTGCTCACTTCCGCGCCGCCACAGGCGTTTGGCTTCTTGAGCAGCAACCCCGCCTCGATCATCCTCGATGGGAGCGTCCTTTTTGTCGATCCTCCTGCCGATGCCGATACACCGGGACAGACGCTCTCGCTGGTCGGAGGCGATGTGCAGTTGCTGGGGGGGGCGGCGCTGTTCGCACCGGGTGGCCTCGCCCGGATCATCAGCGTCGGCTCGCCCGGCGTCGTCGACTTGAGCAGCCAGGACCTTGGCCTGGGATCTTTCTCCCGGCTTGGCCAGGTAACCATTTCGGAGTTTGGCGGGATTACCGCTGGCGGCGCGGACTTCGGCGTGCCTGGAGGCACGGTAATGATCCGCAGCGGACAGCTCGTACTCGACACCGGCGCCATACTTCTGTCGGACACCGCGGACTTTCCCGCAGCGGTCTTAGGCATCGATATCGACGCGCGCGAGTCGGTGACGATCCGCGATGGCGCGGCGGTCCAGACGTTTTCAGCAGGCCCTGCCGATGCGAGCGGTATCTCGATCACGGCGGGCAGCCTGACGGTCGGCGATGGCGGCCTCATCGAGTCCTTCGCGTTTTCCGACGGCAAAACCGGCCCCATCGATATCAGCGTGGGAAGCGTGCAGATCTTGAGTGGCGGAG